>DATKZQ010000083.1:0-3614 GCA_035527895.1 Desulfatiglandales bacterium
GTGCCTTACTTCTCGGGCCTTTCGCAATGACCAATTGGGACTTTTTTATGAGGATATCTGTAATTTGACCAATTCGCACATGGTTCTTCCCATGAATAGCGGGGCTGAAGCGGTAGAAACTGTAATCAAGGCCGTTCGCAAATGGGGATACAAACTCAAAGGTGTCCCTCAGAACCAGGCTGAAGTAATTGTTTGCGAGAACAACTTCCATGGCAGAACCATAGCAATTATTGGATTCAGTAGTGAAAGGCAGTACAGGGAAGGCTTTGGACCCTTTCCACCTGGCTTCAAAATCATTCCTTTTGGCGAAGCGAGGGCCCTGGAAGAGGCTATCACGCCAAACACTGTGGCCTTTTTGGTCGAACCGATCCAAGGGGAGGCAGGAGTAATTGTTCCACCGTCAGGGTATCTAAAGAAGGTTAAGTCTATTTGCAAGCAGAACGACGTGGTCTTGATTCTTGACGAGATACAGACCGGACTGGGCCGGACAGGCAAACTTCTGGCTGAAGAGCACGATGACATCGAGGCTGACGTGACACTTATTGGCAAAGCTCTTTCCGGAGGGTTTTATCCCATTTCGGCAATGTTGTCTAATACAGAGGTCCTGGGCGTCTTTATGCCCGGTGAGCACGGAAGTACCTTTGGCGGTAACCCTCTGGCCTGCGCTGTGGCTCGCACGGCCATCAAGGTTTTAATTGAAGAGAAGATGATAGAAAATGCGAGCAAGCTTGGGGATTACTTCTTGACTCAATTGAGAGGAATCAAGAGCCCCTCCATCAAAGAAGTCCGGGGAAAAGGTCTTATGATTGGTGTCGAACTTGTTCCCGAAGCTGGCGGGGCCCGTGGCTTTTGTGAGCAACTTATGGCACAGGGACTCCTGTGCAAGGATACTCACGAAAATGTCATTCGCTTTATGCCACCGCTGATAATTACCAGAGAAGAGATCGATTGGGCACTGGAGAGAATTGAACCGATTTTGGTAGGAAACACACCCGCTTAAATAAATTCGTTGACATAATTAGAAAATTCTCTATAGAGATAGAGGACAGTTTTCTGGTTTATGAGAGAAAAATGTGATAAAGATAAACGCAGACAGGGTTTAAGCGGGGAAAGAAAGGAGGTGACAGATAAAGATATTTATCAGGTTGGGCAATGGCAAAGTCCATGATTGCTTACTTGTTTTTTACTAAAATTAATAAAAAGAGGAGGTTAAGATGAAAAAGTTGCTGTTCGTGATTCTTATCTCAATACTTATTGGATCGTTTTGGGTAGGCTCTGCAATGGCCTTTACCACAGAAGACCTTGCAAAGGCATCTACTCTTGAAGAGATCCTTAAGCGTGGTGAACTTCGCATTGGCATGGAGGCCGGGTATCAACCCTTTGAAATGCAGGATGAGAAGGGAAATATTGTCGGCTTTGATGTAGACATAGCATACGAAATGGGAAAGGCCATTTTTGGCAAAGGAGGAGAAAAAAAGGTTAAACTTATCAATACCGCATGGGAAGGCATCATCCCGGCCCTGATGACCCACAAGTTTGATATCATCATGTCAGGGATGACGATTCTCCAGAGCAGAAATCTCAAGGTCAACTTCTGTGATCCTGTCTACTACATTGGCCAGTGCCTGCTGATCCACAAGAAGAACGTAGGTAAATACAAGAGCTACAAAGATCTCAACAAGAAGGGCGTGATTATCACCAGCAAGCTGGGGGTAACGGGGGCCTTTACTGCTGAAAAGATGATGCCCAAAGCGACCCTCCGGCTGTTTAAGACTGAGGCTGAGCCAGCCCTTCAGGTTGCAAATGGCCTTGCTGACGCCTTTATTTATGACGAACCTCAGGTTCGGGTGTTTGCTGCTATGTACAAAAAGGACACCGTTGGACTTTTTGACCCAATCACCTATGAACCACTCGCTTGGGCCATCCGTAAGGGAGATCCGGATTTTCTTAACTGGCTTAATAACTTTATGCGGCAGATTCGCGGTGATGGTCGCTGGGATCAATTCAAACAGAAATGGTTTGTGGACTATGTAGAAGAGCTTGCCAAGCAACAAAAATAACCAAAAAAAGGGGGGAGCGATTCCGCATCCCCCCTTTTTTTAAGGAGAGGAGACTGGTTTTGACCTTTACCAAGAGATCAATCATTACGTTAGTCGTTCTGGCCATCATTATAGGATCTGCCTATTACTTCTTTTCACAAAGAGGGATCACCTATATTTGGCACTGGGAAAAAATGCCTGAAATGCTTTTTTACCATGGTGCGAAATCTGCGGATGATCCAACGATTCGGCTTCGGATGGGCGTTCTGATGATGGGATTCATGTTGACCCTAAAAATCTCTATTGCCTCGACCTTTTTCGGCATTATCATCGGAACCGTCGTAGGCATCGCCAGACTCTCCAAAGAACCTGTAACACGGTGGCTTTCACTAACCTATGTGGAGCTCATCAGAAACACCCCACTTTTAGTACAAATCTATATCATCTACTTCTTTGTGGGGACCCTGCTGAGGCTTACGGCATTTACGGCCGGCACAGCTGCCCTCTCGATCTTTGCAGGGGCCTATGTTGGTGAAATCGTTCGGGCAGGTATCCAATCGATTCATAAGGGTCAGATGGAGGCGTCTCGATCCCTTGGTATGTCATATGCAAATGCTATGCGGCACATTATCCTTCCCCAGGCCTTCAAACGAATCATACCGCCACTGGCAGGCCAATTCATCTCTCTAATAAAGGACTCATCTCTTGTTTCGGTCATTGCATTGGCAGATCTCACGTTTCAGGCAATTCAAGGGGTTGCGAGAACCTACCATGCCTTTGAGATATATTTTACCGTGGCCTTCCTCTACCTGGTGATGACCTTCACCCTGTCGATGGCCACACAATACATTGAAAGGAGGCTCGCCATCAGTGATTAAGGCCAATAATGTTTATAAGACCTTTAAAACTTCTGACCGCAGGGAGGTAAAGGCACTGGTCGACTTCTCAACCGACATTAAAAAGGGGGAAGTTGTAGTCATCATCGGCCCCAGTGGGTCTGGGAAGAGCACGTTTCTGAGGTGCCTCAACCGTCTCGAGGAGATAGACAGCGGCGATATCATCATCGACGGCGTCAACATCAACGACAAGAAGGTAAACATCAACAAGATCCGGGAAGAGATCGGCATGGTTTTTCAGCTCTTCAATCTCTTTCCTCACAAGACGGTACTCGAGAACGTGACCTTATCCCAGGTGGTGGTCCGCAAGAGGAGCAAGAACGAGGCATTAGAGGTTGCCCGCGGCCTTCTTAAAAAGGTTGGAATCCTGGAGAAAGAGAACGGCTACCCTTCTCAGCTCTCGGGGGGGCAGCAGCAGCGGGTGGCCATCGCGCGGGCCCTGGCCATGCACCCAAAAATTATGATGTTCGATGAGGCCACCTCAGCGCTGGACCCTGAAATGATAGGTGAGGTTCTGGACGTTATGAGAACACTTGCCCGTGAGGGAATGACCATGGTTGTGGTAACCCATGAAATGGGGTTTGCCAGGGAGGTCTCTGACCGGGTTGTGTTTATGGACGAAGGCCGGATTGTCGAGGAGGGAACCGCAGAACACTTCTTCACCAACCCCACTCATGAG
>DATKZQ010000084.1:0-13767 GCA_035527895.1 Desulfatiglandales bacterium
AAGTGTGAAATCCAGGTCAGAACAATTCTACAACATGCATGGGCTGAGATTGAGCACGACATTGTTTACAAAGCTCCAGAAGACATCCCATTCCGGCTTCGAAGGAGATTTGCGTGTCTCGCTGGATTACTGGAAATTGCAGATAGAGAATTCGAATCTCTTCGGCAGGATGAAATGGCGGTTCGCCAGGCGATTGAAAGTAGGATCAAGAAGGTTAAAATTGATACCTAACCAATAGTCATTGCGGCATTCCATTCATTAAACCAGCATTGAGGAAAAGAAGGACAAAAATGAAATCCCTATCCAGGAGTGACTGCACGGCATGCGACTATATCTGATCAACCCCTCCAACCCCCTTGTCAGCATCGTCAAAATCAAGGAGAGCCGCTGGAACCGCTACCGCGTGTGGAAACCGCTCAGCCTTATGGTTCTCGCGGGCCTGACCCCACCGGAGTGGGAAATCTCGATCGTGGACGAGAACCTCGGCGCGCCGGACTATCCGGCCATGCCCCGGCCGGACCTGGTGGGCATTACCGCTTGCACCTCCCAGGCGAACCGCGCCTATGAAGTGGCCACTCACTTCCGGCGTCTGGGCGTACCCGTCGTCATGGGCGGCATTCACGCAACCATGTGCCTGGAGGAGGTCATGGAGCGTGTGGACTCGGTCGTCACGGGGGAGGCGGAGGGCATCTGGCCGCAGGTCCTGGAGGACGCACGGAATGGCAGCCTGAAGCGCCGGTATGACGGAGGGCTCGCCGAGATAAGCGATGTGCCGATCGCCCGTCATGATTTGCTGGCTACGGGATATGCCTGCGGGGCCATTCAGACCACACGCGGCTGTCCATTGAACTGCAGCTTTTGCAGCGTGACGGCCTTCAACGGGTCCCGCTACCGACACCGACCCATTGCGGATGTTATGCGGGAATTCCAGTCGATCCGTGAAAAGCATGTGCTGGTGGTGGACGACAACCTCATCGGCACGCGCCCTGAACACATCGCCCGCGCCAAGGACCTGTTCCGTGCCATGGCACAGGCGAACGTGCGAAAGCAATGGGTTGCCCAAGCCAGCATTAACTTCGCCGATGACGAAGAGCTCCTGGCGTTGGCTGCGAAGGCCGGGTGCAGCGGCGTCTTCATCGGCTTTGAATCCCCCACACCGGAAGGGCTTCTGGAACTCGGCAAGAAATTCAACCTTCTGAAGGGCCGGGACTTTTGCGCCTCCGTGCGGCGCATACAGCGGCACGGCATACTGGTCGTGGGTTCCTTTATCATCGGTCTGGACATAGACGAACCGGGCATCGGCAAACGTATCGCCGAGGTGGCCAGCCGGTACGGCGTGGACAATCTCAACGCGCTGTTTCTGACTCCCCTGCCCGGCACGCGCCTGTGGGACCAGATGAAATCGGAGGACCGCATCGCCCTCGATACGTTCCCGGAGGACTGGAAATATTACACGCTGACCTTCCCGGTGGCCCGGTATAAGAATCTGTCTCTGGAGGGCATTATCGGAGAGATGATCTCCTGCGACCGGGACTTCTATTCCATGCCGCGCATTCTGCGCAGGATTTGGAGCAGCTTGTGGCAACGCCGCAAACCGCTGATCAGCTTGGTGGGCAATTTCTCATACAGGAACAATCTCCGGCTGAACCTTAAGACATATGCAGACTTCAAGTCGTATGTGAAAGCTGGGGTTTGATCCAATAGACGTCCCGGAGAGGTTTTGACCTTGTCACAAACTTGCTTACGAGGCGCTTGTCGTCATGTCCTTTAAAGAGAATCTAAAAGCAAAAATCAAGCTCGATAGACTTTTGCAAAAACTCGTTGCCACAATCAGAGAGCCTCCCGGAAAGCGATGGTTGGACAAGGTACGCACCCAGGAACTTCTCGACATGACCGATCTTAAGCACAAGAAGGTTAGGGATCTCCACCTCTACATTCGCCCTCTGGAGGGCGAGATCGTGGAAGTTTTGGTGCTGGACGACGAATTGCCCATCTACCACACTACTGTGGCTGACGTAGCCCTGCGCAAAATCCCCTACTGGCAGCAAATGTCTAGCGTTAGCATTAGAAATGTCAAGAACATCATGAATGATCAGGATGTAATGATAAAGTAAGGGGAAGGAGTCACTTAAGAGATTACACAGCAATGCCCTGGCGCTGCTGGATCTCACTTATACCAGGGACGACCTAGCGCTCCTGCTGGAGGATGCGCGCCAGGGTCTGGAGCAGAAATCCATTGCACAGGCTATTACACGGGAAAGCGCCGGGGGAGATCATGAACCTGACCTGGGTTATGGAATGCACTAATGAAAAGGCTTTCAACGCCATACCATTCTGAAAGCCTTTATTTGTTGGGACAAAAATTTAATATGATACGAAGATGCTTGATATTATTATGGTGCCGAAGGCGGGACTTGAACCCGCACGGGCGTAACCCACTACCCCCTCAAGATAGCGTGTCTACCAGATTCCACCACTTCGGCATTGCTAAATTACTATTTCTCAGGAGGTGCACCGGAGGGAACACCGGTTTGCTCTCCCGCCTGAACAGGCATCTCCTGCTGAGTCTTACCTTTTCCCTCCATAACCGAGGATTTGGAAGGTCTCGATGCTATAAAGGCAAGGGAGAGAGAAGTTACCATAAAGGCAATAGCCACGCCTGCTGTCATTTTATTGAGAAACGGCATGGCTCCGGTGCTCCCGAATAAGGTCTGGCTACTGCCACCAAAAGCTGCTCCCAAGTCAGACCCTTTTCCGGACTGCAGAAGTATCCCGATTATCAATCCAATACAAATCAATACATGTAAAATTACAAGACCTGTTATCATATTCGCACCATATCTCTGTACTTGCGACTATATATCACATCTGCTCCATTTTTCAACTTTAATTTTAGCCCACCGGGAAAATATCATATGATGGACCGCACGGCATTCGCATTCGCACCTTGACATTTTGCCGAGTTTGGTTAAAAATACCAGATACAGATAAACCTCTATGGCCTTGGCAGATTGGCTCAAAACATGGATGAAAAAGAATACTCCAACAAATATGTAAATCTCAGAATTCTAAAAAGTACTCAGGAATATCTGAAGTCAGACTCAGATGAGTATACCACTGTCTATCCTATCAAGATACCGGATGATTTCCTTTACCAGATGTTGAAACTCAAAGGGGCCCAGGGGGCTGACGGTGTAATTCATCAGATATTTAAATTGGGCCTGAGTGTATGGAGTGAAAAGCTGTATAATACCGCATTTGGTTCTCAACAGAATCTTGAGGATTTCATAGAACTGGTAAAAGACAGGAATAAGGAAGACGAATAACCTCCATTCCCACCTTCGATCCTCTTCCGAACAAAAAACAATTACTCTGTAATTCCCCGTTCGCCGGGCTAACCCAGCTTGCCTTACTGTACGAGGTCTCGATATCTGTTGAGATTTACCATGACTCCGGCTGCCCTTTCCGGGGTGGGGAAATTAACGAGAATACCGGCTTCTTCGTACCTTCTTATGTACTCATCCCAAATCCCGGGAGGAGCAGAAAGGCAGGTGATTATAGGTTTTTCCTGTTTTCTTCTTTCCAACAGGAAGCTCAAGGCTTTAATGGAATCCACATTAGCGGAAGCAAACATCATAAACAGAAGAATGCCTGACACGTTTTCGTCTTTCAGAACGGCTTGCAGAATCCCGACTGTGGCCTCTGAGTTATACCAAGCCGGACCCATGTCCACTGGATTAATCCTCATTGCCAGAGGGGGAAGAATAGCATTGATCTCTCTCTGGGTCTTTCCGCTAAAAGGTTCTATACGAAGCCCAGCCCTCTGACAGATATCAGCCCCAGCCAAACCCGGACCAGCTTGGGAGGAAAGTATGGCAACGCCCGCTCCTCTTAGCGGAGGTGCTACGGCCATGGCCTTAGCCGTATCCAGAAGGCTCTCCACGCTGTCTACTCCCAGTATGCCTGCCTGGCTAAACGCCCCTGAATAAATCTCCTCGTTTCCTGCCAACGAGCCGGTATGGGAGCGAGACGCCTGATTTCCTATGTCACCTACGCCCGTTTTATAGGCAATAATCGGTTTCGTACCTCTGTGCGCTTTGGCCGTTTCGATAAGCTCCCGTGGCCTGTCTACGCCCTCCATATACAGGGCTATTACCTCCGTGTCGGTGTCCTGTACCAAATATTCAACCATCTCCCGAAAATCAACATTCAATCTGTTTCCGATTCCCACTATCTTGCTGAAGCCGATATCGTCCCTTAGTGCCAGGAAAGAAATGAGATGACACATGCCGCCGCTCTGGCTTACCAGCCCGATGACACCGTTCCTCATGAGAGAGAATTCCGGTGTAAAGGATGCATTGAGGCTGGCCCGCAGATTGATCATACCAAAGGTATTAGGGCCGATCACCGGCACCGGCGTTTTGTCCATGATGCCGGCAAGCTGTTCATGGAGTTCTCCACCGTGTGGATCATCAATCTCCTTGAATCCGGCAGTAATGAGAACGATAGCTTTCACGCCCTTCGCCAGGCATTCTTCAAATATAGCGGGAACAAGGGCAGCCGGCAGTACAACGATGGCCAGATCTATTTTCCCCGGGACATCGGATATGGAGGGCATGGTCCTGAGTCCCATTATCTCAGTGGAACCGGGATTGATCGGAATAATCATACCCGGAAAACCGCCCTTGGTCAGGCTCAGCATCACATGAAAGCCAAGCTTGGTAGACTTATCCGATGCTCCGATCACCGCAATCGAATCCGGTCTAAAGAGTGTCTCCATATTGCTGAGTTTGATGTTCATATCTTGCAACCTCCCCTCCTTAGGTCAAAGAACCGGTACTGACTAACAACTAATCTTGCTCTCCTTCGCCAGAATGCCCCGTCCTTTAGGACGGGGATGAATGGCGAGGAGAGCCCGGGTACATTTACTAAACCAAATAAGGTACGATAACAAGTGAAAATGAACGCCAATTGACATTGCCCTCTTTTCCACTATAATCACACAGGGGATTTCAAATCGATACACACCAGGCATAAGGGGCACGATGATGAGCGCTCAAGAAAACAAGACAGAAGAACATCGCCCGTGGGGCTTCTATACTGTCCTTTCAGACGAGCCTGATCATAAGGTAAAAAGGATTGTCGTATATCCGGGCAAGAGGCTGAGTCTCCAGAGACACGGGCACAGATCCGAACATTGGAATATTGTCAGCGGAGAGGCCCTCGTTACCATAGACGATAGGGAATTCCCACTGAAAAAGGGAATGTCGTGCGATGTCACTGTCGGCGCGCACCACAGGATTAAGAGTACGGGAACCGGCAATCTGGTTTTTATCGAGATACAGCAAGGAGACTACTTCGGTGAGGATGATATCGAAAGGCTCGAGGATGATTTCGGTAGGATAGATAGAGGCGGGAACTAGGAAGAAGCAAAGAGATCGATAAACTCAAACCTCCCCACATCGAACAATCCCCTATCACCCAACTTAATCTCGGGTATGACCAAGAGCGCCATAAAGGAGAGTGTCATAAAGGGGGCCTTTAAAGGGGAGCCCAATGCTTTTGAAAGCCTGTCCATCTCAGTATATCTTCTTGCTACCTCTTTATAACTCGAATCACTCATGATCCCGGCTATCGGCAGGGGCAGAGCCTCTTCGATATCACCGTTAACAACGCTAATCCCGCCCTTGCTCCTGATAATACTGTTAATTGCCCTGCACATGTCTTTATCATTTGCACCGACTGAGATTATATTGTGAGAGTCATGGGCAACGCTCGAAGCGATGGCCCCCTTTTTTAACCCGAAACCCCTGATGAAGCCCAGCGAAGGAGGCGCATCTTCATATCTGTTGACTACGGTCATTTTTAGTATGTCCCTCTCTGTATCGGAAACGAGATGGCCGTCAACAACCTTTGGCATGTCCACCAGGTGACCGGTTACGAGCTGGCCGTCATGTGCCTGAATGATATGCACCTTGTGATTTCCGCCGTTAATGGCGAAGTCGTGAACTCTTTTCTCTCTGGTGTTGAAATTATTCATTGTGCCCTTCTTTGACTCCCCTATGAATGTCGTCCCGTTTTGTGCCACCAGACTGCCTTTGACAAAGGTCTTCAAGATGTTCAGCCTTGAAAAGCCGTCGATGATCAGAAAATCAGCAGCATCACCTACCTGCAGCAGGCCCACACCTAATCCGTAGTGCCTGATAGGGTTGAGCGATGCCATTCGCGAGGCATCTATCCTCTCTATGCCGTATCCAATGGCACGCCTGACCATTGCATCAATATGACCATCCATCAAATCGTCGGGATGTTTGTCGTCGCTGCAAAACATGCAGCTTTCCGCATGCTCCCGGGCCAGGGGAATCATTTCATCGAAGTTCCTGGCAGCAGAACCCTCCCGGATCTGAATCTTCATGCCTAAGTGTATCTTCTCAAGAGCCTCCTCTTTCGAAAGAGATTCATGATCTGTTGATATGCCGGCTCGAATATACCGCATGAGCTCCTCACCTCCGAGACCAGGGGCATGACCATCAACTGGCTTATGATACGACTGCGCTACCCTGATCTTGGCGATAAGCGCCGGATCGTTTTGCAGTACCCCCGGAACGTTCATCACCTCGCTCAGGCATACCACCTTTTCCATTTTCATAAGATCCTCTACATGGCTGACTTCGACACGTGCACCGGCAGTCTCGAAATTTGTGGCAGGCACACACGAGGGAACTCCCCAAAAGAATTTGAACGGCACCCGATCACCGTCTGCAATCATATACCTGATTCCATCGACTCCCATGACGTTTGCAATCTCATGTGGATCGCATACGGCACCCACGGTTCCGTGAATTACGGCGACCCGAGCAAACTCAGAAGGCGTAAGCATGCTGCTTTCAATGTGGATATGTGAGTCAACGAATCCCGGGATAATATAGGTTGGATATTCCTCGGATTCACGTACGATCCGTGCTATCTTTCCATCAGCGATCTCTATTGTTCCGGGATAGATCCTGCCCTGCACTATGTCTACGATGTTCCCGGAAACCCGGGCCATGGGCTCATTCATCCTTGGCTCCACTGTTTTTTGATCCGAGATAACCGTTATTCTCATGAAATACGGGTTGTTGTCAAAGAAAACGCAATCGATCAGACGGGCCAGGCCTCTGTTGACAAGATAAGCAACCGTAGTTAATTTTCTTAAATATTGTAAAAGCCACATCCTAAAAGATGAAGGGGGTAAACGAAAAAGCACCATGTTTAATTCATTCAAAACAGCTATTCTGCTGAGCGCGCTAACAGCGCTTATACTCATAGTAGGACAGGTTTTGGGAGGCCGGCAGGGCCTTATCATAGCATTTGTTTTCGCGCTTATCATGAACGGTGGTAGTTATTGGTTTTCCGATAAGATCGTCCTCTCCTTGTACCGGGCTCGGGAGTTGAAATACGAAGATGCACCGGATCTTCACAGAGTGATTGAATCCTTATCGCGCCAGGCAGGTATCCCCAAGCCCAGGGTTTATCTGATTCCCTCGCAGAACCCGAATGCCTTTGCAACGGGAAGGAATCCCGATCATGCCGTGGTAGCGGTAACAGAAGGAATTTTGAGGCTACTCAATACGGAAGAATTAGAGGGTGTCCTGGCTCATGAGCTCGCTCATGTCAAGAACAGGGATATACTCATCGGCTCGATCGCTGCAACCCTGGCCGGAGTCATCATGATGCTTGCCAGTATGGCCAGATGGACTGCTCTCTTTGGTGGATTCGGCAGAAACGACGATGAGGATGGAGGCGGTATTTTCGGGCTCATAGCCATGTCTATCCTGGCGCCCGTTGCCGCGATGCTCATCCAATTTGCCATTTCGCGATCTCGGGAGTATCAGGCAGACTCAAGCGGTGCAAGGTTATCGAATAACCCACTCGGACTAGCAAGGGCTCTGGAAAAACTCAGCTTGGCTTCTAAGAAGCTCCCATTACAGACCGATTCCCCGACGGCTCAGGCTACGGCACATATGTTTATCGTAAATCCCCTTTCGGGCAGGTCCCTTGCCGGCCTGTTCAGCACACATCCGTCAACAGAAGAGAGGATCAAAAGGCTGCGGGCAATGACAGGAAATTGAGCATTGGGGCTTCGCCCCGATTAGAGTATTAGAGCAATGGAATGCTGCGGTGATGGAACGATACTTTCCGCTTTTTTATCCTATCCACTATGCTCCATTACTCCAGCGTTCCATTATTCCATCGGGCCG
The DNA here is from genome assembly GCA_035527895.1 of Desulfatiglandales bacterium. Taxonomy (GTDB): domain Bacteria; phylum Desulfobacterota; class DSM-4660; order Desulfatiglandales; family B25-G16; genus JADFWK01. The sequence goes on from DATKZQ010000084.1 coordinate 8,241, forward strand.
GCATAAATCGGATGCTATCAAAAACCAACAATAACAATTAATCGTAGAAATTCCGGGATGTAGGACTATATCAGGAGGTACTTCTTCCTTACCTCCTCGTTTTCCTTTAACTCCTCCACGCTTCCATGGTATCTAATCTTGCCATTATCGATTATATATCCATAATCACTCAGCCTCAGGGTCGTCCTCACGTTCTGCTCAGCCAGGAGAACCGTTAAACCTGTCTCCTTCAGTTTTCCGATTCGTTCCTCCAAAACCTTCACCATCACCGGCGCAAGCCCTTCGGTAGGCTCATCCAAAAGCATGAGCTCAGGGTTACACATCAGGGCTCGAGCAATGGCCAACATCTTTTGTTCACCGCCGCTGAGACATCCGCCTCTTCGAGCGGCGATGTTTTTCAGGACCGGAAAAACCTCGTACACCCTATCCATATCCCATCTGTCGGCCCTCTCTACCTTCCTCTCGGCTATTTCAAGGTTTTCATAAACGGTGAGGTCAGCAAAAATTCTTCTGGTATCGGGAACATAGCTAATTCCCTTCCGAACAAGCAGGTACGGCTGTTGGCCGGTAATCTCCTGGTCCTTGAATCTGATGACGCCTTGCTTTGGAGGCGTGAGCCCCATGATGCTCTTCAAGGTAGTACTCTTTCCGGCACCGTTTCTTCCCAGGAGACAAACCACCTTTCCCGCCTCAATGGTGAGGGAAACCCCGAAAAGGATATGGCTCAAACCGTAGTAGGTATGAATGTGCTCTACTTCAAGCATCACTCACCTCCCAGATAGGCCTGCACGACTTCCTCGTTTTCCCTTACCTGTTCGGGCTTTCCTTGAATAAGGGTTCTTCCCTGGTGCATTACCATAATGCTCTGGGCGGCACTAAACACCACGTCCATATCGTGTTCACAGAACAAGATGGTTAGCCCTCTGGATTCGGCCAAACGCCTGATGAGGTCCATGGTTGCGCTTGTTTCCTCCGGAGACATGCCCGCCGTCGGTTCATCAAGGATTAGCAGTTTAGGATCATTACCTAACGCAATGGCTATTTCCAGAATTCTCTGGTCTCCGTGAGACAATGAGCCTGCCGTGTTCCCGGCCTTATCTAAAAGACCTACGCTCTCAAGAATGGCACTCGTTTCCTCAACGGCAATACTCTGAGCAGGATGAAAAAGTCGTCTGCTCCCTCTCTGCTGGGAAATCACCGCCACCTGGACATTAGCGAAAACGCTGAGCCTGGGAAAAATATTGGCGATCTGAAACGATCGTGCAATTCCCTTTCTACAGATCTGATGTGGAGGCAGGTTTGTGATATCCTCCTCCCTGAAGACCACCCTACCCCCATCTGGCTTCAGTTGACCGGTAATGAGATTAAATAAGGTGGTCTTTCCCGCCCCATTGGGGCCTATCACCGCAACCAACTCGCCCTCTCCTACAGTCAGGTCGGCTCCGTCAACCGCCATGAATTCGTCAAATGATTTATAGATATCCGTTATCTTGAGCATTTAACCCCTGTCTCCGGATTCATAGCTTTGAGAGCCGAATTTCTCCATAACATACCCCATGACCCCCTCAGGGAGAAAAAAGATAAGTAATATCAATATAACGCCCAAAATCAGCGTCCAGTATTCGGTGTATATACCCACAAACGTCCTGAGCGCCACGGTTATTGCAGCCCCCAAAAGCGGGCCCAAAAAGGTGAACCAGCCTCCCAGAAGACACATAATGAAGATCTCAAGAGACAGGACCCAGAATAGCAGGTCGGGAAAAACCGACCGCTCCAGCGCAACAAAGAGGACGCCCGCAACTCCTGCAAAAAAGGTTGCTATTACTATTCCGGCAACCTGGTGCCGCCTGACGTTAATACCTATCGCTTCGCACCTTTCGGGATTATCCCTTATTGCCAGGAGGGTGGCCCCAAAGGGTGATTTGAAGATGAGGTATATAACCGCTAAAGAGATCGCCACTATGATGAGGATAAAGTAATAGGAGCTCTTAGCGGAAGAAAGCGTTGACGGCATGGGGATGCCGTAGATGCCATCACCTCCACCTGTAAAGGCATACCAGCGAAAGACAATGGCCCAAAGCAATGAGCCCAATGAAATCTGAAGCATCCCGAAATACAACCTGGTGAGCCTCACGCAAAACGAGCCGATGAGCAGGCCACATGCTGCCGCAGCTATAGGACCAGCCCCAAAGGCCATCCAGAAAGGCAACGATGTCTTCTTCAGTATGAGGCCGAAGGCGTAGGCACCTACCCCATAAAATGCGGCATGATGAAATTGAAACATGCCCCCATGGCCCACAACCATGTTGAGGCTCATGGCCAGCAGCCCCGTCACAAACATGAGGGCAAGGATGTACGTATAAAACCGGGGGAGTATTGGCGGCAATATAAGCAAAATAATGAAGATAGCAGCAATAGGCCCAAATGATTTCAGGTTAGAAATTTCTCTGAACAACGTTAACTCCTCAGAGATTAACTCTCGGTTCTCAGTAATCCTGCGAACCGTTAGACTATGAGCTATCAGCTATATCTACCACACAGCCTTGAGAAGACCTCTTGGCCGCAAGATCAAAATAATCACCACAGCAGCGTAAGGAAAGACGATAGCGAATTGGGGCCAGAACAAAATACCAAAGGCCTGAGTCAGACCAAAGATAAGGGAGCCCACAAGTGCCCCCCACATGTTACCCAACCCCCCAATCGTTACGATCAGAAAGGCCTCGATAATGATGTCGTGATCCATCCCCAGGGTAACGCTCACCGTAGGGGCTACCAAGGCCCCACCGAGCCCGGCAAGAAAACAACCGATAACAAATGCAACTGCAAACACCCAGCTCACGTTTATGCCTACCGCACCCACCATTTCTCGGTCAACCGCCGCCGCCCGGGAAATCTTGCCGATCTTGGTCTTATTGGTAAAGAGCCACAGGCTGATGGCTACCAGAGGTCCAATCATAAGCAGAAACAGATTATACCGGGGGAAAGCTGAGCCCAGAATCGGAATCGAACCCCTCAGGAAGGGAGGCGCCATAATCGATCGATACTCGGCACCCCAGGTGAGTTTTACCAAATCTCCGAAGATCAGCATCAAGGCAAAGGTGAACAAGAGGAGCATGAGGTGTTCTCTTTCGTACAGATGGCAAAACAGCGCCCTTTCCGCTATCAAACTCACCAGGGCAACCACAAATGGTGCCAAGAGTAACGCCAACCAAAACCCCGCAGTGCTGCCGCCAAGGAATGTGGAGATACTGAATGCGGAGAATGCCCCGATCATGTACAGGGATCCGTGCGCAACATTCGGAACCCTAAGCACACCGAGAACAAAGCTCATCCCCGAGCATACAATAAACAGAATCATGGCCCTGCTCAACCCGACAAGAAATTGGGCACCCAACGCAGAAAAGTTAACTAACTGCCCGCTGTCCATTGTATGTGCCTTCCCCAAAAAAAGGGGCCAGATGACTGGCCCCTCGAATCTCAATTCATCACTTACCCCGTGCCTCCTTAACCTCCTCGCACGTTGGCATTACCTCAGCACCAGTCATGGTAATGATGTCGGTAGAGATAACGAAATCATATTGAGGCACCTTCTTGGTAACACCCAGGTACATGGGGAGTGTGGCCTGGTGATCGCAAGCCCTCATCTCAATCGTGCCAACAGGGCTGTCTAGCTGGAGCCCCTCGACGGCATCAATGAACTTCTCCTTGTCCAGAGCGCCGGCCTTTCTATATCCTTCTGCAATGAAATGAGCGGTTATATACCCATGTAAAGCCGGGAAACCGGGTGGAACTCCATAGGCATCCTGAAAGGCCTTCACAAATGCTTTATTGGCCGGTGTATCCGGATAGTAGAAGTGATAGTCCATGGTACCCATGACACCTTCGGGGGCTTCGGCGCCCAGTGGCTTAAGCACAGCATGATCGGTGGCCGTGTGTATCCAGATGGGGACCTTCTCGGCCATACCGGTTGCCTTGATGGCCTTCAAGACATTTGTCATGCTGGCACCCCCCGTGCAGAATATAACTGCATCAGGTTTGGCTGCCACAATTGAGGTGATGTACGGTATGAGATCGGGCTCCCCAACCTTCCACCACGACTCTCCAATCTTCTCCACCTCTGGCTTCAATTGCTTCAGATTTCGCCACGCGGCGTTTCCGATATCATGCCCATATGAGTAATCGTCTCCTGCGATCCAGTATTTTATGTACGGTTTTTTTGCCAGGGCAACTGCTCCAGCCTTGCCGGCCATGTATGTATTTTCACCGGTGGAGAAAACATAGCGGTGCCCCTTTGCCATGGTCAGCTGTTCAGTCTTTGATATCCAGACAAAAAATGGGACCTTCTCACCCTTAACATAGTCGGATACGGCCAGCGCAACACCGCTACTAATGGTTCCGGCAAGAATGTCTACCTTCTCCCTCATGACCAGCTCTTTAGCCATGCTCAGGCCAATATCAACCTTGAACTTCGTGTCTCGAGTAGTAAACTCTATCTTTGAGCCGAGAACACCTTCTTTGTTTATCTCATTCAGGGCAAGCTTGAAGCCGTTGAGCGCGTCGTTTCCGAAAACCGCCGCCGGACCGCTATAACAGTCTATGATACCAACCTTTATGGCGCGCACAATCTTAGGCGGGCGAGTGACATAGTAAACAACAATAGCCGCTATGATCACGACTACCACAATGATCGCCCATATGGACTTCTTTTTCATTTTGTCACCTCCATGTTCATATGAATGGTTACTCTCCCTAAGACTTCATCAATTGAGTGACTACTCTCACCTCCTTCCTGATCTAACAAAATGGTTCTCACGGAAGGCTTCACCTCTTTTAGGTCACTTTAAAACCGTCTTGGCCACATCAAGGCGAAGATTCAAAAAAAAGCTCTCTTTTTATTCCTGTACCATAATCCGTGCTAAAGTCAATATCAAAGTCAAGGAGATTTTCTTGCTCTCTTTTTTGACTCAGGCAGTGGGCATTTGAAAAGATCCGCAGGCACAGGGCATGCTGCTGTGGGCCTCGCTAAGGCCTTTTTCGTTTCACTGTTCTAATCAGCATCTCTACTGCGCGATCTACCTCCTCCTCAGTAGTAGGCCTGCCGAGGCTCAGCCGAATCGCCCCCATCCCCAATTCCTTACTAACGCCCATAGCAGCGAGCACATGAGAGAGGCTTACCGATCGGTCGTGGCAAGCGGCACCTGTGGAGGCGCACAGTTCGGGGATTTCCCCAAGGATTTCCTCCCCGATCATTCCCGGAAAGGAGATAAAGAGCGTATTCGGGAGTCTCATTTCCGGATGTCCATTCAGCACGGCATCCGGAATGGCTGAACAGATCTGATCATGTAATCTATCCCTGAGTCGCCTTATGCGATACATCTCGTCCGAGAGATCCCCTTGCACCAACTCACATGCCATGCCCAAACCGACATTGAGCATCACGTTTTCCGTGCCCGACCGCAATCCCATCTCCTGACCGCCACCATGCATAAAGGGCTCAATCGCTACCCCCCTTCTGACATAAAGTGCT
>DATKZQ010000085.1:0-9710 GCA_035527895.1 Desulfatiglandales bacterium
TACGGTGCCGGAATCCCCGGTATCGAGAATGCAGGGGGCGACGTTGATGAGGTGACCGGAATGCGCTGTACCATTGCCGCGTTCCCCCTCCGCTATGAGGAGGGTGATGCCTCTTTGGTTCGGTTAGTCGCTATTGTGGAGGAGTAAGCATGAAATTACCTGAAGATAAGGTCATGATTACGGTCGCCACAACCGGTGGGGTTGCAGGCACCAGGGATCGGAATCCCAATGTTCCGGAACAGCCTGATGAGATTGCGAAAGCGGTCTATGATTGTTGGAATGAGGGTGCATGCCAGCTCCACATCCATGCCCGAGACAAGAACGGAATACCCACCGGAGACCCGGCGGTTTACAGTGAAATACACACCAAGATACGGGCCCTCGGTTGCGATATCATTATTCAGGACACAACCGGCACCGGCCCCCAGGTCTCAGAGAAGGATAAGATACGATGCCTTGAGGCGGATCCGAAACCCGAGATGGCTTCCCTGGATATGGGAACCATGGTCCGCAGCTTCGGCCCCTATGCAGGCACAGGAGACTTACGATGGGCTAAACACTTCGAAGAATGGGCCCAAAAGATGAGAGAGGCGGGGGTGAAACCCTCCATGGAGGTGTTCAACCTCTCTCACCTGCGCGAGGTAAAGAACCTCATCGCCAAGGGCCTGGTAGACAAGCCCTACTTCGTGGAATTCGCACTCGGTCATGCGTATCATGGAGGTGTGGAAGCAACGCCTCGACATCTGTGGATGTTTCTCGAGGATCTTCCTGAACCGCAGGACACGATCTGGAGCATCCTCGCCATCGGAAAGGAGGAACTCCCTCTCACCACCATGGGCATGATCCTTGGGGGAGCGATCCGTGTCGGGTTCGAGGATAACCTCATGTACCGTAAGGGAGAACCGGCCGAGAGCAATGCACAGGTAGTGGCTCGATCGGTGAGGATTGCCCGGGAGTTGGGCAAGGAGCCCATGAAACCCAATGAGGCCCGGAAACTGCTCGGCCTCAAGCCGCTATGAAGCTGAAACTATAGTGCCCACCAAAGGGCTGAAAAGAGGAGGAAGAAGGTATGGAGGATATATTTCGATTGGACGGCAAGATTGCTGTCGTAGTCGGAGGGGCAGGCAGCATCGGTGGATCAATGGCGTCCGGACTGGCTCAATACGGTGCCCGGCTCGCCATCGCCAGCCGCAACCTGGAGCGGCTCCAGGAGGTGGCCAAAAAGATTCAGGCCGATACGGGCTCGGAGGTTGCCACGTTCCAGGTCGACGTGAATGATGAGCAGAGCGTACTTCAGTTAGCCGAGCACGTGGTCTCTCAGTTCGGCACTGTCGACATATTAGTCAATGCCCATGGCTCGGGTTTTCCCAAGGAGCCTGCCGATAAATTCCCCTTGGACGGCTGGAACTATCTCTTTGATCTCAATGTCAGGGGCGTCATGTTCTGCTGCAGGGAGTTCGGCAAGACCATGATCAACAACAAGAAGGGCAAGATCATCAACCTCTCATCGGTGCGGGGTGCACGGGCTACCCTGTGGGGCGGGAACCTGGGCTACTGTGCCACCAAGGGAGCGGTGGACATGATGACCAGGGCACTCGCCTCTGAGTGGGCCCAGTACAACATCACGGTCAACGCAATTGCCCCGTCTCTGGTGGCAACTCCTGAGATACTGGCGAAACGGACGCCGGAGCAGATTCAGCGGTACGTAGGAAATGTCCCGCTCAAACGGGTAGCCGATCCCACGGAGGCGGCGGGGCTCTGCGTGTTTCTCGCCTCCCCGGCTTCGGATTTTATCACCGGTCAGATCATCTACCTCGATGGCGGACTGACGGCGATTGCCTAGATCTCGTAATATGAAAGAAAGGAGGCTCTGGAAATGAAACTCATTAAAACAGGAGAAGGTGAGCATGTCGAGGTCAAGCGCCACTTCGATCAGTGGGGTCTTCACAAGGTAGGTGCGAAGGACGGAGCCCAGCGGCTCAGCGCAAGCATCTCCCACTTCCTCCCTCAAGGAGGGGCCGAGATGTACGCCTCCCCCACCGAGCGCATCTATTATGGTATCTCCGGCTCCATCATGGTGCGGGGAAAGCAGGGCGACGAATACCTCGTTGAGCCCGGTGATGTGCTCTATATCCCACCGGGCGAAGAGCGCAGCATTGAGGCCGTGGGGACCGAACCGGGCTCGATGCTTGTGATCATCGTCAAGCTGGACTAACGCTCAGCAAGAGGATACCGCTATGGAGCAGGAGAACAGAAAGGTCCTCGTTGTCGGTGCCGGGGTCATGGGTCACGGCATCGCCCAGACGTTTGCCCAGGGAGGGTTTCGGGTTTCCGTGGTCGACACCACGCAGGAAGTCCTGGACCGTGGCTTAAACTTGATGAAATCGAGCCTCAATACCATGGCAGAAGAGGGCTTCCTGGAGGAGCCCCTTGATACCATCGTCGAGCGCGTGAGCTGGACCACCTCCCTCAAAGAGGGGGCAGAGGATGTTGCTATCGCCATAGAGGCGGTGTTTGAGGACGTGGAGGTAAAAAAAGAGATATTTACCCAGCTGGACACCTACTGCCCTCCCAGGGCCCTGCTGGCGAGCAATACCTCTTTTTTGAATATCTTCGATTTCGTGGAGACCTCCCGCCCTGACAAGGTGCTGCTCACGCACTGGTATGCCCCTCCACAGTTGATCCCCCTGGTGGATGTGACCGGGGGGCCTCAAACGGCTCAGGCGAGCCTTGATTCCGTGGTTCAGATCTTAAGAAAGATCGGCAAACGGCCTGTTGTCATGAACAAGTTTATCGCCGGCTATGCGGTCAACCGTATCCAGCATGCGCTGAACCGCGAGGTGAACTTCCTCCTGGACAACGACTATATCACGCCCGAGCACCTCGATGAGGCAGTGATAGTCGGCCTTGCCTTTCGCATGATGGTGGTGGGGGTGGTGGCCCGGTATGATTTTGGGGGCATAAGCATGAGGACTCGCCACCCCCCCGGATTTAAGGAGGTTCCGCCGGACTACGAATACAAGAAACTCCAGGAGCTGGTGGATAAGGGACACCTTGGCGTCAAAACAGGCCGGGGGTTCTTCGACTACAAGGGAAAGAGCGAACAAGAGCTTTATCGCGAGCGGGATATTCGGTTGCTCGAGATGGCACGAACCCTGAGGAGGCTCGAGGCACGAGGACCATTTGCGGGGGATTGATCCTCGAGTGCGGAGCCAAGAGGATCACCGCTCAAAGGTTTTTTGGAGACCCACGTTAGTCCTGGATGGTGCAAAACGCAAAGTGCCTTTATTGCAGGAAAGGGGGTGAGGACGAAAAGCACCAAAGCAAGATGACTCAGGTATTCAGCCCAAATTGGAACAAAAAAAACAAGTTAAAAAAAGGAGAATAACCATGAAAAAGAAAGGATTGACGAGGTTGTTTACGAGTATTTGCGCGATTGCAGTGGCGGCGACTCTGATCGTTCTGATGCCAATTGGCGCAAAACAAGCGTCAGCCAAACCCATAGCACTGAACGTCTATTATCACGGAGGCGTTCAAGGCGGGCAGGCTGACATGTACCGGGACTGGATAAAAAAAGTTGAGAAGGCTACGGAAGGAAGAGTAAAGCTGACCTTTTACCCTGGCGCAGTGCTGGGTCCGCCAATGGAGGCCTATGAGATGATTAAACAAGGCGCTGTGCACATGGGCTGTGTTATTCCAGGTTTCTTCCCTGGCCGATTTCCGCTCACCAATGTGATTCAACTTCCCTTCTTGGGTATTCCCAGTGCCGAAATCGGCAGCCGCATGTTTTGGGAGCTTTACGAAAAATTCCCGGAATTTAAGGAGGATTACCCTGGCGTAAAGGTTATTGCACTCTACAGCGATGCTCCAACGCCGATAGGTACCAAAAAGCCGGTGCGCAAGATGGAAGACCTTAGAGGCTTGAAGATAAGGGCCCTCTCCGGTGCCCCAACGGAAATGCTGAAAGAGCTGGGGGCCTCTCCTTTGCTCTTGCCACCACATGACATATATACTGCCATGGAGAGGGGAGTGATAGATGGATGGATGATTAGTTGGGAGGGTTGTACAGGCATGAAATATGAGGAAGTGACGGACTATTTTACTTCAGCGAGATCATATCAACCAGCACTCGTTTTTTTGATGAACCTTGATGCGTGGAATAAACTGCCATCTGACATCCAAAAAATATTTGATGAGCACGCTGGAGCAGCGGGCGCGGAGCACTTCGGGAAAGGCTTTGACTATTGGAACAACGAGGGCAAGCAAAAGGTAGCAGGAATGAAAGGCAAGGAAATCATCGAACTTTCGGAAGCGGAGGTAGTAAGGTGGAAGAAGACTGTTCGACCTGTCTGGGATAGATGGCTTGCCGATATGAAAGCCAAGGGCTTACCCGGGCAAGCTGTTCTTGATGAAGCGGAGCGGCTCTTAAAGAAGTACACCGAATAGCAATAAGAGATGAGGGCAAAGCAATGAAGAAATCGGCTAGAGCCCATGCGTTAAGGAAGGCAATCATTACCCTAAGTCGGTGGGTTTACACCGTATGTGGCGCGGGTTGTTTGCTTCTGATGATAGTGCTCATAACTGCGGATGTTGTAGCGCGGTACCTGTTTAATCATCCCATAATGAGCAGCTATGAACTCGTGATGTTCTTGATGGGAATTGCGGTGTTTACGACGCTCAGCTATACTGCGACAGAGAAAGGACATGTCAGGATAGAGCTTCTGGCATCGAGATTATCAGAAAGGATGCGGAAGATTCTAGACATTATTATGTCAATTCTCAGTGCGGGTCTATTTGCCCTCATCTCTCAACAAACAATCATACGGGCAAAGGCGTTACAGGCCGAAGGCCTCACTTCTTCAATACTACATATACCTGTGTACCCCTTCTACTTGTTCGCGGCTTTTGGTTTCGCCCTGCTCTGTTTGGTAGTGCTGGTGAATATGGGGGCGTCTCTTATGCCGACGGATGAGGAATTGGCGGAGGAATAAATGGATCTCACGATTATCGCTGTTGTCGCTCTGCTAGTCCTGTTTTTCTTGTTGTTTTTGGGTATGCCCATAGGTTTTGGCATGCTGCTCATAGCCTTTTGCGGCACTGTCTATGTAGTGGGCACAAGCGGCGGGCTCAGCATCATAAGGACATTCCCGTACCAGTATGCTGCTTCTTATAATCTGGTAGTCATCCCTCTTTTCGTCCTTATGGCGGAGGTTGCTTACCATGCTGGGTTGAGCTGGGATCTCTATTTTGGCGCAAACAAAATACTGGGAGGCACGCGAGGAAGTCTGGCAATGGCTACCGTATGTGGATGTGCCGGATTTGCAGCTGTTTCCGGCTCAAGTTTTGCCACAGCGGCCACTATGGGATCAGTAGCCTTGCCGGAGATGAAAAAGTTTCATTACGACAAGAGGTTGGCCACGGGATGTGTGGCCGCTGGAGGAAGCATCGGTATCTTGATACCGCCCAGTGTCATCCTCGTTCTTTATGCGATAATGACTGAACAGTCAATAGGGAAGCTTTTCATGGCTGGATTTTTTCCTGGCCTACTCGAGGCTTCTCTCTATATTGCCACCATCTACATTATTGTCAGACTCCGTCCTGGCTGGGCCCCTCCTTCGGAAAAGGTGCCTTGGAGGGAGAAATTGTATGGATTGAAAGCAGCGTGGATCCCGATTGTTTTATTTACGTTGGTGATTGGCGGCATCTATGTAGGGATCTTTACGCCGACCGAAGCAGCTGCTATTGGGGCATTGGGAAGTTTTATCGTCTTATTCGGCAGGGGGAGGGCTAACCGACAGAGCGTTCGCGAGAGTCTACTGAGTGCAGGGCGAACCACCGGCATGATCTTCATGATCTTAATAGGCGCGATGGCGTTAAATTTCTTCCTCGGAATAACGAGAATGCCAATGGCGCTGGCTGATTTTGTTGGTGGTCTCCAAGTCCCGCCAATTTTTGTTATTGTGACGATCTTGTTCATTTACCTCTTGCTCGGCTGTATCATGGATCCCATGGCGATGATTTTGTTAACAGTTCCGATTTTCTTCCCGCTGATAATGAAACTGCGCTTCGACCCTATATGGTTTGGGATATTGGTAGTGAGAGCGGTTGAGATAGGGCTGATTACCCCTCCTATTGGGATGAATGTCTTTGTCATAAAAGGGGTAGCTCGTGATGTTTCACTATATGATGTATTCATAGGGATACTACCTTTCTTGGGGGCTGACATAGTCTGCGTCACCCTGCTGATCGTTTTTCCCCAAATTTCGCTGTTTTTGCCTAATACCATGTACTGATGAAATAAAGGACAACCCTGATAACGAGATAGTAGCCTACGCATTCAGACCGGTAACCCCTTAAGATAAGGGTGATTCAATGAGACAACTGAGGGACGTTGCGATAGCGGGCGTTGGAATAACGCGATTTGATAGCTATGATGGAGAAAAGGGTCGCGCGTTTCGGGAAGGGTATGAATTGGGAACCGAGGCGATTCTCCATGCGCTGCAAGATGCCGATATGGAGTGGAAGCATATTCAGGCAGCATTCTGTGGCACCGTTTACCAAAACACAGGATCAGGCCACCAGGCCATTGACCGGATAGGGATGACGGGCATACCCATCGTCAATGTAGAGAATGCATGCTCCAGTACCGCCTCAGCCTTCAGGTTGGCCTACCAGTCGGTAGTTACGGAACTCTATGACGTGGTGCTCGCATTCGGGTATGAGAAGATGCCTCGGGGTTTCATACGGAGCACTGCGTGGCCCCCATGGCAGCGATACATGGGGTTTAATGTCCAGCCTGCAAACTACGCCAAGGGAGCTGTGAGGTATATGGAGGAGGCCGGCGCTACAGAGGAGGATTTTGCCCGGGTAACGGTGAAGAACCGAAGAAATGGCGCCCTAAACCCAAATGCCCGCTTTCAGACAGAGGTCACCCTCGAAGAGGTGCTTACGTCTCGCCTGATTGCTACACCCATGCGCTTGCTGCACTGCTGTCCGTTGGCCGATGGAGGAGCAGCGCTTATCCTTTGCAGCAAAGACAAGCTGAAGTCGAAAGGCAAGGTGGTCACGGTAGCTGCCTCGATTCTAAATAGCGGAGTTTACGGTTCCGATACGGGCGGGACCGGTACCACATATGGTGGTGGGAGCGTGAGGATTCATAACGACCTGGTCGAGCTTTCAGCCACACAGGCATGGGAGATGTCGGGCTATGGCCCCGAGGATATGGAGGTGGTCCAAGCATACGATACCATGGCCCCTGGCGAGCTATGGGATATTGAGAAGTTAGGCTTCTGCAAAAAGGGAGAAGCTCCCACGTTACTCCGAGAGGGGGCCCTGGACATAGACGGCAGGCTTCCGGTAAACACAGATGGAGGGCTCATGGCCAGGGGACATCCGCTCGGAGCCACGGCAGGGGCACAGATCATAGAGATATACAGACAGCTGCGAGGCGAAGCAGGCTCAAGACAGGTTCCTGGAGATCCGAAGACCGGCCTGGCCCATGCCATGGGTGCCGGCCCGAATAGCGCCGTGACCATACTGGAACGATAGGTTGAGGTTAGCGCTATTTGAAACAATTTCAGCTGTGTGGGAGATTCTTCTTGTTCGCGATGATACTTATTGCAGTTACTAATCACATCTGTGGTTACTTAGTCCCCAGCAGTCCGGACCGAAGCATCCATCTTCCCAAAATTTCCCACCCCAAAGCTCTCTCTTTATCTCAGGGTGGTCATTAGAAATTACTCTTGACCTGATGCTCTTCAACATCCCTGGTACCTTGAATGTAGAGTAAAGAGGTGGACAGAACGGAAAGATATGGACATGGTCTTCTACGATCTCAAGGGTTTCTATCTAACTATCGTGATTCAGGGGTCCCTCCCAAAAAAATCTCGTTGACTTGTTGCCAAATGTATGCCTGCTGAGCTCTCATTCCCTATTGTTGAGGTGCGTAGCAGACGTTATTTCGTATCATGGACCGCATGTGAGATTTTTTTCAGTTCCGTAAGATGGGCATACCATATGTAACTCTGCCTTCGGCAGGAGGGCTTTTCATCACCGCTTACAAGACGAAGTATTCAGGTTCTGATTTTGCTTAGAGTTCACCGTGAGAACTGGGCCAAACCGAAACCTAGCAATAAGGGAGGAGGTTGACAAATGAGCGGAAGGGATTTGTGTGGGATTGAGGAAGAGCTTGTAAAGTATGTTTTGAGCGCTCAATACGAGGATTTGCCTACCGAAGTAATCGATGCTGCTAAGCGTATGATATTGACCATTGCAGGCACCACTATTGCCGGAGCAATGCTTGAAGGGTGTGAGGCGCTCGTAGAGCAAATCAAAGGGTGGGGCGGAAGAGAGGAAGCAAGCATTCTGCTTCACGGTGGTAAGGTGCCGGCTCATAATGCCGCCCTCGTGAATAGCTACATGGCTCGGGCATTGGATTTTGACGATGGTATTCGACCGGGAATGCATGTGGGTGCATCTGCCGTACCCGCTGCTCTCGCAGCCTCAGAATTGGCCGGTGGTTGCACTGGAAAAGAGTTCCTCACCGCACTTGTGGTGGGAGCAGAGGTAGCTGACAGGATAAACCTCGTCTCAGATTATGATGGTTTTGATCCTACGGGGATCTGCAGCATATTCGCCGCAACTGCAGTCGCCAGCAGGATACTCAAATTAGACCGGGAAAAAACATGGAATGCCCTGGCTATCGCCTTTAACAAGTCAGGGGGAAGCTTTCAGAGCAATATCGAGGGTGCTCTGTCAGTGAGATTAATACAGGGATTTGTTGCCCAAGGGGGAATACTCTCCGCTCAGCTGGCACAAAAGGGATTTACGGGGCCTAAGGAATTCCTAACAGGTATCTACGGCTATTTTCATCTGTATGCCAAGGACAAATATGATCCTTCTGCGGTAACCGGGGAGCTTGGAAAGAGATTTGAATTCACAAAAACCATGTTCAAGAAATATCCAAGTTGTGGGGGCACTATCTCCAGTACTGAAGCCATTTTGGATCTGGCCAGGGAACACGATATCACACCGGATGATATTGCCCGAATTAACGTGAAAGTTACGCCCTATGCCCATAAGTTAGTGGGAGGCCCTTTTCGCGTGGGAGATAATCCAAGGGTAAATGCCCAGTTTAGCATCCGCTACTGTGTGGCGAACGCCCTCCTTAGGAAAAGCTCTAGGTTGGAACATTTCGAGGAACCTTTGATCAGGGATCCAGCGATTATGGACATCGTCCAAAAGGTCCACACCGAAGCGGACCCTGCCCTGGATAAGCGAGATGAGACGGCCGTGGAGATGGAGGTGCTGACCAAAAGCGGGGATACATACAGTAAGAGGATAGATTTTGCTGCAGGGTTTGCCGAACGGCCCTTAACCTCAGAGGAAATCATGGAGCGCTTTCAAAGTTGTATCAGTTTTTCGGGAGCGATCTTACCGTTGGATAGTATTGACAAGTTGCTTTCGACGGTCAACGAACTCGAGAAGCTGAAAGATGTTCGTGATTTGATTTCGGTGCTTTTGATTGGGGATTCGTAGAGCATGGGGATCCTATACTCCAGGAGATAAAAAAATGACCATGACCGATCTTTATACACAGTTTCCCGATGTTCACCCTAATATTGTCTTGAAGACCGACGTCTTACGACAAGGCTTGAAGATCTCTGAGAGCGCTCAGCGAGAATTCAACGGAAGGGATGACATCCTGTGGA
>DATKZQ010000086.1:0-11237 GCA_035527895.1 Desulfatiglandales bacterium
AAGCATATCCGCCTTCGTCCCAATAGGACTACGGCGGATTACCCTGCCCAGCATTCATCCACGGGCAAGCCCGCGGCTTTCTGCGTAGGCGGGTAAAAAAAGACGGAGCGATGCGGTTGCCTAGCCTGCTATTAATGCTAAGAATTCCCTTTGTCTGATGGAAAGTATACGGAATGATAACGAAATGATAAGAATTCCCTTTATTCGATGCGAAGTATAGGATGAAATAGCCTTGTGAGTCAAGGGAAAGGGAGGCACGGGATAGTCGGCTTTGCAACGAGGCTGTGCTGTTAGCGTCTGTGAATGCTCTTAAGGTTGGATATTGGCCTTTGGTGAAGGTTTCTTCTTACTCGCCAAAACCCTTGAGTAGCTCAGAAAGGAAAAACCCGGAAAAATTCAAATTTCGGCATGTACATACCAAGAAAAAAATGCTATATACCAAGCGGTTTTGAGCCCCCGGGAAATCCGGTATGATAAGGACCTGGATTCAAACGGGGATTTAGCCATCATCGCTGAGATGTGGAGCCCCACGCGCAAGCGCGTGGCACCCCTACATCCTTCGGCGGAACCCGCCGAAGCATATCCGCCTTCGTCCCAATAGGACTACGGCGGATTACCCTGCCCAGCATTCATCCACGGGCAAGCCCGTGGCTTTCTGCGTAGGCGGGTAAAAGGAGGTGATGTGGACCTAAATGGCCCGGTTCGATCGACCACAGCTAGAGCTTTTTGGGCAAACTCTCCAAAAGGTGTGCGAAGTCATGAAAACGTCAATTTTCGAAAAAGCGGTTACGCGTTTAGGTTCGTTGTTTAACATATTAGCCTCGGCCTCGCTCTTTGCAATGATTATGCTCACCTCTCTTGATGTGTCTATGCGTTATTTCTTCAATCGACCCATTGCCGGAACCTATGACGTTGTCAGCCTTATGGGAGCGGTCCTAGCCTCATTTGCAATGCCTTACACGATGTTGGAAAAGGGGCATGTTGCCGTGGAAATTCTGATAGAGCGCCTGTCAAGGAGCAAGCAGCTGATCATCGAAACCGCTACCCATACTGCCGGCATCGTATTGTCTCTTGTGCTGGTCTGGCAGTGTATCGTCCTTGCCGTGGACATGAAGGCTGCCGGCGAAGTCACACCAACCCTACTTATCCCGTTTTATCCAATTGTATACTGTATGGCCGTCTGCTTCTTTGTGCTCTCCTTTGCTATCCTGGTTAATCTTCTAAAGATTTGGCTGAAGGGGGAAAAACAATGAGCCCGGTTCATGTTGGCATCATCGGGGTTGTATTTCTCGTTGCTATCCTGTTTTCAAAATTTCCGGTCGCCTTCTGCATGGCCCTTGTAGGGCTTCTGGGGTTCGGCTATCTGGTTTCACCGGGAGCAGCGTTAAATATCATTGTCAAGGATTTTTATACTGTATTTAGTTCCTATTCACTCACCGTTGTGCCCTTATTTGTCTTCATGGGCCAGATCCTATTCTACGCGGGGATCAGCCGGAAGCTTTACGATGCTGCCTACGCATGGTTGGGCCATTATAAGGGTGGTCTTGCCATGGCAACGGTCGGTGCCTGTGCTGGTTTTTCAGCCATCTGCGGCTCAACGAATGCGACTGCTGCCACCATGGCAACGGTCGCTCTGCCGGAGATGAAAAGATTCAAATACCGTGACGAACTGGCAACCGGCGTGGTAGCAGCCGGGGGAAGCCTGGGCATTCTCATCCCACCCAGTGTGATTTTTATTGTTTACGGGATCATGACCGAGCAATCCATAGGAAAGCTCTTCATGGCGGGGATCCTTCCCGGGATCCTTCTCTCCATACTCTTCATCCTCACCATCTATATCTGGGTTTCAATCAATCCAGAGATGGCACCCCGTGTAGAAAAACAGGGTTTCAGGGTGAGGATAAGATCCCTTACCGGACTTATCGAAGTGATCATCCTTTTTGTCCTGGTGATGGGCGGCCTATTTATCGGTATCTTCACCCCGACCGAAGCGGGGGCTGTTGGGGCCTTCGGGGGATTGATCATTCCGCTTGTAAGGCGGCAGCTCTCCTGGCAAGGGTTTGTTATGGCCCTTTATTCTTCAACACGAACTACCTGTATGATTTTTATGATTGTGGCGGGAGCCACGGTTTTCGGCCACTTCTTGGCGGTTACAACCATTCCCACTACGCTATCGACATGGGTTGTTGGCCTCCCCATTCCCCCCTGGGCCGTCATGATTGTCGTCATGTTCTTTTTTCTCATCGGGGGGTGTTTTATGGATGCCCTCGGCATGATTATGCTGACGATCCCGATATTCTATCCGGTCGCCATTGCTCTTGGTTATGACCCCATATGGTTTGGCGTGGTCATCGTCCTTGTAACGGAACTGGGTGTGATTACACCACCGGTAGGGATTAATGTTTATGTGGTCAGCGGAATTGCCAGGAACGTGCCGCTGGAGGTTATCTTCAAGGGCGCCATCCCATTTGTTCTGACCTTGCTCACCTATGTAATCATCATGGTCTTTTTTCCTCAGATCGCCTTATTTCTGCCGAGCTTTGCGGCCTATTGATTTTTTGTGTTTGTTTCATAGACGGCACGAGAAAAAAGCTAGCAATTTTTCGCAAAGATATGATAGAAGACATGTGGTTAAGCAATTCATGACACATGCAAGGATCTCAGTCTTGCGTAAACGATTCACTGAAACGTATCAATTAACCCATAACAAAGAAAGGAGGGTTTTGATTAGGGCTATTCTAAACTTCTAACCAAAAAGGAGGGTTTAAGATGAGAAAGGGATTTTTCCTTACCGTGGCAAGCCTGGCTTTCTTGGGCGCATTCCTTGTGTTCATGGGGATTTCCGCCACACCAGTCGAAGCGAAGACCTTTGACTTCACGTATAGCACCTTCTTCCCACCCACACACATCCAAACAAAGGTACCGGTAGCGTGGGCAAAAGAGATCGAAGAGCGTTCGAACGGTCAAATAAAGATCAAGATATTCACCGGCGGCTCACTGACCCCGGCGCCACAAATATATGATGGCGTCGTTAAGGGGATCTCCGATTTCGGTTTATCGGTCTTTGCCTATTCTCCGGGACGCTTCCCCGTAATAGCAGCCATTGACAATCCCTTAGGCTACCCTAATGCCTTTGTTGCAACAAGGGCCATTAATGAGGTTAACAGGAGATTCCAGCCAAAGGAACTGAGCGATGTCCACGTATGCTACCTCTATGCCCATGGCCCCGGCCTGCTGCATACGGCACGAAAACCGGTCCATACATTAGAAGATGTAAAGGGGCTCAAGATACGATCGACCGGAACAAGCCAGTTAATCGTCAGGGCACTTGGGGCGGCCCCGGTAGCCATGTCGCAGGGGGAGACCTATGATGCCCTTAAGAAAAACATTGTTGATGGAACACTGGTGCCTATAGAAGCCCTGGAAGGTTTTAAGCAGGCCGAGGTCCTGAAGTATACCACGCTCACCTATAGTTCCTCCTATTCCCAGGGATTCTTTGTTGTCATGAATCTCAACAAATGGAATGCCCTTCCAAAGGACCTGCAGGAAATTATTACCGATGTGAGCAAGGCATATGAATGCATTACGGCCAAGGCATGGGGTGATAGCGATGAATCGGGGCTTAAATTCGCTCAGAAGTTGGGTGAGGAATTCATAACGCTCTCAGCCGAGGAATCGGCCAAGTTCAAGAAAGCGGTGGAGCCGGTGTTCGATGAGTACATCGAGAACGCGAACAAGAAGGGCATTGACGGGAAAGCTGTGTTTGAGGCGACAAGAGAAATGGTTGAAACATTTAGCGAGTTATATAAATAGCCGCCCTTAGTTCACCGCACACGGGATTATAAGGTGGGGGTCTTCTGGCCCGCAACGGGGAGAAGGGGGCGGAGATCTGCACCGAGGACGGCCCGTGATCCAAAAGGGATAAGCCCTGATTATCTCACGGACGGGGATGGGCGCCGCTTTTAGGCGGTCCCGAGGAGCCCTCAATATCTGAGGGGTGGGTTACATTCCCACCCCTCACTCATTCCGGTAGGTGTGCCGGTTCATCGGGTTGGCCTCGAAAATCAGGCCCTATTACCTCATAATCTCGAATAGAACCGAAGGTCCACCTTATCACTATGGTCAGTCTCTAACCGGCCTGATCATTCGTTTCGCCTTCCGAATTGCTCTTCAGTCCTTCCCTTGCCTGGCTGCTTATGTTCATGAGGTGGTTAACCCGGCTTAATTGAAATCGATTTCGAACTGGCCTGGGACAGAAAATGCATAGGAATTTAACGTGAGGTACTGAGATGAAACCTGATCAGATTCCACGGGTTTCAGTAACGCCGTCGCTTCTGTTTCTCTATACATCGAGGATTGAAGTAGACCCTCCTCTGCTCGTGGGTCATTCGCCTTACGGGGAGCGACGAATCATCACCATAAAAGGGGGTGCCTTTAATGGGCCTCGACTATCGGGACGCGTCCTGCCTGGCGGTGCTGATTGGCAAATCATACGGGATGATGGCGTTGCTGAACTGGAAGCACGATATACGTTGAAAACGCACGACGATGCCCTCATATACGTGTATAACAGGGGACTACGTCGCGGCTCAAAAAAGGTGATGGAGCGCCTCGCATCCGGCGATGAGGTTGACCCCAGTGAATATTACTTTCGCACAACGCCGATTTTTGAGACAGGCACGCCGGAATATACATGGCTTAACGGCCTCGTAACAATTGCAACCGGCGAACGCCGTCTTAGAGAAGTGATCATTACCGTCTATGAAGTGACATAACACTGAGAACTGTGAACAGACTTCAAGGGCGTTGGGATCAAGGCAAGTCGTGCGTCCAGGGGGCGGCCCCAAAAGAACTCAATACCTGAAGATGTCGCAGTATCTGCCGGCCGGCACAAGCCAACGCAGACCCACTGGACGGGTAGATTCTCATTTCGAGCTAATCTACATAGTGTACCCCCCATCGATGGCAACAACCTGCCCGGTTACATAGCTCGCCAAATCAGAGGCAAGATATAGTACAGCGCCTACCATCTCTTCGGGCTCGGCTATGCGTGCCATAGGAGTTCTGCTCAAAGAAGCTTGCAGGATCTGCTCATTGTTCCAAAGTGCTTCACTGAAGCGAGTCCTGGTCAGTCCGGGGGCGATTGCGTTGACCCTGATATTGTATTGGGCCCACTCCTTTGCCATGACCTTTGTTGCCATAATGATCCCGGCCTTGCTTATGGAGTAGACCGGCAAAATGGTCGGGGTAATCCCCTCAGTTGAGCTAACATTGACGATATTGCCGCCGCCGTGTTCCCTCATTACCCTCGCCGCTGCTTGGCTGAGAAAGAATAACCCCTTCAGATTGAGGTTCATAATAGTGTCCCAGGCGCGTTCATCTATGTCCAGCGCCGAATCCATGACAGGATTGAAACCGGCATTATTCACCAGGATATCGATCCTCCCGAAGGCATCCGTAACCTTATTCACAAGGGTGTTTATTTCCTCTGTCTTGCCAACATGCGTTGCTACGGCCAAGGCTTTCCTGCCAAGGCTGCCTATCTCATCAGCCACCTTTTCCAGGTCGGGAAGTTTCCGGCTCGCTATAACAACATCTGCACCCGCCCGAGCAAGCCCAAGCGCTATTGCCTTCCCAATACCGCGACTGCCCCCGGTTACGAGTGCTACTTTACCTTCAAGTGATAATTCCATTTCATCCCTCCTCAGACGTTTCGCCTGTTAGCGATTTACTCATCGTGCTGACAGCTGAGACCAAAGCCAGTGCTTATCATCTTTTCAATAGAAGGCGAAGCGAACCGCGCCGTAGATGGTAAGAGCGCCCGTCTTCACCAGTAACCCTGGCTACGGAACTACGAGGGAGAGCCTGCCGTGCGGGGCTGGGGAAAGCTTCATCTTCTCGTGATTCTGCATCCAATCCCTTTCAGATTCGGTGTTCCGAATTCCTTGCCTAGGTTAGTGGTCGAGGTGAGCATGTTAAAATTGGATCTTTCCCAGTCATAGAGGGTTTCGGGCTTTCCCTCGGGGAACCACCATCCGTGGGAACCGCTTATTACCCTTTTGTCAACACTGTCAGTGAGGTGAGCAATCTGGGTTATGGCACCGACCTTTGTTTCGATAACAACCTCATCACCCTGTTTAATACCATACTGTGCAGCAGTTTGGGAATGAATCTCGACCTTGGGATCCGGCCTTTTTTCCCTGAGTCTTTTGACCCACCGGTATGATGAGTGGAGGTAGTACCGGCTTTTAGAGCTTGTCAAGACCAAGGGATAGTCCGGATCATCCTCCTCCGGCAGGCCCTGAAACCGAGGCAACGGCGATAGGTTGAATTTCTCGGCCTGACTCAGCCTGAGTTCCACCTTGCCGGTGGGAGTTCGAAAACCGCTTTCCTCGTAAGCCTTGAATCGTTCGGTACCCTTTAGATATCCCCTCTCAACGAACTGAGTATACGTGAGGCCGCTGGGTTTCAGGACGTCGTCCAAAAACCGGGTATGGTCATCGTACCAGTATTCCTCGGGAGAAACAAGCTTACCCAGCTCATTGAGTATCTTCATGTCGGGCCAGCATTCCTCCGGCGGATCAACCACCTTGGGTCGGGCCAGGATAAAACCGTGGCCGAGCCCGTAGTGGCCGATATCGTCAATTTCAAACTGACTAGCCACCGGAAGCACAATATCCGCGAGAGCGGCTGTGGGGGTCATAATCAGATCGGCAACTGCCATAAAATCGAGTTTCATCAATGCGTCATATGTTTGGCGGCTGTCGGCATAGGACAACAGGGGATTTGCGCATATTGAATAGAGCCCCTTCACCGGGTATGGTGTTCCTTCGAGAACCGCTTTCCTGAAGAAGGCCGAGGGAGTGGTCATCAATCCGGGTATAACCCCGTGATAGGCGCCGATCATCTCTTTTCGCTTGTCCGGTATAAGATCGGCCCGCACAAAGGGTCCTAAACCCATGATGTCAGGGTCTTTGGCGTGGACATTCCCACCGGGCACATCCAGATTGCCGCATATCGCCATCAGGCAGGTGAGCGCCCGTGTTATGTCAAAGGTATGGATAGTGTGTTCAATGGGATTTCCCCACTGTATGACGGCCGGCTTTGCTCGGGCGTAGAGCCTCGCCGTTTTCCGGATGAGGTCCGGTGGTACCCAGGTGATCTCAGAGACCTTTTCAGGGGTGTATTTCCTTACGTGATCGGCAAGATCATCGAAACCATGGGTCCACTTTTCAACAAAATCCTTATCATAGAGGGTCTCTTCAATGATCACGTGTAAGAAGCCCAGCGCAAGGGCGTGATCCGTTCCAGGCCTGAGTTGGAGCCACTTCTTGGCTTTTTTGACGAGATCGATCTTCCTTGGATCAATGACTATCAGTTCGGTTCCTTTTCGTACCTGTTCCAAAAGCATACTGCATATCTCCCCCTCCTCGTTGGTGGAGGTGATATTGCTTGCCCATAGGAGGATCAGCTTGCTTGGATGATGAAAATCCGCCACGGGATAAAACCCACAGGTGTGTACACCGGTTACCTCCCGGGGCGCATGGCATACGTCCTGGGGGGCAACGACGTTGGGCGAGCCGAAGATATTGGCGAGACGGATCAAGACGAAGTGCTCCAATCCTTTGGGTGTGCCTGCGCCGAATGCAACTGCCTTTGCGCCATAGTGTTCTTTTATCTTCATCAAGTTCTCGGCAATCTCGCCCAGGGCCTCGCGCCATGAGATCCGCTTCCACCTTCCCTCACCCCGTTTCCCGACTCTCTTGAGGGGATGTTTGAGCCGGTCAGGATGGGTAAGCCGGTCAGGTGAGGCAATACCCTTTAAGCAGACATACCCTTTGTTCAGAAAGCCGTCAGGATCTCCCTTAACGCTCACAATCCTGTTATCTTCAACCCCTACCAGCAGACCGCAACCACCGTGGTCCATTCGGGCGCAATGCGTCTTTACCCACCTGATATCCTCGCCCATCTGACGCCTCCTTTCCAATCGAGAAAATCCATATCTCTTGGTTTCACCCGTGTATCTAGCATCAATTGCCCCTTATTTCAATTATAGAAAGTTCGGTAAGTGAGCCAAGATCCTCATAAGAGTTAGGAGAGATACTCGCAGAGAGAGGGCCGATTTGCTCTGGAACAAGTGGACGGGATGCTTCGGAGGGAGTGCCCGCCTTGAAAACCCTCCTCACACATACATGCATAAGAATTCCCTTGACAAGGCAACGACATGCTGATATCCGGTTGTCCTAACAAGTTTCAATACAGTGATCCATAGTAACGATTCACCCTTGGGGCATGAATTATGATCCTTGATGCCGGACCAACACCCCTCTATTTTCAGCTGAAAACCATCCTTAAAACCCAAATCACCACACAGGAACTGAAGGGTCAGCAGCGCTTGCCCTCTGAAGCCGAACTTTGTATCAAGTATGGCGTCAGCCGCGCTACCGTACGTCAGGCGCTTTCAGAGCTATTGCAGGAGGGATTTATTTACCGAGAACGTGGAAAGGGGACCTTTGTCACCGATCAAGCAGGGCTGAAACACCTCTCATTGAAAGGTACCATTGAAAACCTTATCGCCGCCGGGCGAGGTACGCGGCTCAAGGTCTTGGAATACAAGGAAGTGCCTCCGCCTCCCAGCGTGGCTAAGGTTTTGCGTTTGAAAGAAAGTCAAAACGTCCTTCGGCTTGAAGTGGTTCGGTTGATCCCAAAAGGGCCATTCGGCTACTCGTTCATCTATCTTCCTCCCGGTTTGGGGGAAATGATTTCCCGGGATGAATTGACGGAAACGACTGAGTTTATTACTTTTGTTGAAGGAAAATTGAGGTCAAGGGTTCACCGTGCAAGTCAAACGATCAATGTTGCTCTAGCCAGTGAGGAGGTGGCGAGAAATCTCTCCATCAAAGTAGAGACCCCGGTTCTCGTTATCGAACGGCAATACTATACCAGAGATGGAGCACCCTTGTTTATGTCGTTAACGCATTGCCGGCCTGATCTGTACAAGTACAAAATAGAGTTGACCAGAACATAAATCCCCCATGGAACCATGAGGTTTTATTTGATACAGTGGAGCTTATTGCTGAATAGAAGGAAAGGAGCATATTGAATGATCGGCTTACCTGAGGACAAGGTGATCATCACGGTGGCTCAAACCGGAGCCCTGGTGACCAAATCGATGAACCCCAATCTTCCCGAACAGCCCGAAGAGATTGCCGAATCGGCACACGCCTGTTATGAGGAGGGGGCGGTGATTTGCCATATTCATGCCCGAGACAAAGAAGGTAAAACCACGGGAAGCAGAGAGGTCTTCCAGCAGATCCATGACCGAATCCGTGCCAAGTGCACTATCATCATCCAGGACTCCACGGGCGGTGGCCCCAATCTGACCTTTGAACAGCGCATCGAATGCGTCTATGCCAAACCGGAGATGGCCTCTCTTAACATGGGCAGTTTGATGCGGGTCTCGGGCCAGTATGCGGGCACTCCTTTCTCAAACATGCGGGAAGATATCGAAACGTATGTGACGCGGATGAGGGAGTTGGGGGTCAAACCCGAGATGGAGGTTTACAGCCACGCCATGTTCCGAGAAGTTGAAAACCTGATCTCTAAAGGACTCGTGGACAAGCCGTATTACATCAATCTCGTCCTGGGCATGAAATATCAGGGGGCTCTGGAAGCTACCCCAAAGTATCTGGAATCACTGATCGATTTTCTTCCCGAGCACGTGATCTTCAATGTAACGGCGGTGGGCGCTGCACAGCTCCCCCTTACCACCATGGGCATGATCCTAGGGGGATGTGCCAGGGTGGGAATGGAGGATAATATCTATTATGGCAAAGGCGAGCTGGCCAACAGCAACGCTCAGCTGGTGGCTCGATCGGTCCGGATTGCCCGAGAGCTAGGCAAGGAGCCGGCAACCCCTGAGGAGGCAAGGAGGATACTGGGGCTTCCAGGCTAACAGAGAAATTGCCTGGAAATGGGCTTGAAGGAAGAAAGAAGACGGATGAAGCAGGAGACTGGTTGGTATGTGGGCTGGTGGCTGGAGGACTGGACGCCATTCTGTACTAAGTGAGAAATGTCACTCAATGACCTAACCTATTTTGAGAGAGGAAGAAAATGACCACCAAGATTTATGATTTGTCGCTACCATTCGGGGTGGATACCCCCCTGTGGCCCTTTCCGGGCCCGAGGCAAGACCTTATATTTCAACGAGCGGAATATCTCGAGCGATTCCACAAAAGAAGCGTTGTCTATACGGGGACATTGCACGCAGGGACTCATATGGATGCGCCGAGCCACGTACTGCACCCCTCGGAAGGCGGGGTGATGCTTGACAAAATTCCGCTGGAGAACTGCTATGGCACCGGCATTGTGGTGGATTTTCGCCACCTGAAGAAATGGCACATCATCACCCCGGAAGACCTTGAGAAGGCTAACCCCACAATAGAGCCTGGGGACTTTGTGGTGTTCAACACCGGATGGCATAAGCTTTGGCGCTATAACAACTACGAGTATTATAATCACTACCCCGGCCTCGGCCCGGAAGCAGCGGAATGGCTATTGGAAACAAAGGTCAAGGGAGTTGCCGGTACGTGGGGTGCCACGGACAGCCCCCTGTGGCATTACCCGCTTTCTCAAACGATGCCATGGCTGGATAAGGAATACAGGGAGGAAACGGGGAGGGACCCGGATGTGGATTTTCCAGAGTATGAGCCATGCCACCGGATTCTCTTGAGAAACGGGATCGTCACGATCGAAAATGCCGGAGGAGATGTTGACCTGCTGACAGGAAAACGGTGCACGATAGCTGCCTTTCCCTTCCGGTGCGAGCTAGCAGATGGCGGTATGGTGCGTCTCGTGGGGATTGTAGAGAATTAGATGTTGAACTGGAGATAGGGCGGCGCCGGTGAAGGGGCCGATAGGTCCAGACTGTATGGCATGGTGACTGCGGTTACCGGTAAACTGAGAGCATCTGAATGACTACGTTAAGGCGTGAATACGGTTTTTGCGGGTCAACATATCTCGAAGTGGTAAGCTGCAGCCTGGTTCCCGTGCTGGAGTGAAGGTTTCACAAATAGTTTTATCGAAAGGAGCTTGATAAATGACCATGACCGATCTTTATACACAGTTTCCCGATGTTCACCCTAATATTGTCTTGAAGACCGACGTCTTACGACAAGGCTTGAAGATCTCTGAGAGCGCTCAGCGAGAATTCAACGGAAGGGATGACATCCTGTGGA
>DATKZQ010000087.1:0-11495 GCA_035527895.1 Desulfatiglandales bacterium
CAACGCAATTGAAACAAATACTCACGGCACGCCTCCTCTGTCGAAAATTGCTCCTCAAGCTCAGCCAAGGTTTTTGGATAGTCCTCCACATTTTTGAATACTACATATTGGGGCTAGTCCAGGCAAGGGGATACCCCCATACCTTTATTTGCCAGCAAAGACTATTTATTCTATTGCGGTGGTGTATGATGAAAATATAGATTCCAGGACAATACCAATAGGTGAGGGGTTATTTCAATCGAGAGGTGATAAAAATGGGTAAAAAAGAAAGTCCTAAAGAAACCCCACAACCGAGAAGAGAGGATGAGATTCGGGAGGGGTGGCGGCCTCCGCCACCTAAACACAGACCACAAGGCCCCCCACCACCCCCGCCACCTAAACCAAAGGAGAAGTAATGGCCTTGATTTAGCTAACCATGCAGTGCACCAGACAGCGAAAACCTACTGGCTTCGCTGCCGGTGACTGCTGGCGTTGTGCTTACTGCTAGGAGTCTATGCCTCAGACTACTGTCGAAACGTTTACATTACCATACGAAACATAGACAGGTGGGTTGTATGATCCTAACTGAACTCATCAGCCACGGCCCCTTCCCAAAATTGCCGAATCGCGGTTGAAGTATAGTTTTAGATTCATTTTGGATTGTGGGGGAAGCGATGTGATCGTCAAGTAATTATTCTCATTTTTGGCCTCACCTACTTTCGAGTATCAGGCTAGGTGCGGTGACGAACCCACAATATGTGGGGGTAGGTAGAATCTAGAAAAAGCTGCGATCTCTTGCCATGAGTTAAGGTTTTGCCACACTTTCGGCATGTCAGATTTCAGAATGATATGAGCAAAATGAGTGAGTCTGGCATCAATAGCAGATTACAAATCCTCAGACCCGATTATGGCTACCACAAGATCTTGGGGTTGGCGAACTGAGGGACGACACTAACTTATTTGGACACTTCAAGCGATTTCGCAAAGACTTCCCGCCTAGGCGAGTCTGTCTAATTGCGATACAATTATTGTATAATCCAGATTACCCTGTAGCACCCTATTTCATCTTGAAATATGTATTTTCCACAGAGATCTCTTCGCTACCAGGATACAATTTGATATTGACCTTTCAACTACCATATGTAATCCTCAAATTCCTCGAATTTAAGTATATGGCAAGAAGTATATGATTTACCAGCTCAGGAACCCAACTCGACATGCTGTAAACGTGGTTGACGAAAAAGGTTTTTGTTGATTTTTTTTTAATACGGATACACGCTCCCCTTTCTAAGCCAATACCAATTTGCTCTTCAGCCGCTACTACTGAATTCTATCCAAAATTTGTATGGATAACTTCCCTATTGACTTTTCCGAACGTAACGAATACACATCCAAAGCAGCTCTACAATTCTTACGAGGTGTCTTTCCGATGGAGAAACCCCTCAAATTTTGCCTACCTTGCTCCCAGGGGAACCGCAATGTTCTGTTGGGAGACTCCAGATCCTATCATTACATCAAAACACTCCGAGCCCTGAAGTCCGGGCGGCACTGATACCCAACCTGTAAAAGGAGGAGAACATGCAGGAGAGGATGCTAAACGCTGTGAGCGTAACATTGCACATTACATGGATTGTGGGCTGCCGGGCAGTAAAACGCATGGCGCTTGTCGCCGCTCTTGTGGCACTGTGTGTTTTTTCCGGAGGGCTTGCCCATGCCGGGACCGTGTATTCATGGACCAAGACCATGGGCGGGGAAAGTGGTGATTATGGCCGTTCAGCTGCGGTGGATGGAAGCGGGAACGTCTATGTGACGGGATATTTCTTCGGCACCGCTGATTTCGACCCGGGCCCTGACACAGACGACCATACTTCGGTCGGTGGTAATGACATCTTCCTGACGAAGATTAATCCAGACGGCACCTACGGCTGGACCAAGACCATGGGCGGGACAAACGTGGTTTATGGCCATTCAGCTACGGTGGATGGAAGCGGGAACGTCTATGTGACGGGACGGTTTGAGGGCACCGCTGATTTCGACCCGGGCCCTGACACAGACGACCATACTTCGGTCGATGGTAGTGCCGACATCTTCCTGACAAAGATTAATCCAGACGGCACCTACGGCTGGACCAAGACCATGGGCGGGTCAATGGGTGATTGGGGCAATTCAGCTGCGGTGGATGGAAGCGGGAACGTCTATGTGGCGGGATATTTCGTTGGCACCGCTGATTTCGACCCGGGCCCTGGGGACAACCACACCTCGACCGGTAGTAATGACATCTTCGTGACAAAGATTAATTCAGACGGCACCTACGGCTGGACCAAGACCATGGGCGGGGAAACTGATGATCAGGGCTATTCAGCTAGGGTGGATGGAAGCGGGAACGTCTATGTGGCGGGATATTTCGTTGGCACCGCTGATTTCGACCCGGGCCCTGACACGGACAATCATACATCGCGCAGTTATGACATCTTCCTGACAAAGATTAATGCAGACGGCACCTACGGCTGGACCAAGACCATGGGCGGGATAGACAATGATTATGGAATTTCACCTACGGTGGATGGAAGCGGGAACGTCTATGTGGCGGGATCTTTTCAGCGCACCGCCGATTTCGACCCGGGCCCTGACACAGACGACCATACTTCGGTCGGTGGTAATGACATCTTCCTGACGAAGATTAATCCAGACGGCACCTACGGCTGGACCAAGACCATGGGCGGGGCAGGCAATGATTCTGGCCATTCAGCTGCGGTGGATGGAAGCGGGAACGTCTATGTGGCGGGATATTTTCAGGGCACCGCCGATTTCGACCCGGGCCCTGACACAGACGACCATACTTCGGTCGATGGTAGTGCCGACATCTTCCTGACAAAGTTCACAATGGAATCCCCAGCTGGTGGTGACGGTGACGGTGGAGGCTGCTTTATCGCCACGGTAGGTAGTGGAGTCGACTAGCCCAAGACACTTGACCGGATATCCTTCTCCAGCATCATAGCGATAGCGTTGGCTGTGAGAGTACGGAAGATAACCAGGCTGTAACGCATGTCTTTTTCGCTTGTATAGAGAAGGCGGCTACACGGAATCCTTAGCTAAAGGCAGGACCAAAATGGCGACCCGATCGCTAAAAGTGTTGATGCATCACTCTAAGGTGTTGTTTTTATATGCAATAGAAGGAAAGACCCCCAAAAACATATTATATCGATAGCTTTGGCTTGTTTTCGATTATATATCAGGGCATTACAGGGGTCTTTCAACACCCTAAGCGATCGGCTTGCCAAAAATGGCCCTGCCTTTTTCGTTGGAATCTCTATATATTGTATGTGCCCTAAAGGCCAAATTGTTACGGTTTCTGCTATGAACCTATCCCCGAGACTGCTGTCAAAAGGTTCCGATTACCATACGTAACATCTACAGGCTGGGTGCATATATCTAACTGAAGTAGTCAGGCACTCCCCCTTCCGAAGATTGGCGAATGCCGGTTGAAGTATAGTTTTAGATTCATTTTGGATTGTGGGGGAATGGATGTGACCGTCGAGTAATTATTCATCATTTTTGGTCCCGCCTATCTTCGGCTATCAGGCTAGGTGCGTTGACGAACCCACAATATGTGGGGCTGGGTAGAACCTAGAAAAAGTTGCGATCACTTGCCAAACCCTCAAGATATCAACCGACCAGAAAACCTGTGATATGTCTGACCTCACGTGCTCTAATCACTCGAATGTTGGTTTTTCATTTATTTTGAATTGATTTCAGTCAAGTTTGGGGTATTCAAGAGGAGATATCACTCAATAACAGGTTTATTTGGGAAGTCTTGAACTGAGCAATTTTCAAATATTGTTATGCCAGTCGTAACAGAAGAAGCGCCTCCCGAGCTTAAGCATTTGGCACGTAGGGTTGAAAACTTAACTATCGCCACCCACCACAACATCTAGTAGAATTCTGACAATACTATTGCTTCCTAACTCTAAAGTGATACGGGAAAGGTGCCTTCTAATGAGCCACCGACGGGCGATGTCATAGATGATTAATTCTTCCGCAAATAAGCAATTCCAGCTTGGAATGATGAGTGTGGAATTCAGTTAGATATACGTTGTCTGATTCAAGGCTAAAATTGTTACTCACCAGGTTTTGAGCGACCGAAGATTTCAGAAGCATAGAAGTAGCCCCTTCAGCAGGCATTCGCGAGGTTCCTACCACCCCAGCTTTTCCTTTAGGAGCTCCTGGAGTCGATCAGTAAAGCCGTAGGGGTAGAGTGGAAACAGATCGGAGAGCCGCTCCTCCAGATCATGGACAGCCATCCCTGCGGTTGGATCTGTGAGGCCCGAGGGCCAACCGTAGTGTTTCCTGATTTTATGTCTCATGGCCACCTTCTTCGGCTTGCTGAGCTTAGGGATAAGCCGAAGCCCGTCCTCAAGGACCTGAAGTATCTCTTGCACGTCTCGTGGGCTTAACCGCGCCATAGTCACCTTCCCGCATTGAACTCAGATCACAGATGAGCACCGCATATGGTTTTCGCCGTCTCCCGTTTTTCAGGGTACGGAAACGAAGGGGCTTTTACTAGAGTATGTCAATCTTTCCGGTCTTGTCAACGGTTCCCGTGATTGAGGGGGAGCCGTCCTTGAAGAGGGGAAAGGAGTTTCCAACAGACGATATCGTGACCATACATGTCTGACCCGGCAGGGTCGTGATGGTGAAATCGAGAAAGTGGCCCACCGGGATAGTTATCTTGAGGGCATCTCGAATCTGGGTGATCTCGGCCTTGGAGGGGAGATCGTCGTGAAATACCGCTAGCGTCTGTCCAACCTGTGGGAAGAACTTGTCATTGTCCAAGAAGTAGATGATTTCTGAATCGAGGAGCTTTTTCAGCATGGAGGTGGCCTCGGAGCCGTAGCTCCTCCGCTGTATGGTTCGGTAACATGGTACCGCTGTGGCACCGAGGATACCCAGTATCGCGATCACCACCATGAGTTCAATGAGGGTGAAGCCATGTTTTCTCTCCATCTAGGATTCCTCGTCAGATGGGCTCATGCAGACAATGCCCTGTGGTGAAAGGACAATAGTCACGTTGCCCGTGCTGCGATCAATGAGCGCCAGGCGGTAGCCTTCGGCGGGATCGGTGCTGTAGGAGAGTACCTCCAGACACGAGAGCTCCTCTTTCCGCAACGGTACGTATTTGGGGTGAAGATCGGAGAGTTGTTCGGGGTAGCCCCGTTCCTCGTAATGGGCGTAGCGCCTGATCGCTCCGTCAACCAGAAACAGGAGCACGGTGGGCCTCTCTACAACATGTATCGTTTTGGGAGGGGGCGGCTCACCACCCCGGATAAGCACCCCCCACATGGCAATGATCAGGGCAGCAGAGATGAGCAGGTAGAGGTGAAACACGCCCCATTCTTTCTTCCGCTTTTCCTTACGCTCCTCGGAGCGCACCCTTCCAGTCACAAGCCCCCCACTTATTATTGTTGGTGATGCTGAGATACTGCGGATTTTGGGCAAGGATCATGCCGAACAATCCCACAGTGATACCCGCCTTTGAGTTTTCGAATCATTACCCCCGTCTTCACGTCGGTGTCAAGGGTAT
This sequence comes from Desulfatiglandales bacterium, assembly GCA_035527895.1. Taxonomy (GTDB): domain Bacteria; phylum Desulfobacterota; class DSM-4660; order Desulfatiglandales; family B25-G16; genus JADFWK01. Next base: position 5,561 of record DATKZQ010000087.1, read on the forward strand.
TCGAATCAAAATCTGTCGAACTGTTAGAATCCTGGCACGTGCTTGTACTCCAATCGGTTTCTCCGGGTAGCTTTCATGCTGTTGCACGGCAAGTACAATTCATAAGAGGACTTAAGGGTGGGCAGCAGAGAATGAAGGGCTTGCCCCTCGCCGATGTGGCCAAGCAAAGAAACCTACAGGTGAGGGTTCCACTTTCCTTATCTCCGCTAATCTTCAGAAGATTTTTGAGTCAATGTAGCAGTTTGGAGCTTAAGCGAAAAACTTAAGCCCCTCTTTCTTATGCCGATACATAAAGAAGACGGGCAGCTCCAAACCAGAAAGATTAGGGGAGTGAGAACATAGCATGGAAAAAACTAGTGACCATGATCTGCCATTGAGAATCGAACTGGTACCGAAGACTTGCTGGAATTTTACTCTGCGCAAGCTAATGCCCCGATCTCGCTGGAATAAGGTACGTCAAAAGGTTTTTGAAAGAGCGGGGCACACCTGTGAGATATGCGGGGCCAAAGATAAGCTGAATTGCCATGAAATATGGGAATACGATGGCACAAAGCATATCCAGAAGATGGCAGGGTTTCAAGCCGTCTGCGACCTGTGTCACCATGTCAAACATTTCGGGATGGCTCAGGTTTTGGCGGATCGAGGCTACGCTGATCTAATAGACACCTTGATTGAGCATTTCAAGGCGGTAAACGGCGTTGAAGATCGGGAGTTCGACTCGCATGTGAAGAAGGCCTTTCGAGTCTGGAAGCAAAGGTCTCAGCACGAGTGGGAAACCGATCTCGGTCGGTTTGACTCTCTCATACAATCCAAGGCATTCAGGAGGGCTGAAGTGCCTACGAACAATTAAGAAGGACGATATTACTTTTTCTTTAACCTATTTCTGCCTCACGCCATGATGACCACGAAGATCCATGCTCACCTGAGCAAGGCCACTTAAAGGAAATGACCGACAGGCTGACCTTCGGGAAAGAGAAGAGGGCTGCGGGACGCAAGAAGAAGGGAAGGGCTGTGAGCAGCAACTTGCACCGGGTGAGTGATGAGTGATGTGTTGTTGAAAACAATGAATTCCAGTTGAAATGTGCTATGGCGTGAGGTTATCCGAGCTTGATAGGTTAAAAATCAGCAGATCACTAAAACACTTCATAGATTTCTAACCACGTATAACATACATAGGAGCTTCAGTTTTTCAATTTCGTGACAATCACAGCGGAGAGCCCCATTTTAGGATTACCTACTCACATACGCTATGTATGGTGAATCGCCAATTGATATCGATCATCACAATGTGGTAATACCCACCCAGTCTAAGACCACCATTTCCTGCAAGAAGCTCTTTGCGATAGATCAATTGGTGTTGTATATTCTTCATAGAAGAATCTACAATATGTACCCGTTTAGTCATCGGCCATCATCTTTAGGCGGCAGCTCGGTGGTTGAATAAGATCGTTTTTTAGGTTTTGGCAATCCGCTTTCATCTGATCCCTGTGGCGGAGTCCAGGATATTGACAATTGCCCTGGACCGCCTTGGCCAAGAGGTGTAAATTTTGAGCCTGTTACAGGGTGTTGCAAGTAATGTATGCCGAATTCTATAACTTAAAAGAAAAACCCTTTAACTTAACCCCATCGCCGCGGTTTCTCTATTTAGGTGAAAGCCACGGAGAAGCCCTCAACATGTTGAAGTACGGAGTTATGGAGAGAAAGGGATTTATCCTTTTGACCGGAGAAATCGGTACCGGCAAAACAACGATGATTCAGGCGCTCCTCAGCACCCTTGACGACAGTGTCCACTGCATCCATATCTCGAATCCCCTGCTATCGCTAGGGGAGTTCATGGATTATTTGGCCTTTTCCACTTTTCGTAGAAAGATACATTTCCGATCCAAGGCGGAGTTCCTTGTTGAGTTCGAAGAATTCTTGCGTGGGTGTTTGCGGAGCCAGACCAATGTCATCTTGATCATTGACGAGGCACAAAAGCTCTCTTTCGAGTTGCTTGAAGAAATCAGGCTCTTATCAAACATGGAGACCGGTGATGAAAAACTGATCAACATCTTTCTCGTTGGCCAGCCTGAGCTGAATGAAAAGCTGAGAGAAGTACAATACCTGCCCCTTTTGCAGCGTATAAGCATGCGCTATCACCTGTCGCCACTGGACCTCGACGAAACCAGGAGCTACGTAGCAACCCGGCTCAGAATAGCCGGGGCGCCAAAAAGAGAGGAGGTTTTTTCGAAAGGCGCCATTAAGGCCCTTCATCAGTACGCTCATGGGTATCCCAGAGTCATCAACATCCTCGCAGATAACGCCATGTTGCTCGGTTACTCAAGGGCAACAAAACCAATAACACCCCACATGGTCCAGAAATGCTATGAAGACATGAGCTTGCAGAGCTCTCTTCCGAAGGACAGGCGGGAAATATCGGAGCCTTATGAGCCCAAAATAAGAGGGCGAACCCTCGGTAGCTTTTTGAAGTGGGCTGCACTGCTGTGCTTTATCGGTGCTCTCGTCGCTTTTGGTATGACAGAGACAGGGCGAAGTAGCCTTTGGAAGTTATTCGGGCTCAAACTGCCTGGCTGGCAGATCCCCGCTGATAAGGTCGTGGTGGGGCAGGTGCAGGCTCAAAAAGGGGAGAATTTGGGAACAGAGGGTTCGGCCCCCACCGAGGCAACGCATGAACACACCTTCCCGAAAGTAAAAACGGACGGACAAGAAGCCCAATCCATTGAAATCGAGCAACCGGGTAGGTCCAGGGAGGAAATGCCCCCGTTAAAAGAGGAACGGAGAGATTCATCCGTGAATTTGATTGTGCAAGAGGGAGCAATTTGTCGCGATATCTACCGTAAGAGACCTCTCGTGTCAGGAAAGAGCTTCAGGGCCTCGGTGGGCAAGCTCTATTGCTTCACCAAGATTGTTGGCGCTCAGGGCACCGTCGAAATTACCCATGTCTGGTATTTCGGCAATAGCACAGTGGCAAAAGTCCAGTTACCCGTGAAATCTTCCACTTGGAGAACTTATAGTGCGAAGACAATTCGTCCTCAAGACATTGGGGACTGGCATGTGAATGTGCTTGGCCCACAGGGTAAAGTGTTATGGAGCGCACAATTCAAAATCACTCCGTAAAAGGAGCGAATTCCGTTTACAGTAGTCCGTATTTACTTCCGACGTTTGGCATTAGTGTGACTCAAAATCCAGGGACCGCCAAGGGGGAGCTGAAAACTTGGAGGGGGTTCAGATGTACGGTCTGTGAATGCCGTGCACCCCTCCTGAAGATTGGAATTATGAAGGAGAGTATTAACAATCTCAGACACTGCTGCAATTTCGTTAGTACGAAAGTTCACCAAGACCGACCACCGAGTGACCGGGCAGAGCACGAACAGGAAACAGGTCGCAATTGAAAGCGCGACACCCGATTGGACCCCGTGAGCGAAAGAGCTGAATGGAAGAAGAAGACACATGCTTCAAGATAAGCCAGGAGATCCTCAACGATTAATGCGTCGATTGATTGCACGTGAAATATGCATGATGCTAAGCCTGTGAATTCTGCTGAAAGGCCTTTTTTTCAGAGCGAGGCCATTTTGGCACAGCCTTTCATGCTGCCTCCAATTTTCCAGAGATAGGAAAAAAGCGGAATTTTGGAATTCCAGCAAGATTCTCGTGCTCCTGGCGCGATGATCCAGTCTGAAAAAAAGCCAGGAATTTTGACCCATACTCCCCTTACCCATGCCACCTTGAGCTTTGCGAGCGTTGATAGACACTCTTCAAATACTTCTGGCGTTACCTTGTTTTTCCAGCCCATATGGGTTACAAAAAAAGGGCGTACCATTTCTTGCTAAACGAATTTGCTCAGCATGCCGATTTATTTAAGTCGAGAGGGAATACTGGAGGTAAAATGACAAGGGTCCATAAGCAATGCTGGCGATGTGAATATTTCTCGGAGAATTTACCTGACCATCGCAAGGCCATTGCAAAGACGTCGAGGGAAGCGTGCGCTCGATTGCAGGATATCTCCGCACCGCCGCCGTGTCCAGACTTCACATCTCTGGACGACGTCAAAGGCAAAGTGCTGCACGTGAAAGACGGCGTTTCCGGGAAATGGACTGAGGTCAGTGGTTGAGGATGTCCCACCCTTCAGTAGCTCTGCGTGGTGCATGGCGACAACACGCCAAAAGTCAAAGGATCGGGCATCATCAGCATCAAGATTTGGTCCGAGGATGCGAACGGTGAAGACGGCGTCTATGACAACGGGATGCGCCAGCCCATAGGCGGAGGTTCGATAGTCATCCACACGAACAAATAGAGGAGGCAGCCGGTAAACCGTTTATGCGGGGCGGAGTACTTTGCTCTTGCCCTTTTTTGGGCTGTGAAGTTTCCCATGAGTCGGAACTGTTAGATGCAGCAGACCTCCTCTTTTAAGTGATGCTGTTTACTTCAAGATGAACTAAGCTGTAAGACGCTAATCCGCGTTATGCGATATTTGTATCGCGATTAAATAGAGTTGCGTTGGCGGGAAGTCCTTGGGAAATCACTTCGAGTGGCCAAATCAGCTAGTGTCGTCCTTCAGCTGGCCAACCCCAACATCTTGTGGCTCCCATAATCGGACCTGAGGATTAGCTTACTGCTATAATACTGAAATAAAGACATTTTTAAGGTTTCTTCTCCCAGTCATAACCAAATCCATTGTCATAAAAAAGATAAACTTCGATAAGTGGGTGTGAAACTGAAATGTCGAGCATATGCTCTTTCCCTCCGCTCAGTGACTTGAGCCTGTAGATCAGAGTTAGACAACCTCACCATATCCACAATCACCCATCCGAATGGATTCATTGCATATATCTACCCGATGTTTTACAGCTGAGAAGTAGACAGGACACCTTTTTGTAAATCTCAAATCAAAAGGAGGTAGAGCTATGCAAATTTCAGAGGCAGCAAAACTTTGGCTGGAGTATCACAAGTCTCATTCTAAAGAAAACTCTATCAGGGCCTATAGGCTGGTTCTTACCCAACTCTGCAAGGAATTCGGGTCCGAGAACCTGGAGGATATAACCACGGAAAGGATTCTCTTCTTCCTGAACCGGATCACAGAGGGTAAAAAACGGCAAACCAAACGTACTCGTTACTCCCACCTATTGGCTTTTTTTAACTTTATCAAAAACAACCTGGATCAGGAGGTCCGGAATCCTTGCGACACCCCGATGCTGAAAAAACTTTTCAGGGCCAGACCGTCGTATCACTGGAACATTATCGAGAAAGAAACCGTTGATGAGGTTATTTTCAGAACATCAAAGCCAAGAAACCGGTTGATGCTTGAACTGATGGCACGGGGTGGAATGAGGATCAGTGAGGTGCTGAAGCTTACTCCTTCAGATATCCATGACCGGAGACTGACCCTAAGGGACCCCAAGAGTGGTAGAGAGCAGGAATTCATCTTCATCCCTCAAAGACTCGCTGACAGGCTCAAAGACTATATCAGGCAAAAAGGCATTCAACCCCAGCAGCGTATTTTCCCGATATGTTATGAGGCCGCAAGGGACATGGTGGCAAAAGTGGGTAGCGTGGTGGGCATTCATCTCAGACCACATGATCTAAGGCGTCATGCGGCGACCTATGCATCTCGTTCCGGCGTGCCCATAGAGATCGTCTCGAAGGTCATATTGCGACATTCGAATCTTTCAACAACCGAGAGATATCTTGGTAAGATAAGCGATGTAGAAGCTATGAAATGGATCGATAATTTGTATGCCTAGCTGAAAGGAGTCAGGGTGAAGCGAACACGTTTTCACCCTGATGAATTTTCAGATATCTAAATAGAGTTTTATCCATAGTCCCGCCAGAGAAAAGGCAAGAAACTTCTAGTTTGGCTTTGGCCGGAGTCAAAGCCTGGGGATGGGTGATCTTGAGGCGGGATTATTGATAAAACAAAGATGAGCTAAGCCGCAAG
>DATKZQ010000088.1:0-57544 GCA_035527895.1 Desulfatiglandales bacterium
GCGGTAGATGCGGTAGTAAGGGGAATGAGAGCACTGTTTCTGGCTCTGGATAAGAAGAGGTAAAATAAGCATGCTGGTCACCGTGCGTTGTTTGTGAGCAAGGGACCCAAACAAGGCTTAGGGCGTTGAAATCTCTTACCATAGTCGACTGATAGGGGCAAGAAGAAACTGCTTGAACAAGTCAGCGATCTAATCGCATCTCACACACTACAACGTGCGGCAAGACTGCAGTGAAATTCGAACGGCGAAAAGAGGCGGGTTCCTGATTTGAGGTCCTCTGTGAGGAGCGGTGGCTGTCTCATTGACACACAAGGCTCCTTCTTCTATATTCCTTACCAGAACAAGGGGTTCCTTATCACATCAGGGTATTCGAGCAGAGCGCAGATACCCTCTTTCTCAAAAGGGCATACTGCAAATTCTGTAAAGGATCGGGATGAAAGGTCTACGTGCCAATGTCGTGATCTGTGGCGCCGGCATAGCCGGCGTTTCCGCTGCCTACCACCTGGCAGTTAAGAAAGGCGTCAAGGAAGTCGTACTGGTGGATGAGCACCCTCCGCTCACGCTCACCAGTGACAAGTCTACCGAAGCGTACCGCAACTGGTGGCCCGGCCCGGGCACAACCATGGTAGACTTCATGAACCGGAGCATTGACCTGCTGGAGGAGCTGGCCTGCGAAAGTGACAACTATTTTCACCTGAATCGCCGGGGATATGTTTTTCTGACTACTGATCCGGATCATGTTCCCACGATGGAGCGCTCGGCCGTGGAGATTTCGCAACTGGGAGCAGGGCAGCTCCGCTACCATTACGGCCGTTCCGATGACCCCCCGTATCCCCCCTTCATCGCCCGCGGCTTTGATCCCCAGCTCACCGGTGCCGACGTGGTGTTAGACGCGGCACTGATCGGGAAACACCACCCCTTCATCACGAACCAGGTTGTTGCCATGGTGCACCCACGCCGCTGCGGCTGGCTGAGTGCGCAACAATTAGGCATGTACCTTCTGGAACAGGCGAAAGAGCACGGGGTACGTTTTTTAAGAGGCCGAGTTACTGATGTTACCCTTGTGAACGGCCGAATCGAAAGCGTTCATGTGAGCGCGCCTACCGGACCTCTGCAGATATCTACCCGCACTTTTGTCATAGGTGCCGGGCCACTCCTGAAACAGGCCGGGGCGATGATCGGGATAGACTTCCCTGTTTTCAACGAACTGCATGGCAAAGTTGCCTTTGATGATACGCTGGGTATTGTCCTCCGCGATGCACCGCTTATGATCTGGGACGATCCGGTGCTCCTGCCCTGGACCGAGGAAGAACGCGAGGACCTGGCGGCCAAGGAGGAAACACGGTGGTTACTGGAAGAATTTCCCGGGGGTGTACATTTTCGGCCGGAAGGAGGGCTCGGCAGTCAGACGCTGTTGGTTCTCTGGCCCTACCACATCGAGGCTCAAGAACCCACGTGGCCGCCCCCGTTCGAGCCGGAGTATGGGGAGATCGCGATACGGGGCTTGGCACGTATGATACCCGGCTTGTCCGCTTATCTCAGCAAAATGCCCCGACCTGTGGTGGATGGGGGATACTATTGCAAGACCCAAGAAAATCGACCTTTAATAGGCTGTCTCCCTGTCAAGGGGGCCTATGTTATCGGGGCTCTTTCCGGCTTCGGCATTATGGCAAGCATGGCCGCCGGTGAGTTGCTCGCCAGCCATGTCACAGGGGGCGAATTACCCGACTACGCCCCTGCTTTCCTCCTTGGCCGGTACGAAGACCCGGATTACCGGAAGTTGCTGGAACACTGGGATGCTACATCAGGGCAGTTATGAAAGGTGGGGTAGTTCGAGCAGCATCCCCACAAGCATTCGCTTCCAGCGGCAACCACAGCCAAGCTTAGTGCTTCGTTTCGCAAATACAGTCAAGTATTTTGTCGAACGGAACTGGAGGAAAAGCTCACTCAGCACTAAGGCCTGAATGAACCACCCTGCAGCAAGCTGCAGGGTATCCAATTGCTAAGTCCCCTCCCTTAATGGGAGGGGATCAACCCGCCAGACTTCAGGCGGGTAAAGAGGAGGGTGACCAAACATTTTATCACCCCCACCTAACCTCCCCCATCAAGGGGGAGGAACTATGTTGTAACCCTGGAGCAAGACTTCGGCGAGCTCAGTCGAGCCGCTGCAGGGAATTATCAAGTTAATGAATCGAGGGACTTAGCCTCCCATTCGCCTTCATGAATCAGGCCTCGGATCAAGAAGAGTCAAGGACAGGCCCGATCTCGTCACTATGGAGTCGTTTGCAGAGAAAGGGTTTCTTATCCGGTTCATGTTGTGTTAGAATAATTCGTCAGGGATTGGTTACTAACACAGAAGGGGGGATAGGTCATGAACGAAGAAGAAAAGGTGCAGGCAAAAGAAGGGGAAACCGAAACCGCTGAGGCAGAGATCAAGGATGCCGCACTCAGCAAGGCCGATCCGGTGAAACGGATCATAGCTTTTGTCATCGATGCCATTGTTTCTATGATAATAGGGCTGATCCCACTTGTTGGGGGGATTATCGGCGCCCTGTATATGCTTCTGCGAGATGCCCTGCCCATCGAAGCTCTTGAGTATAAGAGCGTTGGGAAGAAATTGCTGAAACTGTCGGTAGTAAATACCCAAGATCCAACTGCCAAGATCGATTATGCTGCCTCTGCGAAACGAAACTGGATGTTCTCCTTTGGTCCCATTATGTTGTTCTTCGTACTCATACCAATTTTTGGCTGGATCATCGATATCCTGCTCGGAATTGCCCTGCTGATCCTCCTGATCATCGAAATCGTCAAGGTCTTCTCCGACGAGAAAGGGGTGCGGTTGGGCGATAAGATGGCCGGCACCATGGTTATTGAGCGATAGTGACGAGCCATCCGAGCATCATTCCTTTGACAGGGCGATTGAGGGCATCGGACCACGGAGAGCCAAACAAAGGTCTATCGCCTTTTTATCCCGTATCCTCCAACTGGAAGATTTGGTTATCATGAATTCTCGACCCTTCCTATTTTTCTTGACACGGCTAGGCACGTTACGAGTACAATAGTAGTACATGATAACTCTCCTTATGTTGTTTGCCTTAGCGTGCGTTCTGGCTTAGCGAGGCAAGCCACAACTTTGGGCAGGGCCGGCAATGGCCCTGCCCTTTCTTTTTTGGAAAACGCCTTTCCGGTTAGGCTTCCTGCCTGCCCCCCATTCTTTATGCCTCTCCGGGTACGACCGTCCCATTGCTCCTTAACTCCTCAGGGCCTTAACCATTCTGGCACCCAGTCCTCGTGCCGCGCATTTTTCCCTTGGAAAAAGAGAATAATAACCCTATGGTAGACGGGGTCGCCGACCCGTGCCTTTTCGATACCTGTGCTCTTCTGGAGCATTCTCGCGGCAGGGGAAACCGTACCGGGCGATATAAAAATGAGTCGGCACTAATAGGCAGATATGATGCCGGGCGGTGAATCTGAGATCACCTCGCAGTGCTTATTATGGTGCTATTCCTGAGACAACACAAATAATGAGGATGTATGGCAGTTAAGAATGAGCTGAGTGTTTTTCTCAATCCAAAGTCGGTAGCGGTCATCGGTGCCACGGAAAGGCCTGGATCATGGGGGTCCTACATCATGCAGGGCTTGCTCTCCCGGCGCTATCCCGGGAAGATCTTTCCCATAAACCGCCATGCCGACCACATCTATGGCATCCCTGCATTCAGGGATGTGGCAGAGGTTGACGAACCGATCGATCTGGCGGTGCTCACCATCCCGGAACATTCGGTGGAAAAGGCCGTGACATCCTGCGGCCAGAAGCAAATCAAGGGGCTCACCATTATCACGGCAGGCTTTGGAGAGACCTCTGAAAGGGGTAAAGACAGAGAAAAGGCCCTTGCCCGCCTGGCTCGCTCCTTTGGGATCCGCCTCCTCGGCCCGAACGTAAGCGGTACCTTTAACCTCCATGCCGAATTCATTGCGTCTTCCTCACCGGCGGAGCATCTGGTAAACACTCCCCTCGCGGCTGTCTGCCAGGGAGGCTATGCCTTTAACGATCTTCTTGCCTCCGGGTTTTCCAGGGGAATGGGTGTGGGAAAGTTTATCCATACGGGCAACGAGTGTGACCTGACAGCCACAGACTTCCTGGAGCATTTCGGACAGGACCCTGATGTGCAGGCCATCGTCATGTACATTGAAGCTATCAGAGATGGAAGCCGCTTCAGCCAGGTCGCCCGTGCTGTATCCATGGCCAAGCCCGTTGTTGTCTATAAGGGCGGCAAGACTCCCGGTGCAGCCCGCGCGGCCCAGAGTCATACCGGCGCTCTGGCCGGAACAAGGGAGATCTATCAGGGCCTGTTCCATCAGGCCGGGGTCGTCATTTCGCCCTCCATGGAGCTCCTGCTCCCCCTTGGTCATGCGCTCGTTGAGCGGCCGCCCGTGCGCGGCAGAAGAATCGCCATCGTGACAATGGGAGGTTCCTGGGGAGTGGCGCTATCCGACTCCCTTGAGGAAGCGGGGCTTATTGTGCCGGAGCTCAGCTCGAACCTGCAACGCTCCCTGAGATCCCTCGGTATGCCCTTGAGGGCATCAACAAAAAATCCGGTCGATATCGGGGCTTCCGGGCTCTTTCTTGAGGGAGATACCTTCATTGCCCTGGGTCGTGAGATCCTCTCTTCAGGTGAAGTAGACGCCTTAATTCTTCACGGCATGGGCAGGGTGGGAATGCTCGGAAAAGATGCCCCGACCAAGGTTAAGCTATTTCTGGATATTAATAAACGGGTGATACAAGGTTTCGTTGACCTGGAAAGGGAAACCGGCCTTCCTGTTTTGATAGGCAGCATCTTTACCCCATGGGAAAGCCAGGTCGTCTACGACGTCAATGAACAAGGAATACGGATCTACAACCGGCTCGATGAAACCGCCCAACTGCTCTCCTTAATGTATGAATACTGGAAAAGGAAACAATTAGGGAGATCATAGGTTCAGCCCCGTTCCCGCTTTACCCATGCGGAATAGCCCCAAGAGTGTTTCATATTCCCAAAAGGGCTCAGGCAATTGCCACAAACCAGGGGTGGTGAAAATACAGAAATGCATTGAAAAACCTTTCTCCTGCCTCTATCCTTACACGGGCGAAAACGAGGAGTGTGTTTCTGCATTTCCTTTGTGTTTTTCTGGCGCGGATTGAGCAACAGCTCTGGCCGATCTCATTGCCGAGCGGATCGAACAACTTCCTTACTTAATCCATATAAGCAGGGCTCAATCTGAATTCGAAGATCTGATTCGCCACCATAAATCATGCACTGGTTCATCAAGGGCCAAACGGAGATGACCCCTTTCCGTATCCGAAATGGAGCCCAGCCCCATTTCTTCATTTCAGTTAAGAGGTACCATGATGAGACGTCTTCTTGAATCTGCTTCAGGGCGTGCAATCCGCTACCTGGAAGGCCTGCACGACCGCAGCGTTGGGGTGCCGCCCGGCGCCATCGAACGCCTTGCGGAATTGAACGAAACCCTCCCGGATACGCCCACGGACCCGGAGTCGGTTATAGCCCTTCTCGATGAGATCGGCTCCCCGGCAACCGTTGCTACCGCCGGCGGGCGCTACTTTGGCCTGGTGATCGGAGGAAGCCTTCCGGTCACACTGGCGGCCAATTGGCTGGCCGGTGCATGGGATCAGAATGCCGCCTTTGCAGTTACCTCGCCGATCGCAGCTGCCCTGGAGGAGGTCGCCTTGCGGTGGCTTGTCGATGTATTGGGTTTGCCGCCGGAATGTGGCGGATCCCTTGTGACCGGCACAACGACTGCCCATCTCACGGCATTAGCTGCTGCACGTCATGCGATCCTAGATAAGGTGGGGTGGGATGTTGAGTCTCAGGGAATGTTCGGCGCGCCCCCGGTGCAAGTCATCGTCGGTGCTGAGGCCCATCCCAGCCTTTTCAGGGCGCTCGGGTTATTGGGGTTCGGACGTGAGCGGGTCGTTACCGTGCGAGTCGATGGCCAGGGAAGGATGCGCCCGGATGCGATGCCCTCGGTGTCGCCTCCGGCAATCGTATGCATACAGGCAGGGAACGTGAACACAGGGGCATTCGATCCGGCCGGGGAGATATGCGCCATCGCTCGTGAAGCCGGTGCCTGGGTGCACGTGGATGGTGCCTTTGGCCTGTGGGCCGCAGCCTCCCCCGAGCGAGCGCACCTGACTGCCGGGTTCGCCGATGCGGACTCATGGGCAACCGACGGGCACAAATGGCTCAATGTGCCGTATGACAGCGGAATTGCCTTTATCAGAAATCCGGAATTCCTCAGGGCGGCGTTGGCATTTCAGGCAACGTACCTGCCACAAGGCGAAAGCCGGGAACCTTCACAATACACTCTTGAGATGTCACGACGTGCGCGAGGGGTTGAGCTATGGGCTGCCCTCCGGGCACTGGGCAGGGAGGGGCTGGCAGGGCTTATCGAGCGCACCTGCAGGCATGCAGCCCGCTTTGCGCAAGGCTTTGACATGGCAGGTTACCGGGTTCTCAACGAGGTGGCGCTCAATCAGGTGCTCGTCTCGTTTGGTGACGAGGAGAAGACAAACAGGGTGATTGCCCGTATTCAGGCTGATGGCACGTGCTGGTGTGGCGGATCAGTGTGGCATGATCAAGCGGCCATGCGCATCAGCGTCTGCTCCTGGGCCACGTCAGACGAAGATGTAGAGCGAAGCCTGGCCGCCGCTGCGAGCAGCCGAGCAGGGCTAGCTTCGAAGATCTCTCTCCCTTTTGGATGATTGCCTAAAAGGTGGGGATGTTCGTGCTGAATGTGCGTGGCCTCGAATTCCAAGCAATGAGTTCCATTCATCGAAACGTGCACTGCACCCCCTGCACGATGTCCCCTTTCTCGTAAGAAAAGACTCAGTGGAAGCACCGAGTATGTTTGAAACCATAGTTAATCGGTGAAACGAGTATGCGCCGACGTTACAGATAGGGGTTGAATAATTCCGATAGCCCAGAAATGTCTCTTGGGGTCTATGGGTTTCACTTTGGTGATGGTTGGGGATCTATTCTTAAAGAGCAACTTGGTCGAGGGTTAAAGCTTCCGTCTCCCTGTTTCTCGGCCTAAAAACAGGGTTATTGTTTTAAAATGCACCTGTGTAGTTACCAGGACGCGAACAAATTCAAATATCACAAAAAGCTATCGAGAATAACGCTGGACTGCTGCATGGATAGCTACGTTACTTCTGCTCTTGACGTTTCGCTCTGCAGCACCAATCCCTTTTCAGTGCCAGAATTGCCAGCACGACTCCTAAAACCGTTAAAGCGATAGGAGCCCATGAGACATGCCACCACGCAAAAACAATGACCAAGACCGCAAAGACAAATCTACAATAACAGGCTGCCATTTTCTCCCCCACAAAAATTGTTACCCTTTATATATCATGATCCAGCACATACCTACGTAATGTCAACACATTTCTTCATAACATTGGCTATTCAATTGGAATAGCATGCAGTTCAAAACCCAGTGCCTCTGAGCCCTCTGCGAGAGACATCCTATGTGTGCCGGCCGATTCAAATTGCGTCGGGTCGTCAGAAAAGTATTGCAAAATCCCTCTTTCTCCTTTATCCTTATTCCGGCGAAAACGCTGAAGTTCTTCATCCATTTCCTCTGCGGTTGTTCGGTACGAGCTGAATAGCGCTTCTTATAAAGCTCATCGCTGACCTGGTCGAGCAGCTTCCTTTGAAAATCTCGCCTCAAGCAGCGCTAAAGGTCAGCCTCAAGCTCCCATTCGCCGAGATAGATCATTCATTGGATCTTTAATAGTCAAACGGAGATTTGACCTCATGACCTAATCACGCATGCGGCCATTTCCGCCATAAAGACCATTCCTTTTAACCTACAACCTTTAGAAGGAGGATATGCAATGAAAACAAGCGAGACCGCGATCGTGTTCATCGAGTTCCAAAACGACTTCTGCAAAGAAGGCGGAGCTCTCTATGAAGGGGTTAAGGGCCAGATAAAGGCACAAAACACCATCAAGAACGCGCAGGACTGCCTCCAGAAGGCCAGGGGGAAGTGCCTCACCTTGATCGTCCCCATCCTCTTTGAACAGGACTATATCGACGCCGGATGCGAAGGGATGTTGGGCCCCATACACGGCAATGTCATGGAGACCAAGGCCTTCAGGAAAGACACATGGGGAGGAGAGATCATCGATGAGCTCAAGCCCACGAAGCAGGATATCGTGGTGGAGGGCAAGCGAACCTTGGATGCGTTCAACTCCACCAATATCGACTTCCTGCTCCGAGTCAACTGTATCAAGAACGTGGCGTTCTGCGGCTTCCTCACCAACGTCTGTGTGGAAGGAACAGCACGGTCCGCCTATGACAAAGGCTACAAGGTCTTCCTCCTGAAGGACTGCTGTGCTGCGATTTCCGGCGAAGAACAGAAATATGTTGAGGAGAAGTTTTTCCCTTACATGGGGGAGGTATTGACCCACGACGAGTTCCTGAAAAAACTGGAGTGACACGCTCCTTTCTTGTCGGAATAAATCGTTCATCGGTTCATCAAGAGTCAAGAGCAGTGGTGGGCCCTATTGATCAAAACGGTCCCATGGGCACCTTTTCCACATCTTGATCATCGGCCTGCCATACACTCATACTGACACAAAACTGGCAGCCGCAACACCATGAGCTCTATTCCGCATTGACACACAATGGTAAACCCCCTAAGCCTTGGCGCCGAAAAGGAGACTTCTTACACCTCACCTATTTTTAAGGGTCACTATAGGTACATAAACTTGACAAATTTCCGACGGCTCCCTAGGATTCAATTACCAACAAATCCTACGCACACGAAGATTAAACCTAGGACGATGTTAACATGAATGTGTGAAAGGAGGCGGGGTTGTTAGCACGTGTGGAAGGCGCCTATAACGGACGAGGAAGGACAAGATCTAGGCGTTCGAGGAGGTAAACAGGCGAAAGGAGGAACCAAGATGGATGTATCAGAGGCGATTCTAAAGAGGAGAAGCATCAGAAAGTGGAAGCCGCTGCCGGTGGAAAAAGACAAGATTGAAAAGGTATTGGAGGCGGGCAGGCGAGCGCCCTCATGGGGAAACACGCAACCGTGGCGGTTCATTGTGGTTCAAAATAAGGCTAAGATAGAGGAATTGGCCAATGCGGCCGGCGGACAAAACCATGTCAGAACTGCTCCGGTTGTGATTGTCTGTTGTGGTTTGACAGAAGCCTTCTCTCGTAAGATGCACCGAGAGGCTTTGAAGCAACTTATCGATGCAGGCGTGATGGCCTGGACCGACGATTTCTTGGATAATGCAGTCTTAGGAAGCGATCTGTTTGCGCCTTACCGTCTGGGCGAGCAGGCAATGATCATCAAAGCCGGCGAACAGATCATGGTTGCCGGGGCGTATATGACCTTGGAGGCGGTTAATCAGGGCTTAGGTAGTTTATTGGTGGGTGCAATGTCTCCCAGAGAGGCCCACAAGGTCATGAACCTGCCGGATGATTTATTCATACAAACCTTCATTGTTATAGGATATGCTGATGAGGATCCCAAACCTAGGCCTCGAAAAGACCATGACCAAATCGTTTTTTGGGAGAAATACAAATAATTGACTCGGGGCATGCTAGGCTAAGATATGGGTAGGGGGCGAGATTTCAACGGGCTGTGGCCCAAATCCGTTCCTTTTCGAAAAGCCCGCTGTTTTGAATCTACCTAAATTGCCAATTATTAGATAGGGCCTTACAAGAATAATTCACATTACTGTCCACCTAGGATGCCGTCATGGTAGCAGACTTTCTGCGGAGTAGCTGCCATGATGGGTCGCCAGCCTGATTATCGGCGCAAGCTTTTTATCACCAATCTCGATCCGGAAAACCGGATTCGATCCGATCACCCTTTAAAGAAAAATCCAAGATAAGATCTATTTTGCCTTCGTCTACGAAAAAGCAAGGAACACATACGATAAATTCATTTCTTTGCTCTCAAGACAAGACGCCGCCTAAAGGTGCAAGAGATTTCTGGCATTGCCCTCATAGATCTTCTTTTTGCTTGATTCCGATATGTTCATACCCTCTATGGCCTCTATTGTTTTCCGTATCGCAATGGCACCGTTTTCAACGTCAAAGGGCATATCGGAACCGAAAAGCAGATGGTCTTCCCCGAAAAAGTCGTATCCGCACATGAGACCAGATGTGCCCCCGTTCAGAGCGGTATCGTTGTAGAACATTCTGAAATATTCGATGGGATGTTTGGTAAGGCCTGGGAAAAACTCTTGTCCAAGGCGTTCTAAGCCATTGTTGTAATGGTTAACGATCCTGTCAGCGTAGTAAGGGATCATGCCGCCACAGTGATGGGTGATAAACTTTATAGTCGGAAATTTCTCTAAGATACCGGCAAAAACCAGGCGTGTCATTGCCGCGGTTGTTTCATAAGGCCATCCGAAGATGGAAAACAGCTGGTAAAACGAGGCGTCTTCTGTTGGGTAATCCGGAACTGAAGATCTTCGAAGGGGATGGATCCAGATCGGTAAATCAAGATCGGTCATCATCTTATACAGAGGCAAGAATTCATCCGAACCTAACGGTTTCCCCTGAATAGATGTGAAGATTTGAATGCCTTTGAATCCCAATTCTCTGATTGCCCTTTCAGCCTCCTTCATCGCAGCTTCCATATTATTGAGTGGAAGATGTGCGATAGCGGCAATGTATTTTGTTGGATACTTGGCCACCAACTCGGCCATCTCATCGTTTGCTATCCTTGCTAGTTCAGCCGCCTCTTTTTGATCAACAATTTCTTCCAGGGGGGGTAAATTAACGGACAATACCTGGACCACGTCTTCGTACTTATTGATGATACGGATTCTTTCATTGTGGTCGGTCAAGGTAATGCGCCTTTCAATAAAATTTTTTTCAGTCTCAAATTTATCAGAATATTTGTAAAGAGCCTTTTTATACTTCGTGGGTAGGACATGTGTATAAATATCTATCTTCATGAAAGCCTCCTTTTCTGAAAACGTAATTATGCGCTATGCTTTTCATCATCCCGACCATTTGGCTCAGAAAGCTTCGACAGCCGGATGGGTGTACGGTCCATCCCCCTCCTTCTTTGCCCTGAAGCTCTCTAGCGATTCTCTTGGCTATGGCCCGATTCATTGATTTGCCTCTTTTGGGCTCACAATGAAGTATCTGTCCCGCCTCATAGAATGCTTGGGCATATCCAGCATTCCGCTACTGCGCAAATACTGTTTATACTTTCTATGGCAGAATCATTATCGACGTCAAGTAATCGGAGGTCCCCGATGAAATGAGTGTAGGCCCAAAGGGATCCCCAAGAGCAGCATTAAACGTGTCTTTTGGGAGAAATCAAGGGCTGGCCTAGTAGTAGTTTAGGTTGAGCATATCCGTTCCTGCCCCTTTTGTCTAGCAGTGTCTCACAACCCTTAGGCAAATTGCATCGGGCCTTAATAAGGTGTAGAATAGTGTAACCTTTCGGGACATTCCTCCGTCTTACTGTTAAACCCTTATAAAAGGAGGACGGTGTCATGGAAGAAAGAATCGAGGTATTAGTATGCCTGGGAGCGGCAACGGCCGCGAACTGTGTCCCTTGTTTCGAATACTATTATGGAAAGGCCGGCGAGGTCGGCCTCACCTCTCAGGAAATCCTGAAGGCAGTGGAACTTGCAACACAAGTCAAGAAAGGCGCCCATATGGCCATGAAAAACAGCATAAACAGCATCATGGGCCAGGAACGCCGGTATGACCTTCCTTGCACGGCAAAAGCCGGAACAACGTGTTGCACATAACGGTGGGCAACCAACAATATGAAATTCTGGGACGTTTACCACAACTACTATGATCGTGTAAGAAGGTTTATCGTCATCCTTATCAGGGATGACTGGGTTGCAGACGATCTTGTCCAAGAAACCTTTGTGAGGGCTCAGGAGAATCTAGCCCGGCTGCGGGATCACTCGAAGCTGTCTTCATGGATATTTCGGATAGCCTACAATTGCTGCCAGGATCATTTTCGGCAGTTGAAAAAGGATTCCTTTAACGAAAGAATAGCCCTGGAGAAGACGGAAGGGTTCAGGGAAGCCTTTGTCCAAAAGGAATTGGAACAGATCGAGATGGGTAAGTGTGTCCAGGATCAGATTAATCTCCTTCCTGAGTCTCTGCGAACGGTTATCGTGCTTTCCGACATAATGGATTTCACCCATCATGAGATCTCTGAGGTCCTCGGAATAAGAGTTGAAAATGTCAAGGTCAGGCTTCACAGGGCTCGAAAGAGGTTAAAGGCCATCCTCGAGGATAAGTGCAGTTTCGAGGTAGACGAGAGAAATGTGCTGGTTTGCGAGCCGGTGGAATCGGAACTACGAAAAACCCGATGACGACAGCTGGCGAGTTCCTGGGTGTCAGGCCTGCTCTTGATTCTTGTGTGTTTTCTATGCCGCTTGTGTTCTTGTCCTTTCTGGCGGAGTCAGCCAATAATACATGGGACGGGGGTATCGTACGGAGTATCGTTGAGCAACATCTCCTGGGGTGCCCTCGGTCAGAACGGAACCCCACAATTCCGCCTTTTTCATGCCCACTAAGCACATCGAATCTGCTAGAATCATGACGTGAAGCGTTCTGTGATGGTTGGTTTATATCTCGCTATACAGGGCTTTTCCGGTATACTGGGTCGTTAGGCAAACAGGGGAATATCAATAAAAACTCAGGGGGCAGACAGAACCGTGAGAGGTAAAGCGCTTTTAATTGGGAATTCGGATGGAATCGGGTTGGCCACCACTAAGGAGCTTCTGAAACGGGGATGGAAAATCGTCGGTATCTCGAGGAGTGAATCTTCGATACAAGATCCGTCCTACGAACATATTGTGGCTGAAGTGCAGGATGCTGGCTATTCGAGTGAATTAAGATCAGTTCTGGAAAAGCATGGGCCAATAGACTTGTGTATTTTCTGTGCAGGGATAGGTGAGATGTTGGATCTCTCCCACATGGAAGGTGAGGTGAAAATACTCGAGGTCAACCTGCTTGGGATGGTAAAGACAGTATCTTGCGTGATCCCTTTGATGGTCAAGAGGGGTAAAGGGCACTTCATTGGTATTTCCAGTGTGGCGGACGAGCTGTTGTCCGCTGAAGCTCCAAGCTATCATGCATCGAAGGCAGGATTTTCGAACTACCTCGAAGGCCTTGCCCTTGCATTAAAACCAAGGGGCGTTCAAGTATCGAATGTTCGGTTCGGATTCGTTGACACCAAAATGGCAAAGGGCGATTTGAAACCGTTCATGATGGGAGTGGAACGCGCCACACAGCACTTGCTTTTATGCATTGAGAAAAAGCCTGTTCGTTACACTGCTCCATGGGTCGTGATCCCCCTGGTGAGATTTCGGAGCTGGATGCTCCGATTGAGCATTATTCTGGGATAATGAGATATATCAGGAGGCAATGCTCTCCTATATTCACTGTTGAGCTGCTAAGACAGGCGAAGGCGCTCCACTTCCTGAAATAGTCCGTCTGTGGGGGTTGAGTTACGCTGACAAGCACGATGAAGAATCTACAAACCTATGGAAAGGCACCCTTTTCCGTGGCCGTCATTCATGGCGGCCCAGGTGCGGCCGGGGAGATGGGGCCGGTAGCCCGTAAGCTCGCATCGGGCCGGGGCGTTTTGGAACCGCTTCAAACAGCGGCATCGCTCCGCGGGCAGATCGAAGAGCTGAAAACCGTTCTGGAAAAAAACGCAAATCCTCCCGTCATCTTGATCGGCTTTTCATGGGGAGCGTGGCTCTGCTTCATATTTACTGCAAATTATCCCGAATTCGTGAAAAAATTGATACTCGTCGGAAGCGGCCCCTTCAAGGAAGAGTATGCTGCCAAAATCCAACAAACCAGATTAACCCGCCTCAGCGGCGAGAAGAGAACAGAGGCTGAGTCTCTCATTCGAGCCTTAGGGTATCCCGCATCACAAGGAGAGAGCACGGCGTTTGCCCGGCTCGGAGCACTCTTGTCAAAAGCCGACGCGTATGATCCGATACGGCACGAATCCGGACTCGTTGATTACCGGCTTGATATCTTCCAAAGCGTGTGGAAGGAAGCCGCGCGTCTGAGGAGGAGAGGGAAGCTTCTTGAACTCGGAAAGAAGATCACATGCCCGGTAGTCGCAATCCACGGTGACTACGATCCCCATCCGGCTGAGGGAGTACAAAAGCCCCTCTCTGCGGTTCTCAAGGATTTTCGGTTTATCCTGCTCAAGAACTGCGGGCACATGCCCTGGATCGAACGCCAGGCGAGGGATGAGTTCTACAGAATCCTTGAAGCAAAACTGCGGTAGGAGTGTGGTTCAAAGAGGGTCAGGTCCTCGTCTTGCGCATGGATACGAGCCTCGTTAAGAATGAAGACGCCACCCCATATACGCACCTACTTTAGTTTTTTTCTGATACCATCTCCTGTATAATTGCCCCCACCGGCCTAATCTCTTTAATGAGAGCACTCACTTGACCCCCGCCTGCAGGGAAGAGATCAAAATCCCCACTCATCCACGCTGCTGGGGCATCATTAAAATCGTACTCCCGAGAAAGATCGACATTCCGGGCATCTAACTTTTCTTGCAGCTTCGGATTGATGATAACTCGGACTTTCATAGCACCACGAGGGAGCAGCGTGGTGCCGCCATCGCCACAGTTGAGTATAGCGTGTTTCCATTCATCAGATGCAGGTGACTCCTCGGAGACTATGAACCGCGTTCCGAGTTGGACTCCCTGGGCACCCAAGGCGAGGGCTGCACGATATCCCCGTGAGTCGGCAATACCGCCGGCGGCAACCACCGGGATCTTTACATGGTCCACCACCAGGGGCACGAGCACCATAGTTGAAGACTCGGGATTGGGAGAACGAAGACCACCTGACTCCAATCCTGAAGCAACCACCCCATCCGCGCCCGCATCTTCTGCCTTTATCGCTTGACGTAACGTAAGAGCAACATGAAGCCCCTTCATCCCCAAGGCATGGATCTTGGGGTAGATACTCTTCGGAGAACCCGCTGATGTGGTGATGGTTTTTACTCCCTCGTCTGCCATGATCTCCAGAATCCTCTCGTGGGCAGGATTCATTATCATCAGGTTTGCCCCAAATGGCTTATCCGTTAATTCCCGGACCTCGCGTGCCAGTCGTTTTGCCTCCTGAGGGTCCCTGATAAATCCAAGGGCCAACATTCCGAAGGCCCCCGCCTCGCAGATGGCCGCTACCAGCTCAGGGCTATTAATATGTCCGATAGGCCCCTGGATAATCGGGTAGCGACTTCCCAACAATTCCAGCAAATGAGACATTGCGAAAACCTCCCAAGCTGAAAAAATTCAACTATTCTCCAAACCATAGCGCGGCAGATACTCGCCACCCGATCCTTCGGAAGGACTGCATAGGTATCGCTGCAACAGATCTGTAATGCCGTATCAAACCCTCACATATTTACTCTCTTGAGTCAAACCGAAAAGACTGTTTCATAAGATGTGGCTTCTTGTCCGTTCAAAGCCCGCAATACACCCTGTAGGCGAGCAGTGGTTTCAGGGCCAGCCATGAGCAGCCATACCATTGAGGCATCGGGAATCCACTCGGCACTACGCTGCCGCCACAGTGCCTTCGGTTCATTGCTCAGGGAGTGTTAATAGCGAATGGAGGCTATTGAAGTTTGTGTAACAATGATTAAATTGGGTATGTAACAATGAAGCGGTGAACTTAGATGAAACTGAGCTATGGAAAAATGATGAAAACATTCAAGTGGTTCTTACGATATAATTTCAACTTCAGACGCCCCAGGGCATGAATCATCTTGGCGTGATTCGGCTTCTTCTTGTCCGCTCCAGGAGAGCGCCAGGAGAAAGCCTCGTAAACTTGGCCACCCTCTTCCCGATTTCAAGGACTCCAAACGGGACAGATTGATTTCCCTTTGACCGGAATCGAGTTCAACATAAGGGAGAGTTGCAGCAGGTCTGGGGATTCAAGGTCCAGCCCTCCCAACACTATAACCGGCACCGAAACTCCATAAGCGAGGAGGGACTGGCCGTGCAAAAAATCGTTAATAGTCAATCTGATACGAAGGGCTGAGAAGCCCTTCAATGATGAGTCCGGTGGCCTCGTCCTCTGTCAGACCGCGAGCCATCAGGGTCTCGAGCTGCTTGGAATCCACGCTTCCGATGGATGCCTCGTGCGTCACATGTGCCTTGGGGTGGCGTACTTCCACGATTGGTATAGCACTGGCAATCGCATTGCCCTGAACGATCTCCTTGCAATCGACGTGGCCGCGGGCGAACGGCGCGGAGGCAATCATGGTATTTTTGATCTGGGCCTGAGCCCTCTCCCTGACCGCGATGTTGGTGGTAAGCACCCCGCGTGCTCCCTCACCGGCCAGGTGGGCTTTCTCGTGAATCCTTATCCGGTCATTGCCCCTGCCACTGATCCTGAAGGACATGATTTTATCCGCCGATCCCTTATCGAGTATCTTCCCGCAACAGACCAGAAAAGCATGGTCCGCTTGCTTTAGGACAGCCAAGCTGTGCATGATCAGCAGTACCGTGGTACCTTTCTTCTTGAGAAATTGAATGGCGTCGAAGATCCCGTTTAAAGCCTCCATGTCGATGCCCGAGTCCGGCTCGTCCATCATGACGAGTTTCGGCTCCATGGTCAGGATGGAGGCAAGTTCGATTCTCTTGCGCTCGCCTCCTGACAGGGTACGATCTACCGCCTTTTCGATATATTCATTCGGGTCAAGACCAACGAGTTCGAGTGCCCGTCGCACGTTTTCGGTGGATTTGTCTTTGCTCCCGGCAGTAATAAAGGTTCTGACCTGCAGTCCCTCGTAGCGTGCGGGTTCCTGCCAGGCAAGGGTGATTCCTCCCTGAGCCCGCCGGTCGCTGTGCACACTCCGGCAGGGCGAGACCCAGCTCGGTAGTTCTTCTTTCACCCTTGCGATTATCCATGATTCACGAATTCTCCAAGCACTAAGAAGTCCTATTCCGTGCAAAGCATTTTTCGCGCATTCATGGTGAGAAAATGCTAAAATGAAGAGTATTCTTAAAAAGGAGGGTGCTATGTTCAAGGAATTCAAGGAATTTGCAGTGAGGGGCAACGTGGTGGATATGGCCGTTGGCATCATCATCGGCGCGGCATTCGGCACCATCGTCAAGTCCCTTGTGGCCGATGTCATCATGCCGCCGATCGGCCTCTTGCTGGGGAATGTGGACTTCTCCAACCTGTTCATAGTGCTGAAAGAGGGATCGACTCCCGGGCCTTTTTCCGCTCTTGCCGAGGCTCAGAAGGCCGGTGCAGTCACACTGAACTACGGCGTCTTCATAAACACCATCATCAGTTTCCTTATCGTGGCCTATGCCGTTTTTCTCCTCGTCCGAGGCATTAATAAGCTGAAGAGAAAGGAGGAGGCTCCACCGGCCGAACCGACAACAAAGGAATGTCCCCATTGTCTCTCGACAATACCCATCAAGGCAAGCCGCTGTGCATTCTGTACCTCGGAATTGAGCGCTTAGGCAAACCAAGCAAGGGTTTGGTCTTGACATGAGCCGTTCTTAAGGTTCTAAAAGGAAGGCCAAGTCCGGCTGGGGCCGTGGGACACCTGATAGAAAGAACAACCTCAAGACGCGGGTATGGGAGGTATGAGAGTGAAACGCTATACATTCATGAAGCTAGCCCTCGTCATGGTAATACTGCTCTTGGCGATAGACGTAGGCGGCAGGCTGGTTCTCAGCACCCCAGAAGTGAAGGCAACAGTCACAGTTCAGTATAAGGTTGTTTCGGCCAAGCCGATAAAGACGTGCGCCGAGTATGAGGACCTCCTCAACGGGATGGCCGGGCAAGGATGGGTGTTTGATCACTTTATCGAGGCAGCAGATATAGCCGTTTTTAGAAAATAGCGTGATTGGCATGAGGTGACAAAACCCGCTTTTGCTGCTTTCGCCTTTTTTGAAACAGGCGCCAGTCGTTGCATAAGGTTTCACATGATGGGGTTAGTTCGGTATGGCAAGGAAGCCGAATCCCTTGTTGGAAGAATTCCTTGATGCGGGGCTTTCTTTGCCCACCCTTCATTGGGAGACGGTGCCTCCCGGGGTAAACCCGCAGGAGGTGTGGAACGGATACGATGAAGGGGTGGACGGGTGGGTGCCTGTCTGGTACCCCATCGGCGACCCGAAAACCAGCAGGTCTTATCGTGAGTTCGAACGGTCTCACTATTTTAACGAGGACCTGCAACGGATCCTCAGGGCCATGAATCGCTGGCCCCTGTGGGGGAGCCCTACGCAAAAGAAGCATGCTGTCGCCATCGCCCTTTTACAGTTGTTCTGCGAGGTAACGTATCTCTCCCCACGGGTATGACCGTGTTTGCTCAATGGGATAGAGACACTCTCCGGGTCAAAACATGAGATATGACTCGCCGCCAACTGTAAGAGCGGCGCAGGGGCTTTTCCGGATATTCTTTTTCGGGGCCGGCGGAGGTGGGAATGATTCTTAAATACACCGTTTCCTGGATAGGCATGGTGATCATCGCCATCATGAACGGCGTCATTCGAGATGCTGTTTACGGAAAACATCTGGGTGAATTATTGGCTCACCAGATATCAACATTCACCCTGATCGTTCTGTCCGGTCTGTACCTATGGTTGCTCGGTCTTACGTGGAAGATTACCTCGCCGAGCCAGGCCCTTGCGATAGGGCTCATCTGGCTGGCCTTAACCGTGGCCTTTGAATTTCTGTTCGGGCATTACGTCATGAAGCATCCGTGGACCAGGCTCCTTCACGACTACAACATCCTGAAAGGCAGGATATGGGTTTTGGTCCTGATCTGGATAACCATAGCGCCGTATGTTTTCTACAAATTCAGATCCTAAGACACCAAGGCAAGAAGGGGTCCTGCCATGAGTAAAACACGAAAGATCAAAATGATACTGAAAGGTAAGCCCACCGTTGAAGGGGCGGGCGTGCACTTAAAGAGAATTTTCGGGTATCATCAGGTCCCCCGCTTAGACCCGTTCTTGCTGCTCGATGATTTCCATTCACGTAACCCCGACGATTATATCAGGGGTTTTCCCTGGCACCCTCATCGCGGTATCGAAACGATTACCTATATGCTGAACGGGGAGGTTGAACACGGAGACAGCATGGGAAACAAAGGGGTAATCGGTGCCGGCGATGTTCAATGGATGACCGCGGGAAGCGGAATAATCCACCAGGAAATGCCGAGAGGGCAGAAAGACGGATTGCTGTGGGGCTTTCAGCTCTGGGCAAATCTCCCGGCCTCCCACAAGATGATGAATCCCCGATATCGCGAGGTAAAAAGCTTAGATGTACCTGAAATCACGGTCGATAATGGAGCCAGGGTCAAGATCATCTGTGGCGATTATGACGGCACAAAGGGCCCTGTTCGGGATATCGTCATAGAACCGGAGTATCTGGACGTAACCGTTCCATCGAACAAGACCCTCACGCATAAGGTAAAGGCGACTCATAGGATTTTTACCTATGTCATAGAAGGTGCAGGATACTTCGATCAGGAACGTGCCCCCTATGCATTTGAGGTGGAGGGATCCAATTATTTCGATTTCGACAGAACCTGTTTGATCGGTGTTGGGAGCCTCATACTGTACGGCGACGGTGATGAGGTGTTTATTTCCACCGTTGATCAACCGGTGCGGTTTCTCCTGATATCCGGCAAGCCGATCGGGGAACCGGTAGCATGGTACGGGCCCATCGTTATGAACACCCAGGAGGAATTGCGGGTAGCATTTGAGGAGTACCAGAAGGGGACTTTTATCAAGCACAAACAATAATAACCGTGAATGAGTGAACGTGAGTGCATTGCGAAATTGTTTAGGGGCAAGGCCTCACCTTATCTCTCTCACGGGAAAGGAGGTCAGGATCATGATTTACTACTTTAGCAAAACTCTGAACGTTCCATTCGACGAAGCCGTTGAAAGGGTTACTCAAGGGCTGAAGAAAGAGGGCTTTGGAATCCTTACGGACATAGATGTGAAGGCGACATTGAAAAAGAAGCTCGATGTGGACTTCAAAAAATACAGAATTCTCGGCGCATGTAACCCGCCTTTCGCGTACCGGGCTTTGCAGGCAGAAGACAAGATTGGAACCATGTTGCCCTGCAACGTAATCGTTCAAGAGCAAACAGAAGGTACCATAGAGGTCTCTGCGATAGACCCAGTTGCCTCCATGCAAGCCATCCAGAACCCTAAACTCCAAGATATTGCCGAACAGATTCAGGCTAAACTAAGAGCGGTAATCGGCAATCTCTAAGCAAGGGCGTCCCGGCTCCTTTGAAACGAAATACACTCTCATGCCTTGCATTTGATGCTCAAAGAGATTTAAAATCGCAACTGCCCCCTTTTCGCAGCAGGCCCTGATACCGAAACCTGTAGAAAGGCAACCATATGGGAATCTTGAAGATCTTCTCCGGCAAAGACCCCGAGGAGTACGAGCAAAAAGGAGACGCTTACTTCGAGGAGCAACAGTACGGGCTGGCCAAGATCGAATATGAGTCGGCCCTAAGCAAGCTGGAAAGGAAATCCCCCGGCGACATCGATTTTAGGACTCGCCTGGAGCAAAAGATTATTCAGAGCAAGGAGGCCTTGGCTGTTCAACACAGACAGACAGGTGAAGAGCTCATCGATGCTGCGCTGTATGAAGAGGCGGAGGAGATATTGCGCCTGGCCATGGAATTGACGGAAGAGGCAGGGGTAAAGGTTGAACTCGCCCAACGGCTGAAAGATATCCAGGAGCATCTTGCGAACAAAGAGGTTGATGATTTACCTCGTGTTGACCTGCACGACCGGGGTGCTGAAGAACCCGCCCATCAGGTAAAGGGGGACGGCTATTTTGGCATTCTGTGCGGCTCATTACCCGAAGAAATCCAGAAAGCCTACTATACCTATGGGGATGCCTTCAGGGCCGGGTATCTGGCCCTCAATCAGGGGGATTTTGAGTTAGCGGTAGCTAAGTTATCCCAGGCTATGGAGGAGAATCCATGGCCGCACAGCTTTATTCCCCTCGAACTGGCCACAGCGTACCTGAACCTTTCGCGACACGATGCGGCACGCTCGTTACTTGAGGGTTTCATAAAGGAGCATCCCGACTCCGTTCAAGCGTACTGTCTTTTGTGCGAGATCCTCTGGGAGATGGAGGAGTTCGACCAGATCCATACACTCCTTGATGCCTGCCCACCGGAGTTAGGTGACTCATTGCCCGTCCAGCTTCTTCGAGGTGAGACGCTTTTTAAGGCCAGGAGATACGAGGAAGCGGAATCGCTTTACCTCGATTGCCTGCGCTCTTACGATTGGGATGAGAACATTGCCCGTTCGCTGGCCAGAACGTATGAGGCACTCGGTGAAAACGAGAGTGCCTGTGAGCTCTACGGTGAGATAATGGGGAAATGTCGCGGCTGCGGCGCCAGAGTGGATCCTTTTATCAAGCAGCGGTACGCCGATCTGTGTCTTGACTCGGGAAATTACTCAACACGTATTCTGGAACTCTACCTTTCCCTTGTTCATGAAGACCCGGACAACAGAACTCAGTACTATCGAAAGATCAGCCGGATTTACTCCGCCCTTGGTCATGAAGGGGAAGCACAGCGCTACCGGGCCTTTGCCGATAACGCAGAGCACCCCAAACCAGGCGCTGGTCCTGATCATTGACGGTTGTGCCTATTGAACAAAACGCATTGATAATGAGTACGAAACAGGGTAAACAGAACCGGTGAGACCGAGTCTCGCTGAATAAGGAGAAGATGTATGTTGATGCACTACTGCTATGTAGAGAGCCCGGTCGGAAGGCTTCTTGTTGCAGGTGATGAAGCGGGCCTGAGGTATATCAGCTTCCCCAGGGGAAAAAGCCCGTTAAGACCTGAGTCCACATGGAAGGAAGACCGGCACGCGCTCGGCGAGGCCGTCAACCAGCTCAATGCCTATTTTGAGGGCGAGCTCAAGGCATTCTCGCTCAAGCTCGCGCCTCGGGGCACGCCTTTTCAGCTCAGCGTGCTCCGCGTGCTCCAGGAAATCCCTTACGGCGAAACAATTGCTTACGGGGAGGTGGCACGGCGGATCGGCAGGCCGAATGCGTCTCGTGCAGTCGGGACGGCCAACGCCCGTAACCCATTGCCCATTGTCATCCCCTGTCACCGGGTCATCGGCAGCGATGGCAGTCTAACGGGGTTCGGTGGCGGGCTGGACGTCAAGAAAGCGTTGCTTGAGTTAGAGAGGAAATACCGGTAGTTCTTGTGTGTTGAAGGGCTCTTCTCCTCTCAGCTTCGTTGCTGTTTACGCCAAGGGCATTGCCAAAGCATCTCGGCGGTACAAACCGGGGAAATCAGAAGGAAACCGTCCACAATTGCTAACCCTTGAGCAAAGAGAACACAAAAACCCAAACACCAATTTGATCAACCCAAAAGGAGGTTTGCCATGCTCACAAAAGACCAAAAAGAGGCGTCACTGAGGGCTGCGCTTGCGATTGCCAAGGAATATGCCGCGAGCGGCGGAGGAAATCAGTCTGTAAGCGTGATGGTGCGAAACGTTTATAATACGGTCAATAGAATCAAAGAGGAGATCGAGCAGGCAGAAGTACAGAATCCGCCTCCCTCGGTTGGTAGTCGCCGGGCAGACGAGGCAGCAGTTAGGGAAGATGGCGACTAGCCCGCATCCCTCTGCTCATCCAGAAACGTGTTTGACGCACCGGATTGTCGCGCCGGAACCGTGAAGTTGTAGCTACCGAGAACTGCGGGAGATCTTCATCAAGGTAAATCGGTAAGGATCTCGGGCAAGCGCGGGCCCGGCGGAAAACAGATTGCTTTGCCCCGTTGTGTAACCATGCCAGGAGGTGGTCATGTCGGAATGGAAAAAGACATCGTGTGTGCTCTGCTCGCAGAACTGCGGACTGGAGGTGTTGGTTGAGGATAACCGGATGGTCAAGGTGCGCCCCGATAAGGAAAATCCGCGCAGCGAAGGCTATGCCTGCCGCAAGGGGCTCAATGTGCCCTTCCATCAGCACCATGCCCAACGGTTAACCCAACCCCTCAAACGGGTGGGCGAGTGCTTCGAGAAGATCTCGTGGGATCAGGCCATTGGCGAGATCGCCGAAAAACTTCGCGCTATCGTGGACAAGTACGGACCCCGTTCGGTTGCCTATATGGGCGGCGGAGGCCAGGGCTGTCATTTCGAAGCTGCCTTCGGGGTTCGTCTTTTAAGGGGGTTGGGGTCGCAGTATCATTACAACGCCTTGGGCCAGGAGCTGACCGGCCACTTCTGGGCGCAGGGTCGGGCCACGGGCCGCCAGTACCTGTTCACCATGCCCGATCACCACAACACGGATATGCTCCTGGCCATAGGCTGGAACGGTATGATGAGCCACCAGATGCCCCAGGCCCGCAGGTTTTTGAGCCGCATGTCCAAAGATCCCGAGCGGTTGCTGGTGGTCATAGATCCGCGGCGCTCCGAGACCGCCGCAATTGCAGACATCCACCTGCCCATCCGCCCGGGTACCGACGCGCTCTTAACGCGGGCCATGATTGCCATTGTGCTGACGGAGGGATGGCAGGACAACGACTATATCGGCCGGCACGTTACCGGATTTGACGAGGTTGTGCCGTTGTTCACTGGCTTTGACGCTCGGGCCGCAGTAGAGGTTTGCCAGTTGGACTACGAGCAGGTTCGCGAGGTCTGTCATCTGTTTGCAACTCGAAGATCCTCCATACACGCCGATCTAGGTATTCTGATGGGCCGCCACAGCACGGCCACCTCCTATCTCGAAGTAATCCTCCTGGCCCTATGCGGCCGCATAGGCGTGCCCGGAGGCAACATCATCCCCGGCCACCTCATGCCCCTGGGCTCGCACTCCGACGAGCGGGACCAGCGTACCTGGCGAACCGTGGCCACGGGATTTCCGGCGATCATGGGTGTGTTTCCGCCCAACGTCATGCCCGAAGAGATCATGAGCGATCACCCGGAGCGGCTCCGGGCGGTGCTCTGTTCCCAGTCGAACCCGCTGCGCTCATACGCAGATACCACCGCCTATGAAAAGGCCTTCAAGCATCTTGACCTCCTGGTCACGGTGGAGCTGGCCATGACCGAGACTGCCGTGCTTTCGCACTATGTGCTGCCTGCTCGGTCGGCCTATGAATCGTGGGACAGCGCCTTCTTCGCATGGACCTATCCGGAAGTCTACTTTCAGATGCGCCGGCCTATCGTAGAACCTGCTGGTGACCCGCTCGAGGCGAGCGAGATCATGGTTCGCCTGGCCGACCGTCTGGGTCTGATTCCCAAAATTCCCGACTCCCTTTATGAGGCGGCAAAACAACAAAGGCCGAAATTCGGAATGGAGCTGATGGCCTACGTCCAGACGGAACCCAGGGCCCTTAAGAGCCTGCCCTTCGTGCTGGCAAAAACCCTGGGCCGGGCAACGGGCTCAGTCAACCTGGCTGCCCTGTGGGGCACCCTCCAGACGACTCCTGAGGCCTTCTACGAAAACGCCGCACGGGCGGGGTTCAAGCCCGGCCCCGGCATGGGGGAAGAGATCTTCCAGGCAATTCTCGATTACCCCGAAGGTATCTGGATCGGTCGCTGCGATCCGGAGAACAACCTGAGTTTGTTGCGCACGGACGACGGCCGGATTAACGTGCACGTCCCTGAGCTGGCTGACTGGGTCAAGGGCATTGATGCCAAATCCGAAACAGGCGCCCTCAAGCAGGATGAGG
Organism: Desulfatiglandales bacterium; assembly: GCA_035527895.1. GTDB lineage: Bacteria > Desulfobacterota > DSM-4660 > Desulfatiglandales > B25-G16 > JADFWK01. The sequence goes on from DATKZQ010000088.1 coordinate 24,736, forward strand.
GGTATCCCTTTGTGCTCATGGCCGGCCGGCACATGGACATGAACGCCAATACCCTTATGCGCAACCCTGCCTGGAACAAGGCCCGCCGGGCCTGCTCCCTCGCTATGAGCCCTGTGGATGCCAAGGCACTGGGCCTCGCCGATGGCCGGATGGTGAGGGTGACCACCGAAGCAGGGGCGGTTGACATTGATCTGGAGGTGACCGACTCGGCCAGACCAGGTCATGTCAGCATACCGCACGGGTTCGGTTTGGACTACGACGGCCAGGTCTACGGCGCAAACGTCAACCGCCTTACCAAGAATACCCACCGCGACAGGCTTGCAGGTACACCGCTGCACCGGTACGTGCCGTGCCGCGTAGACCCGGTGTAACGGGTTGAATGTTGGAAATCGGGAAATAAGGGGACAAGAGCGTGAAGAATAAGCTATCGGGAGGGAAACAGTGGATCGTCGGTATTACGGATTTTGTCCAGCCGCCGGTGGATATCGAACAGACTGCGTTTCCGGAAGCTGAATTCCGCTTCCTTTCAGATTGGAGGGCGTCAGAGGAGAACAGGAAGGAATGGAGCCAGGTTGACGCCCTGCTTGTCTGGCACTGGAAAACCGACCGCGCAACAGCAGAACTACTGGACAAGTGCAAAATCGCTGTTCGATACGGCGCCGGGTATGACGTCGTTGATGTTGCGGCGCTCACCGACCGGGGCATCGTATTCTGTAACACCCCAGGCTGCGGCACCCAGGAGGTGGCTGACACCACGTGCGCCATGATCCTGGCCCTTCAGCGAAAGCTCGTGACATACGATCGGGACTGCCGTACCTACACCGATCGGTGGCAAAAGGTGCTTGTGCCTATCCAGCGGACATCAGAGCAGACACTGGGGATCATCGGCGGGGGCCGCATTGGGTCAGCCGTGATAGAACGGATGAGGCCGTTTGGCTATCGCATTCTGCTCTACGACCCGCACTTACCCGAAGACGGTAAAAGGACTCTGGGTTGTGAGCAGGTGGAGTCCTTGGCTGAGTTGCTTCACGAAGCCGACATCGTTAGTATCCATTGCCCTCTCACCAATGAGACACGCAGCATGGTAAACGCGGCATTTCTCAGCCAGATGAAACCGGGATCGTCCTTGGTCAACGCAGCCAGGGGAGGGGTATTCGCTGACCTGGACTGCCTGGAAGATGCGCTGAGGAGCGGGCACTTGGCCTCAGCTGCAATGGACGTTCTTCCTGATGAGCCTCCAAAAGACCATCCCCTCCTTCGGGCTTGGCGGCAGGATGAGCCATGGCTCTCGGGTCGTCTCATACTTACGCCGCACACTGCCGACTACTCCGAGCGTGGATGGTACGAGGTCCACTACCGGACTGCCGAGACCGCGCGTATGTTCCTGATAGAGGGGAAGGTTCGAAATCAGATTACGGCATGATCCTCTCTGCTGGGGGCATCTCTGCGCGGTTCAGGGCTCCCATGACCATCATGTCTGCTGGAGAATTTCAAGGGGGTTCCACAGATTGACTGCCATTGAATATGTGTCCCCTTTTTTTCATTGCGTTTACATTCCCCTTCTCAGAATAGCATGGATTGAGCACGCACTATTGACACCGGGTTCGGTTTCTTCTAGTAATGCAAATCAAGGAAGGGCACACTCTCGCCATGCTTATGGCCGCTGTGTGTATTGACTGTCACCATAAGGAAGGGAATGAGAACATGGCAACCGTTGCTGAAAGCATGGCCAAAACCCTTAAGGAACTGGGTGTTCGATATGTCTTCGGGGTTCCGAGCGCAAACTGGGTGGACTATATGGCGGCCATTCAAGAGGTCGATGGCCTGGATTTCATTCTCGTCAGCAACGAGGCAAGCGGCGGGTTCATGGCCGACGTGTGCTGGCGGCTTACCGGAACACCGGCGGCCTGTTTCGGCACCTTTGGCCCGGGGGCGTGTAACCTGACAACGGGTGTGTGCTGTGGTTTCCTGGACCGATCACCTATGCTGGCATTCACGGATGAAATGAGCGATGAGATGCTGAACAGGACAGCGCAGATGAATATAGATCACCAGGCCCTGTTTAAGCCGATCACCAAATGGACAACCAGGCTCCATCCCGGGAAGGTTAAGGCAATCCTTCATAAAGCCCTGCATGTAGCGACCTCCGAGGTTCCCGGCCCCGTGCACATCGGGCTTCCGGCAGGCGGTATGGCCCTGCGCGAGGCCGCAGTTGAGGACGTTCAGCCTCAGCTTCCTTACAAGGCTCCATCACCTGATCCGGCCATTTTGAACAAGATGATAGCCCTGTTCACGGAGGCCCGCAAGCCCATTCTGGCGCTGGGAATTACCTGTATACGTGCCGGGGTCCGCGAACTGATACTGGGCATAGTTAAAAAGCACGGAATCCCTGTGGTGCTTACCCCCATGGCCAAGGGCATGATTCCGGAGGATCACCCCTGCTACGCCGGTGTGCTCGCCCACGCGCTCAGCAATCGGGTTGGAGAGACCCACCAGCAGGCAGACCTGGTTGTGGGAATCGGGTTTGATCCGGTGGAATTAAACTATGAAGACTGGATGCCGAATGTGCCGCTCGTGCACATCAATACGGTGCCCGCCGATCTGGACCTGAAAAACTATACCCTTGCCTGCGATGTGGTGGGCGATCTCAAGATGTCCCTGGAGCGGCTTGCCAGCCTCGAGCCTTGCGGAAATGACTGGGATATGGAAGAACTGGCACAACGCCGTCAGGAAATGTTCGAGACCCTAAGCGCCCCTCCCGGAAGCTTTGGGCCCCGGGCAGTTCTGGCAGCACTTCGAGAATCACTTCCCGCGGATGGCATTATGACCTGCGATGTGGGCGCCCACCTGCATCTCATCGGCCAGCAATGGAAAACGCCTGCCCCTGAACTGCAACTGATGACCAATGGCTGTTCCTCCATGGGATTTGCTATACCCGCGGCCATTGCAGCCAAGCTAAGTTGCCCCGATAGACCGGTTTGCTGTGTTGTGGGAGACGGCGGCTTTCTGATGATGGCAGGCGAGATGGCAACGGCCATGCGTCTTGGCGTTCACGTGGTTTTCGTGCTGATGACCGACAGAAACCTTAGCCTGATTCGCATCAAGCAGGAGAGCAAGGGCTACAGGCCATATGGCACCCAGTTGTTCGGCGAAAACTACTCATCTGCCCGAAGCTTTTTTGGCGTACCCGTGCTGGAGGCCCATGATGCGGACGGATACCGGGCTGCCCTTGCGAATGCCTTCGCATCGCGCGGGCCGGTTATGGTAGAGGCCTTTGTGGACACCAAGGAGTATGATGACCTGATTCTAAAAGGAAACAGATAGTATGATCAAAGAGTGATCGGCCCACGCTTTCATTGCTCATGATCGAAGGCTCTAGACCATATACGAAGAAGTTCGTGCAACGGACTATGGACAAGGCGGGTGGTTGCTGGTATGAATAGGTTATCGATTAATACTACATGATGGTGCATCACTGAGGTGAGGATCGTATCATGAGCCAGAATGTGCTGCATACCGATCAAGGTCTTGCCCGTGCAAACGGCATTGAGATCGCCTATGATACCTATGGGGATCCCGGAGCCGCTCCCCTGTTGCTGATCATGGGCCTCGGGGGACAACTTATCAACTGGGATGAAGCGTTTTGCGTTCAGCTCGTCGCACGGGGCTACCGTGTTATCCGCTTTGATAACCGGGACGTGGGGTTATCCACGAAGTTCAACGAGGCAGGGGTTCCGGATATTAATCACCTGAACCTGGCACTCGAGCGAGGAGAGACAATTCAAACGCCCTATACCCTCCGGGACATGGCCGGTGATGCGCTGGGCGTGCTCGACGCCTTGAAGATCCAGTCTGCCCATGTGCTGGGCTCCTCCATGGGGGGCAGAATTGCGCACATGATGGCCATATACCACCCGCATCGGGTACGCACACTCACCTCAATCATGTCTACCATGGGAGAACCGGGTTTTCCGCCTCCCAACCCTGAGGCCTTGTCCCTCTTGCTTGAACCCGCCCCGACTGATCGGGAGGGCTACATCGAGTCTTCCGTGCTCAGTTCCCGGGTGACTAGCGGCACAGGATTTCTGACTGATGAGGCACGCGTACGAGAGCGTGCAGGAAAGGCCTTTGATCGAAGCTTTAACCCCGATGGCGTCACCCGGCAATATGCGGCCTTGATGAGCGCAGGGACCAGTAAGCACGACCTCAAATCCCTGATGGTCCCAACCTTGATCATTCACGGGAGCGAGGATCCTCTCATACCGGCGGAGGTTGCCGTTGATATGGCGAGTACGATACCCGAGGCCACATTGCTGATCATAGAGGGTATGGGGCATTCGGTAATGGACATCCCCCAGATCTGGCCCCAGATCTTGGATGCGTTTACCCGGCATGCGGCATAGATCTAACACCGTTGACGGTTGCGGGCATTACCCAGCACGCAAATCAGACCACAAAGAGAGGGATTGTCATGAAAAGGATAGTCATTGCAGACGAGATATTTCATATGTTCCCCGAGTTCTACAGGGGGATTGTGGTGGTCAGGGATATCAACAACCAGAAATCGAACAAGAGAATCCGCAGGCTGCTCAAGGGCGAGATAGACAGACAGATGACCATTGATGAGTCTCAGGATCCCAGAGTCGTGGCATGGGATGAAGCTCACCGCACATTCGGCTCTGATCCCGAGCGATATCCGCCCTCCATCACGTCTCTTCTCCGAAACATGAGGCCGAACCAAGCTCTTCCCTTTATTAATTCCGTTGTCGCCTTGTTCAACTACATATCCTTGAAATACGTGCTGCCATGCGGCGGAGATGACTTTTCGGCAGTCGAGGGCAATCTCGTGTTGGGGATCTCCGACGGAACGGAGCCATTTGTCCCGCTGGGAAGCGATATCCAAGAGACTCCTGTCCCCGGTGAGGTCATCTACTACGACGATGCCACCAAGAATGTGATGTGTAGACGGTGGAACTGGAGAAACGGAGACATTACCAAGATAGAGGTCGATTCAAAGAAGATAGTCCTGAACGTCGATTGCCTGCCGCCCGTAACCCCCAACACCGGAGATGAGGCGCGAGATGAATTATCAGATTTGCTGAAACACCATTGTGACGCGCATGTTGAAACCTTTTTCTTGAATTCAAGCACGAGGGAACTTGACCTTCCGTAAGGGCGCCACTGTTTTTTGATCAGCAATTGCCCTCTCATATCCTTTCTCTGAAAAGGGGCTAATCTCAGGGAAATCCTCAGGGTTCTACATGCCAAACCCTAGAGCCGGCGAATCGATTGTGTGCTATGATAGCATTGGCCCGCAGCGCAAAGGCGCCTTCCGGCTCAGCGATCTGTGTGACGAGGCAAGAATTAAGGAGGAATTCTCATGGCCGAGACCGAATTGAGAGGCGTGCTTCCCTATCTCATATCTCCCGTAACGGATACGGGCGAAATCAATGCGGATATTCTGGCCAGGCTGGTTGATCATCTCGTGGATTCAGGGGTGCATGGACTTGTCCCGTTGGGAAGTACCGGGGAGTTTGCGTACCTGACCTGGAGGCAGCGCTATAAGGTTGTCGAAGTAGTCGTTGTAGCAAATGCCGGGCGCGTGCCTGTGGTGGCCGGCGTAGCTGCAACATCCAGCCGTGAGGCTGTTAGGCAGGCCCGGGAATTTGAGGCGCTCGGTGTTGACGGCATACTGGCAATCATGGAGGTCTATTTCCCCATCGACGAAAAGGGCGTTGAGGATTATTTCACAGCTGTGGCCAGAGCCGTTTCGCTGCATGTATCAAGGCCGGGCTCGAATTACAGGGATTCCCCGTTGGCAATCCCCTTTCACCCCAGGTACCGCTAGATGCCGGGGCAAGAGAAGAAATCCGGCGGGCCCTCAAAAAGGTTAGGGCCCTGTGAATCGAGAAGGTTTGCATAGGGATAGGGTACAGATGGCATTGGATTGAAAAACCGGAAGACTGGAGCAGTGATTGCGATGTTGGAGTTCGACACGATCGATGAGGAGTTTCTTCGTAAGCGGGCTGCCTTGAAGTGGGGCTGCTGGGAAAAAGACGTTATCTCCCTTTCTGTGGCTGATATTGACTTTCCCGCTGCCCGTGAGATCAAAGACGCTGTTATCAGAGCGGTGGAGGAAGATAGGACGCCTTATGGGGCTTACGGGGGCGACGCGGATGTGCTGGAGGTGGTTTGTGAAAAGCTTAACCGGGTCAACCATATTGCGGCAACCCCTGATGACGTGCACATGATTCCGGGAACCATGTTCGCCATATTCCTGGCCTGCTACTATGCCCTGCAACCCGGTGATGAGGCGGTTATCTGCCCGGCCCCCGTGTACCCTCCGTTCATGGAGAATATCGAGAATGCACACGGTGTGCCTGTTTTTAACCCGGTGGATTTTCAGCATGAATTGAAGTTGGACCTGGATGACCTCAAACGCCGTATCACACCGCGAACCCGCTTGTTGATGGTATCTAACCCGCACAATCCTACCGGTAGGGTTTTCACCCGGGAGGAACTGGAGGGATTAGCCCGCATTGCCCAAGAGCACGATCTATTGATCTTTTCAGATGAGCTTTACGAAGACATGATATTTGAGGGGGATCACATCAGCATGGCCTCCCTGGGACCTGATCTGGCCGAAAGGACGCTCACTGCCTTCGGGTTTAGCAAGGCCTTTGGAATACCCGGATTTCGCATTGCCTATATCGTATGCCGCGGAAGGCACATGCAAGAACTCAAGAAACGACTCCACGGAATGATCGTTCATGCCGACACCTTGGCTCAGGCTGCCGCAAAGGCCGCTCTGACCGTGGCAGGTCATTGGCTCGCCACGTTTATGGGTCATCTCAGGAATATGAGGGATTACGCGCACGAGCGTCTCAGTGTAATACAAGGGGTGTGGTGTCCGGCCCCCCAGGCAACCCCGTTTCTCTTTCCACATATAGGGTCTTTCGGCATGACAAGCCTGGAGATAACCCACTATCTCCAAGAGAATGCCAGGGTAATTGTACAAAACGGGGCAGACTTCGGCCCTCCCGGCGAGGGCCACATCAGGATCAACTTCGCTACCTCCTACCCGGTCCTCAAGGATGCCCTTGACCGCGTTGAAAGGGCGCTCATGGAGATAGGTGACTAACGGACTTTGAAGAGCGGGCGAACGGCAAGAAAGCTGGCGAAGCCGCAGCTCCAGAGCGCTGGAAGGGGATAGGGAAAGAAGCGGTCGCTCCTTTGATTACTTCATTTACAGAGCACGCTCTTTGGAGGATTAGATTCTGCCATCCCCCACGTATTGGATTGGATCATTTCTAACATAACAACGGGAGAAACGGCTATGGATAAACCAGGAACCAATTTCCATTTCAAATTCATGTCCTTAGGCTATACGTTTCGAGATCTATTCTTGCCCCGTAGGCATATCTTAGCAGAGGTGGGGATCAAGCCAGGATTCCATGTTCTCGATTATGGCTGTGGACCAGGAGGTTACATACTTCCCCTTGCGGAATTGGTGGGCAAATCGGGGAAGATTTATGCCCTTGATATCCATCCCCTTGCAATTAAGATGGTTCAGAAAATCGCCTTAAAGAAAGTGCTCGGAAACGTCGAGACGATTCATTCCGATTGTGCAACCGGTCTGGACGACAGCGTGATTGATGTTGTCCTGTTGTACGACATCTACCATGATCTTTCGGATTCAGACGGTGTTCTCCGGGAGTTGCATCGGGTCTTGAAGCCTGAAGGCCTTCTCTCCTTCAGCGATCACCATATGAAGGAAGACGAGATTCTCTCAGGGATAACGGAGTCGGGCTTGTTTACGCTGTCGGAAAAAGGCAAGAAAACCTACGGTTTCTTGAGGGCTTGAGCGAACCACGCTGATACAGCATCCCAATTCCGCTCAGGGAAAATCGATCTTCCGGAATACATAACCGAAGCATGCGACCGGATAGAGGCCTATGGGCCCAAAATTAATGTGCCGGTTCAGCCACAACGGCCGACCACCAAGAGGGTCTCATCCTATTGCCCTTTCGAACACCCTTCCCGCAGGACCTTCAATACATCAGATCGGCATTCACCTCAAATACCGGTTTCCCTGTTTTGAGGTATGCCCGGATATTCTCGATGGTCTGCTCTATGTTGAGTGTCGCGGCCTGGGACGTAAATCCGGCCACATGCGGTGAAAGCAGCACATTGGGGAGCTCATAAATCGGGTATTTCGATGGATTCCGTTGGTCCTCGCCTTTCTCTGGGTAACCGTACCAGACGTCAATTCCAGCGCCTTTCAAGATACCGTCCTTCAGGGCCCGATACAGGCCCTCCTCATCCACAATCCCGCCCCTACCCACATTAACGAGGAACTTCCCCTTAAGTCCTGCCAAGACCTCTGCGCTAAACATCCCCTTGGTCTGTTCGGTGAGAGGGAGACATATGAATATGAGCTCGCCCTCTTGCAGGGCTTCGTCCAGATTAAGGGTGATTTCGTCAAAGTGTTCCGGCGTCTCGCTCACCGGGCGTTTCTTAAAACCAATGACCCTGCAGTCAAAGGCATTGAGAAGTTTGGCGATTTGCTTACCGATCTCGCCTGTGCCTATTATCGCACAGGCCCTTCCCCGTATAGAATCCCAGGTATCCCGTATGCCTCCCTGAGCGGCAAAGCCGTGCCATCGGGACTCTTTGAGATCATTATGATAATCGATTACCTTTCCATAGAATGCCAAGGCCATGGCAATGCTCCGCTCAGCAACATAGGGCGCATTTCCATGGGCGTTAGAGATTTTGACTCCCCGTTCCTTGACATAATCCAAGGGCAACCCATCGACCCCGGCAAAAGGAACAAATATCATCTCCAATCGCTGCGCTCTCTGAATCAGTTCCAGGGAAATGCCCCCGGCCACCAGGGCGTTGGCATTTTCTAACGCGGGTTTCACTTGCTCCTGCTCGGTAACAAAATCAACGTGATTGAATTCATTTCGCAATTCCTCAATCCTTTGAAGCCACAGTCGATTCAACCTATTGTAAAACACGATCTTCATATCAAATACCTCCAAGAAACCTGTCCCTGTGCAATCAGATATCCTCACACTCTATACCCTATCTGACCGGTATCTTTCCAGCGGAAATGAAGGCGTTGCTCAGCGGTGTGTGGTTACCGGAAGAATCGGCTGAAGAGACCGGTTTCGCTTACCGTTGGCCCTTTTGAATGCCGGATTCAGTGCCATTTTCAGATAAAGTTTCGAAATCTTTCGGTCGATATAACAACATGGATATGAGCGTATCGTGCCCCTTCCAGGCAGCAGATGCAAAACTTCTCGACCCATAAGCGGGAGGGCGGGGGCATGCTACCTAAGCGTTGTGTCTTTTCACCGGAGGCATTGCCGTATTCTTGTAAGGATGGGGGGCAGCGATAACCTCGGAGGGAGTTAATGGCAAGTTTTGACAAACAAGAGGTAAAGGAGGTACTCGATCTGCTTGAGGAGGAGCTCAACCTCATCCAGAAGCTCGATAAAATAGAAAAGATGAAGATTAGAAGCAGCATCAGAAAACAGGCCAACTGGATTATGGGAGTCCGGAATCCGACTGCGGACAGGGTTTATAGAATCTTGGAGGATAAGCTTCCTGACGCCTTTTCCGTATACCCTTATGAATTCTCGAACAAGCTCAGGGACCTTCTGGAGATAAAGATCACACAGTTGCGGAAAAGAGAAAGGCAGAGATTACGGGCAAGACCCCGAGAGCTTGCCTCTTAGGCCTGCAAGGAAAAGCCTCAAACGCTGCATGGTTATCGAATACCACTTCAGCCCTTGAAACCTACCTGAGAGAATAATACAACGAACCGCACAATACCTTGAATTGTCTCCGCATGCAGGCTGTTCCCTGTGTATTGAGTGCTGCGATGCCGGTTTTGATGCTCAGTGTGATTCCGGTCAAAGGCCGATAAACTTACGCTTCGCTTCGACAAGTCGCCGACGCGCCAAAGCCGCTATGGCGACGGTGCGCTGCAGGGCATTCAGGCGAAGGCGAATAAAAAAGTCATGGAAATTTCAACAGGAACTGATACTATGTAAGAGAAGAGGAGGTATCTTAGCGTGAAGCGAAGTTTTGCATGGTTGATGACTACTTGTTCTCTCGTCGCGATGCTCCTGTATGGGTGTGTGCCCCGCCCTGTCGCAAAACAGGATCAAATCATCCTTCCGGAGACGGGCAGGCAAAGCATTGCCGTGATGCCTTTTTTGAAAGGGATGCATGACTCAAGCGTGGATCAGGCCGTTGACAGGACCTTGGATTGCGCGTTAGCCGAGCTCTGCTTTGACACCCGAGATGTCAGGAGTGGTGCAGAAAAAGACTTAACCCGTTACATGCAGGCGGCCCTCGAAGATCGGTTGGGTGAACGCATAATTCCACTTGGAAAACCGCTCAATGTTTACGACGGGCTTGCTAAGGACCAAACCGCGGATTCTCCCCGTTCTCTTGCGGTAAGACTTGGAAGGGAGCTGAAAGCCGATCATATTATTGTTGGAACCGTGTGGAGATACAGGGAAAGGACCGGAACAGCTCGGGCATCCGCCAGCCCGGCATCCGTTGCATTCGTGGTCTATATCATAAACGTTACCGACGGAAAACGCTTGTGGAAGAAGGCCCACTTCGAGACCCAGAAACCACTTTCGGAGAGTATTTTCGAGGCCCGCACCTTTTTCAAGCGGGGAGTCCGGTGGCTTTCAGTCGACGAGCTAGCCCGCTATGGGGTTGACGAAATCGTTGATCAATTTCCCTATGGACCGTAATGCATCCTGGGCATACCCGGTGTCACGTTCCGAAACTGGGCGAGGCACCTCAGCATGTTACAGCGCCAAGCTTGAACAGGTTCTAAGCGTCGAGTGACAGATCATATTCATCTGCTCGTTCATCGTTTTTTGGAAGCAGGCTTAATTGCCTCCAGCCCATCAAGCAACCAGGCAGGCAAATCCAGGCATCGCAAAGAGGGTGAGCCGTGGGGTCTTATCCGACGGCGTCGGCCTCCTGGGCCGATGCACTATCTGGCCGAAGGAGGAGAGGCATGTTGATTTGAGAGCTCCTCCCAGTCCTAGTGAAACAGCAAAAAGCGCTCTGTGCTGCCGGTCAAATCAATGATTGCGAATGCCCTTGCCCTGAGGTATTAACGGAACCATATTCTACTAGGATGGATCGAATCTGCATCTGGAAAGGAGTTACGCATGAAAACAAACCTGATCATCCCGGACAAGTACCAACCATTACTGGAGCTAAAGGAAACAGAACGGGCAATCCGTCTCATAAAGGAGTTTTTCCAGGTCAATCTTGCCTTTGAGCTGAACCTCATGCGTGTAACGGCACCCCTTTTTGTCAGGGCAGGCACCGGCATAAATGACGATCTGAATGGGACCGAGCTGCCCGTCTCCTTCACAATAAAGTCTATGGAGGATACGGCTGCTGAAATAGTCCAATCACTGGCTAAGTGGAAGCGACTGATGTTGGCCGATTACGGACTCAATCACGGTGAAGGCCTGTACACCGACATGAATGCAATTCGCCCGGATGAGATACTGGACAACATGCATTCCCTGTATGTGGATCAGTGGGATTGGGAAAGGGTGATATCATCGGAGGAAAGGAATCTCGAGTTCCTGAAGGCCATCGTCCGGAAGATATATGATGTTGCGAGGCGGACGGAAAAATATATCTGTTATCACTACAGCTCGATCCAGCCTATCCTTCCGAAAGAGATCGCTTTTATACACACCGAAGAACTGGAAGATCGCTATCCCGATTTAACGCCACGGGAAAGGGAAACAGTGATATGCCGCGAACACGGTGCCGTTTTTCTCATCGGCATTGGCGGCAACCTGAAAAGCGGTGAGCCCCACGACGGTCGAGCACCCGATTATGATGATTGGTCTACGCCCCTGCCTAACGGGTGCAAAGGGCTCAATGGCGACATTCTGGTCTATTATCCGATTCTAGACACGGCCTATGAGCTCTCTTCCATGGGAATCCGGGTTGACGCTGCTACCTTGCTAAAACAATTGGAGATAAGTGGCGAGATGAAAAGAAAGGACCTCTTGTTTCACAGGCGTCTGTTGGACGGCCGATTACCTCTTTCCGCCGGAGGCGGCATCGGACAGTCTCGGCTCTGCATGTTCTACCTCCGAAAGGCTCATATCGGCGAAATCCAGGCCGGTATCTGGCCCGATGATATGATAGCCGTGTGCCGCGAGAACAACATCTTCCTGCTATAGCCTCATGGCATTGACTGATACCGGGCGAGAGAATAAGCCTTATCGATTCTTGCTTCTTATCCGTGGCATAATGGTAAGCATGTATTTAGTCTGACGTGGCAATTGTGAAACCGCTTGTTCAGCGGTGCACCAGAGGGACGATTGTCCCGGGATGGCTCATAAAAAATGTGAGACATGCAGCGAAATGTATTGACAGTTTAATATACTGATATTACTATAGAATTAACCTAACACGGATTATATATGAGCTCGCGAGCGGATCTGTGAGCAATCGGCCTTTCGGTGGACTTAGGATAAACCCTTGCAGGTAGTTATCCACGATACCGAAGCGTTCGTGCATCATGCGGGCTAGGAAAAACAGCATCCGGGCAGCGCACGTTCGCGCTGCATGAGCATAAGAGACACGGAACAGAGAAGGTTGCTCCACCTACTCCGGTCCCTCGCTCAGGCCCTCGGTCATTGAGCGACATCATATAACAGGAGAGGACAAGAACCATGCCCACGTGGCCCTACCGGTACCAGTTGAGCCTCCAAGATCGGGTACGCCGCTCTGTCTACGAGCTGCTCCGTGACCAAATGGACACCTACCTCGTTACCCATGCCCTCGTCGAGTCGTACGAGAGCTTTCGCCGCAGCGGTGAACCATACCCCTTTGTTACCAAACGGGAGCTAAAACCCCGGGCCCGTGTTGTGGAAAAGGAAAGCATCCTTCACAATCACTTTCTCGTGCTTTTCTGCGAGGGGACAGTCCCCAGCGGTTACAAGAAGTATGTACGCTTCTTCGACACCAACAAGGTTACCAAGGAGGGAATAGCCGAGTTGGCCAGTGTCCAACTCCACAAAAAATACACTAAGAACTTACGCTATTTTGACAATCCCGGCTTCGAACCCCTGGTCCTGGACCTGCTACCCGTCGACTACGCACTTCTGATCCAGAAGGACCCCTCGATCAAGAAGAAAAACCGCTATGCCATGACCCACTTTCGCGTGAAAATCGATTGGCCCATTGATGATGCAACGGAGGAGATGGCCCGGGAATTCCGTTACATCGCCAAGGAGCTCTACGAGAATGGCGAGAAGTATGCTCAGGGCCTGTACAACAAGCTCTTTGAGAATTATGGATTCCATTATGCTATTGGTGGCCGTCGCACCGCTGCGGTGGTGGCTGCCCAGTTTCTCAAAAAGTTAGATTCTATCTCCACCATCTATGTAGCCAGTTCCGAAGACCGCACCCTCACTCGAATCAGTGAACGGGGGGTGAGCAAATTCGTGCTGGTTCCCCTGCCTCATGCAGAGATTTCAAGGCTTCTGAATGAAAACCGGATTGCCTTCGACACGTTTGTGAAACGGTATCTAGTTGACCTGCACGACGAATACGGGGTAGGCATCCTCCAGGTAGTCTACCGCAATACCATCTTTTCAAAGCCCCCCGAGGACGGCAAGTTACGAAACCTCAAGCCGGATTATCAGTGGCTGACCGTAACCGATCAGCTCCTGATACCGCTCCCCGGCAACACTGAAACGTATCCACTCTCATACCGTACTATCTATGCAACGGATTAGGGCGCCCCGCGGCGGGCCTCGCGCCAAGCTTTTAGGGCCCTAACGGTTTGTTGAATCTATCGGAAACAGTTCTCTCTCTGGTCTTCCAGACAATCTGCAGTATTTTGCAGACAGCCCCTTTTCGGCAGTATTGAAGTTGTTTTCGTTTCTTTGTATAAGAGTATGGATCGTGCACCTGAGGATAGCGAGGACGATTCGTGTTGGAACTCTTTAACTCCCTTGGTAAACGCATAGAAACGTTTCAACCCGTGAGTAAGGATATGGTACGTATCTTTACGTGCGGCCCCTCCGTGTATCAAAGATCCCACATCGGTAACTTTCGAACCTTTCTGTTGGAAGACATCCTTGTTCGCTATCTTGAATACTCGGGATACCGAGTCAAGAGAGGCATGAACTTCACCGACATCGAGGACAAGGCCATTCAGGAAGCGGCAAGAACAAAGACAAGCCTTGCGGCCCTCACCGAGGGAAATATCCAGGCCTTTATCCGTGAGATGGAGGCCATGAGAATGAGGATACCGGATCATATGCCACGAGCGTCCCAGTCGGTAGATTATGCCGCAGATATCATAGAACGTCTCCTCGATCTCGGGGTTGCATACTGGCACAAGGACAATGTCTACTTCGACCCGTTAAAATATCGTGGATTTGGAGAACTCTATGGCCTCGATATGACGCAATGGCCTGCCAAGAGGAGGCGGTTCCACAAGGATACGTATCAGGGGTTGAGATGGAACCGGGGAGATTTTGTCCTTTGGCATGGATCTGAGGAAAAGGCAGGGATCTGCTGGAATACCAAGATTGGAAGAGGGAGACCGGCCTGGAACATACAGGACCCATCGATGATCATACAATACTTCAATGATACGCTCTCCATCTATTGTGGTGGTATCGACAACCTTTTTCGCCATCATGACTATTCCCGTGCAATTTTGGAGTCGATACGCCCTTACCCCATGGCCAAATTTTGGCTCCACTGCCACCATTTATATGTAGCCAATCGGAAAATGTCCAAAAGCAAAGGCAACGTCTATTACATCGACACACTCCGGAAACAGGGTCACAAACTCGATGAAATACGGTTTTTTCTCATGTACGGTCACTATCGAAAAAGGCTCAATTTTTCCCATAAAACCATGGGTAGAGCAGTGGAAACGCTGAGAAGATTTAAGCAAACGGTCGGCGCAATCCAACGGCAAGCAGGCGCTGGTTCGGATTTGGACAGCACTGCCGCCAAAGAAACGAAAATGACCTTCGCCCGTAAAATGGACAGCGATCTGGACGTAAAGGGAGCCATTGATAACTTGCAGTTATTCTTGTCTGCGATGGATGTGAAGCGCCTCAAGCCCAGTACGGCCTCAGGGGTCATACACGCCCTGAGAGACATCGATGAGGTTCTCTGTGTTATCTTTTAGCAGGTTGTGACAGGGTCCCATTACTTATGGTGACCAAAGCCTCCTCTACTTTTGTCTGCCTGCTCCAAGAGTCAGACGCCAAAGGAGATGAACAAAAGAGCGCACGCATACCGACTATAATCAAGGAGGAGACATGAAAGAGATCATTCAAACCCACAATGCGCCGGCTGCAATCGGGCCTTATGCACAAGGGATTCGTGCCGCAAATATGGTGTTCACCGCCGGCCAGATCGGCATTGACCCCAAGACAGGAGAGATAGCAAGCGGTGGAATAAAGGCCGAGACAGAGAGAGCCCTGTTAAACATCAAGGCCATTGTTGAGGCAGCAGGTTCTTCCCTGGAAAAGGTCGTCAAGACCACCGTATTCTTGCGTGACCTGAACGATTTCGCGCAGATGAACGAGGTCTACCAGCGGTTCTTCGGCAGTAGCCTGCCAGCACGATCTACGGTTCAGGCTCGCCTGCCGAAGGAGGCCGGAGTCGAAATCGAGGCTATTGCCCTCGCAGATTGACAGACGCTATCAGTATCGCCCCCGCGCCCTGCGAAACAGAAAATCAAACGCCCCCTTTCACAGCTCGGCTAAGCCTTACAATGCTATTCGGCGTTACTATGTACTGGCGGCGAACCCCCTTTACTGAGGCAAAGACCTGAACCGTCATTTTACGAATGACGCGCCGCCCACCAGATCAGGACAACGGTGGCAACCCCCAACACCATGTCCGGTATCCACATAGCCAAGACAGGATTAACGGTGCCAGTCTCGCCCAGGCTGTCTGCCGACGACAAAAGGATATAGTACACCGTAAACACGACCACGCTCAGGGCAATCCCCCATGACCGTGCCCGTGCCTTCACCATCAAACCGAGGGGGAGGCCGATAAGGCCAAACAGCAAACAAGAAACAGGGATTGAGAACTTCCTCTGTAGCTCTATGGACAGGATATTGTGTTTGACCGTTCCCTTTTCAATACCCCTGAGGCGATTCCTGAGCTCAGAGAGGGACATCTCCTTCTCCCCCTTCATGCGGGAGGAGAACCTCTTCATGATGTCTGCTAGCTCGATATTCACGTCATAAGACTTAAACCGCAGCACCCTCGATGAATCCAATTTCTTGCTCACCATGAATATTGAACCATCTGTGAGATGCAGACTGATAGACATCTGTTTTTGATCTGAACTGATCCTTCCCTGCCGTGCGATAATGGTATTTGAGAGGCCTGGGTCCCGCTCATCAAAAATATATACCCCTTCCATTGTCTGGTCTTGAGCCGATATATGATTGGCGTAGAGCACGATATTGGGGATCGTCTCATTGAATACCCCCTGTTTGATTCCGATGCTCGTATTGGAACGAGCCACCTCAAAGAGAAGCTTTGCCAAAGAATGGTTCCCTGCGGGCATGAGATAGATGGCAATAAAGAAAGCTATGATATAGCTCCCAATCGAAAAGGCGATGACCGGGGGAAAGAGCTGATAGAGGCTGACTCCGGATGCCCTGAGCGCAGTGATCTCATTGTCCTCATTGAGCCTCGAAAAGGCAATAAGAGAGGCCAACAGGGTTGCCATCGGCAAGGTAAAAAAGAAAACATAAGGGAGTGTAAAGGTGGTTATGAGCAGCACCTGTGCCAGGGAGATTCCATGATTAACCATCCATTCGGTGAGCCTCAAGATCCTTCCGGCAAGGATGAGAAAGGTGAATACAACAAGGCTGGTCGCAAAATTGGGAATCATCTCCTTAAAGACATAGACATCCAGTATCTTCTTCATACCACACCTGATGATGACCCGCCTTGTTCGCGGGGCCTGGTTTATCCGATAAAACGATCGAGCTGCGGACCGTAGCAGCTTTTACACCCCTTCAGGGCCGCCCGTGCTCGGCAAGCCAAGAACCTGTAGAAAAGGTAAATGAAAACCGGTGCAATGTCAACGAAGGGTTTGCCGAGAAATTCACCGGCAACGGGGCCCGCGGAATGGCGAGTACCCTCAGGGCGAAAATACGGGTTTTTCAAAAAAATGGCTATTGTGCAAGTAACTTATAACAAAAATAAACACAAATACCATATGTTTAGCCAAAAAAAAGGCAAATCTCTGGCAAGACATGTAAAAAATGTAATTTTCCGATTGACTTCTTAGAACATCTTGCTCATATTTGACTGTATACAGGGTGCTTTCAGGGCTCAAGCACAAAACGGGCACATATGAACAGGGTCCTTAATGGAGGAAGCAAATGTATATTAAACCTGAACAGACCATTAATCAGCTCCCCAGAAGAATGGCACAGCAGAGGAAACATGCTCTGGCCAACCTAAACTGGCTCCGGGAGAACATGCATCCGTATCTTTTTGTGACCCTCGGCACCGAAAAAGAGTCGCTTCCAAACCTATGCATGAATCTGCAGACCCTGGGGGAAAACCATCAGTTGGTCTTGAGGGATGCCGATGAGAAATTCATCATCGCTACCCTCAACAAACCAGGCACCCTGTTCAGGACCCTCAATACTATTAGAGGCAAAAAGATTATCTACGCTGAGATGATCCATTCCGATGCCTGCCTCCCCGGTCAGGAATACGAGCTCGAGATCCAAAAATTCCATTTCCGCACCGAAAAGGAGGAGCAAGAATCAACCTCTTTTTTTCGAGGCAAGGGTCGAGTCCGCAAGGCCCTTCAAGAGCACTATCCCAGTTTCAATTTCAGGGAATTTGATACCATTTTCCATTACTTCCTGAAGAACAATCGCCAGTACGTGCTCCTTTCCCCTGCCCGCAGGGTTGCCAGAGGGATGTGGCTCTACCAGTCGGCAATCCGTCAAGGCGGTGCCTTTCTGGACATTGAGCCCCTGTTAGATGAAAAGGGCCGTGAACAGTCGAGGCTGACCTTTTCGGTCATCGACCCTTTGGCAGAGGGATACATCGGTGAAGTTATCGAAATATTCTATCGTCTCAACATTGCGACACGAAGGAACTATGTCGTTGAGATAGAAGATCCTGAAAAGCGAGTGACTATTCTGACCGCATATATCGCCACACGGGACGGGAAATCCATCACAAAAAATATGCCGATCTTTTCCTCCCTCGAATCAGAACTTTACAATACCAAGGTGATAAACCCGAGGGACAGGACCTACCAAGACCTGGTCACCGGCGACATCCTTACGGGACCCGAAGGCAGCCTCTTGAGTGCGATTTGCACCTTTGTTCACACCAACATGGCCCATAGCTCTCCATACCGATTTGATTGGAGCGAAACCCAAGATGCCTTCTTCAGCCATCTCCAGCTCACACGGGAACTACTGCAACTATTCGATGGGAAATTCAATCCAGATCAGCAGGAACGCATGGAGCGAGATGCCCTCGAGCAGGAGTATCAGAGGGTCTATTCCCTGATCGAGGAATACAACACAGGCCATGCCCTTCTGGATGAAACCAGAAAAATCATGTTCAGCGTAGCCTTGCTCTTTGTCCGCTATACGCTGAAGACAAATTTCTTTGTCACTTACAAGAGGGCTCTTTCCTTCAGGCTGGACCGTCTCTACATGGAACATCTACCTCGGGAAATAAGGGCGAACCTCCCTCCTGACTTGCCCTTCAGGACCACCTTCTTCTATCATCGACACGGATCCGGTTATCATTTCGGGTTTTCAGATATTGCTCGGGGAGGCTTTAGGACCATCATCACGAGGAGCAAGGATGACTTTGAATCGGCGATGAATACCATTTTCAAAGAGGCAATGGTCCTTGCCCACACCCAGCATCTAAAAAACAAGGATATCTATCAGGGCGGATCCAAACTGGCAGTTGTTATGCGTGCCTTTGACCTGAAAGAACAGGCCCGCGTTACCAATCGCCTCTATGATCTTCAGCGGGGAATGATAGATGCATTTTTGGATATCTTTGTCACCCGTGACGGGAAACCAATTGACCCCAAAGTGGTGGACTACTACGGAGAAGACGAGCCCATTGAGTTGGGGCCCGACGAGAATATACATAATTCTATGATCGAAGAGATGGCTGAACGAGCCAAGGAACGGGGATACATCTTGGGTGGTGGCATTATTTCCAGCAAAAAGATCGGCATCAATCATAAAGAGTACGGGGTTACCTCCCTTGGCGTATTGAAATATGTGGAGCGCACTCTCAAGGAACTTGGGATTGACGCCCGCACAGACCTCTTCACCGTTAAACTCACCGGCGGAACCAACGGTGATGTTGCCGGGAACCTGATTAAGTTAGTGGTGGGCCATTGCCCTGAGGCCCAGATTACATCGATCACCGACGCATCAGGCGTGATGTATGATCCAAAGGGTATTCACAAAAGGGAGTTGAGCAGCCTCGTTCACAAAGACGATATAGCTGCCTTTTCAACGGATCTTCTCAATGAAGGCGGTTTTATCCTTTACTCCAGGGAACAGAGAAAAGAAGGTCTCGTGGACCTGTTTAAGAAGGTAACTCGAACCAACCAGGGAATCAAGGAAGAGTGGGTGTCAGCAGATGAGTTCCATGCCCAGTTTGAAAACCATATCTTTTCTCACTTTACCGATGTCTTTGTGCCGTGCGGTGGACGACCTGAAACCATTCATACCGGTAACTGGGAGAGGCTCTTCGACAAACACGGCTGCCCAACGACCCGAGTAATTGTTGAAGGTGCTAACTCCTTTATTTCTCCAGAAGCCCGGGAGAACATACAGAAGAGGGGCATTATTATTATCAAGGATTCCTCGGCAAACAAATGCGGTGTCATCTGTTCCTCCTATGAGATTATTGGAGGGCTACTGATGACAGACAGAGAATTCTTGCAGAATAAGGAAGTATACGTCAAGGACGTGCTCAAGATCTTGGAAAAACGAGCTGCAGATGAATCGGAACTGATTCTTCAACGTCACAACTTGTCTGAAGACGAGAAGCTATATACGGACATTAGCAATGAAATAAGCTATGAGATCAACGAGCTCACCGATACCATCTATGAATATCTCATGGCGCATCCGGAAAAACTTGACAGCCCTCCATTCGTGAAAGCGCTTCTTGTTCACTTTCCCGCCTTCGTGCAGAAGCGGAGGAAATTCAGAGCTCGCATAAAGGGACTTCCTATGAAGTACAGAGCTGCCATGGTATCTTCGGAGATTGCTACCCAGAGCGTGTACCACGGTGGGTTTGAGGCCCCCTTTGAAGAAAAGCTAGATCATTTCGTAAGGAAAGTGAGCAGGGGGCTCACTGCATGAGGCATCATCGCCGAGCTTTCTGGATTCTTGGTGAAAAGGTCTTTTGATTCGATCAAAAACTCACAGCCTTACCCGTGCTATCCTACTTCTCCTAAACTCGCCTTCATCGAGGCTTGTGCGCTTTGCATACCAAATGCGGTTACCGTATCCCCGTGGTTGAAGTCTTTAAGGTACCGCTTATCTTTTTCTTGAGCAACATGCCCTTTTTATGTATTAAAGTGGTCTTTTCGGATCACGTAGTGCCCAGTACGGAGGGGTGGTGAAT
Organism: Desulfatiglandales bacterium; assembly: GCA_035527895.1. GTDB lineage: Bacteria > Desulfobacterota > DSM-4660 > Desulfatiglandales > B25-G16 > JADFWK01. The sequence continues at coordinate 45,448 of DATKZQ010000088.1, forward strand.
GATACTAATCATCGATTTTGGCTCGCAATACAACCAGCTCATCGCCAGGAGAGTCAGGGAGCTACACGTTTACTGCCAGATAGAGGCACCGAATATTGAGATCTCCAGGATCAGATCCTTAGCTCCTGAAGGGATAATACTCTCTGGCGGCCCGGCGAGCATTTATGAAAAACACAGCCCCAAGGTAGATTCAGGGATCTTCGATCTTGGTATCCCCGTACTCGGCATATGTTACGGCATGCAGTACATGATCCACACCCTGGGCGGCAAGGTGGAGAGTGCGGCAAAGCGAGAATATGGCCTCGCAGAACTAAGCGTACTCGACCAAGCAGGGGTCTTTAACGGGGTCAGAGCAGTAACACCGTGCTGGATGAGTCACGGAGACTCGGCCACCGGTCTGCCAACCGGGTTCAAGATAACCGCCTCAACGGAAAACACGGCCGCCGCAGCGGTTGAAAACCCCGACCGGAGGCTCTACGGGTTTCAGTTCCATCCCGAGGTGGCGCACACGCCTGAGGGCAAAAGGATGCTGAGCAACTTCCTCTTTAGAATCTGTGACTGCAAAAAGGCATGGACCATGAAATCCTTTATCGAAAAGGAGATAGAGGAGATAAGGAGGGAGGTTGCGGGAAGTAAGGTCATCCTGGGGTTGAGCGGTGGTGTAGACTCATCTGTGGCTGCCGTTCTCTTGAGCCGGGCCATTGGAAAACAATTGACCTGCATCTTCGTTGACAACGGCCTTTTAAGCACCGACGAGGGGAGCCGGGTCAAAGGCCTGTTCGGAGATCGATTCAAGGTTCATGTGAGGCGCGTCAATGCCAGAAAAAGGTTTCTCCAACCACTCAGGGGTATCACCGATCCTGAGCGGAAGCGGAAGATAATAGGTAGAACCTTTATCAAGGTATTCGAGGAAGAGGCCTTGAAGGTTAGGGGGGCTGATTTTCTGGCACAAGGCACCCTCTATCCAGACCTGATTGAGTCTCGATCCTCCTTTGGTGGGCCATCTGCTGTGATAAAATCCCACCATAATGTGGGTGGTCTCCCCAAGAGGATGCGCCTCAGACTTATTGAGCCCCTCAAACATCTCTTCAAGGATGAGGTCCGGCTTCTGGGCAAAGAGCTTGGCCTGCCCGATGATGTCATATCCCGCCATCCATTTCCAGGGCCGGGCCTGGCAGTAAGAATTATCGGCGAGGTGACCCCACAGCGGCTGTCGATCCTGCGTCAGGCAGACAATATTGTGATCGAAGAAATAAAGAAAAGCAATCTTTACAAAAGGCTGTGGCAGTCCTTTGCAATCCTGCTGCCCCTTAAGAGCGTGGGGATCATGGGCGACAAGCGAACCTATGAGCACATCGTGGTCATCAGGGCGGTAACCAGTCTTGACGCCATGACCGCAGACTGGGCCAAGCTTCCCCACGACCTGCTGGTCAGGATTTCAAACAGGATCATCAATGAGGTCAGGGGTATCAACAGGGTAACCTATGATATCAGCTCAAAACCACCAAGCACCATCGAGTGGGAGTAAGGCATTCCGATGATCGCTATTGTCGATTACAAGGCCGGGAATCTCACGAGTGTTGCCAGGGCCCTCAACCATCTGGGGTTCAAGTGCCAGATTACCTCTGAAATACACACAATACAAGAGGCTGACAGGATTGTGTTTCCGGGAGTCGGGTCTGCAGGACAGGCCATGAAGGATTTAAGGAAAATGGGTCTTGACAAGGCGATCCGGGATTTCTATGAATCGGGCAAACCGTTTCTGGGGATCTGTTTGGGGGCGCAGATCATCCTCGAACAGAGCGAAGAGAATCAAACTGCCTGCCTCGGATTGATCCCGGGGAAGGTAGAGCGTTTTCCCGTACCCCTACACTCCCCCACTGGTGAGACGCTTAAGGTGCCCCATATGGGTTGGAACCGGGTAATCATGAAAAGACCTCACCCTCTCTTCCATAGTGTGGACCCTGAAAGCGAGTTTTATTTTGTTCACAGCTTCTTTCCAGCACCACGGGACGCCCATGCTATCATCGGCACAACCGACTACGGGATTACCTTTGCCACGGTGCTGGGTAAACGGAATCTCGTTGCAGTCCAGTTCCACCCCGAAAAAAGCGGTCTTCCGGGTTTAACCGTTCTCAAAAACTTCTGTTCTTGGGATGGGGAGCTAAGAGCTCTCGCCTAATAAGAGGACAGTATGCCACCTTGTTGGGCGGCCGCAAACACCTTGGCCCGGTTCACCGGGTTAACGTTCTCTACGATCCATTCGCGAACCTCTTGTCCGGCAGGCAGCGACTGCTTGTAGCTCATGAAATCAAGCTTTACACCGAGGGCATCTGCGACCATGGTTGCCAGGAGGGGCCAGATCTCGCCAATGTCGCCGACAACTGGAAGGCTGCCGGGGATTCTCCCGAATCCCGACATTTCCATTCGAAACGGTATGCCCATATACTTGGTCTTGGGCAAGCCCTTGTGGACTGCCTCGCTAATCATTTTCGATTTCCGCTCTTTCGTCCACGCTCGCTCCAGGTTAGGATCAAGGTCAATGCGTATGAGCTTCTTGTCGGCAAGGGCATAGGTCCAACCACCCTCCCAGTCGGCCCATATGCCATGACCGGTAAACAGTTCAAAGGGCCCATCATGGATCTCCTGGGAAAGGGCAAGGGCGGATTCGATAATCACATCTGCACTGTCAAGGAGCCTTGCGATGCGGTAGCACCGTTCTGAAATGGGAATGGAGTCGCCAATAGCGAGCCCCACTTCTCCACCTCCTATCAATTGGGGCACGGTCACCAGCACCGGGACCTTGCGCTCCGCACCGGCGCCAATCATGGTAAGTCGGTCGGCACCGTAGCCGACAACCTGCTCAAAGGGAAGTCCAAGGCGCTTTGCCAGGGCCAGCACATCGCGGGCCAGTCTCTCCGTTCGAAGCCCGGTTGGATAGGCCATATTCCCGGCGACCTTGATGATTGTGGCTCCGCTCGCCTTGCTCATCCTCCGGTAAAGATCCATATCGACCCAGATCTCACGTCCATATTCTTCTAACCGTTCCGGAGGGAGTATGCTGACCTCGAAATAACCGTCCGAGGGCAGTTTGTTGTGCTCAAAACCAAAGGCCACACCGTCAAACCGCTTCACCTTTTCCAGGGTTCCGGCCATTTCGTGGTTGATTACCGCAGAACTGGTTGAGATACCATCGATAATCCCTTTGTGGATGAGTTCAGCAATAAGGGTGGTGACCCCTTCATGCAGATTCGGACCGCTTCCCACCACTGCTATTACCTTGCCTCCTTTTTCCTTTGCCTTGACGATGGTCTCCGAAGCCCGCTTCACCCTCACCATTGTCCTTGAAGGCAGATTGTCGTACATGGCCTCAATTACTTTTCGGTCAACGGTCATCGGTAATCCCTCCCCTGTTGCTCATTTTAAACTGTCGCTACGTCACCCAAAACTAAAAACCTCGCTCTCCCTTGTCCTGAGGAGCGGGGTCTCTCTTAAGTCAATTCATGTACCCTTCGAGATTAACATAAGCCGGTCACCAGTACAAGAGTTTTGAGACCGAAATCTTTGGGGGGGGTTCTCCCCTTGTATTGGCAATTACCTTGATTCTTCACAACGAAACTCCAAGCACTCGCATTCAGTGCCCCTTTCTTGATCTTTGCCCCTTTTAATCCGTGTGCTGTCTCAAATTTACCACAGGGGACAAGCATTTCCAATGATGTATTTCTTCCCTTCAATCTCGTTTCGGGTTTTGTGCGGGGCGCCGTTACCTAGAAGAGGTCCAAAGGCATGGTGCCCAATTGGCACGGGTCTTGCTCAACAGGATGAGAAAAAAAGGCTTGTTTCAAACGATATCTTTTCTTATGCTAATAGAATGAGCCCAGGAACATGCGGCCGAACGGTGCCCTGCCAGTGCAATAAGAGACGATATCTCGGAAAAGACCGGCAAAACTGACATCAAAACAAGTAAGGAATCGTGCTTACCGATGTAGGAGTTAGGGAAGGCAACGGTTGACAAGAAGAGAAGCGTTTCATATAAGAGCGGTCATTAGCGCTCAGGTGCATAGCCGCCACTTACAGGAGGGAGGCCTGCGGGCCCTGGAGCGAGGATATCACATCTTAACAAGGAAACCGTAGGGGGACGAAATGGGAGAGCTTTTTGGTACGGATGGCGTGAGGGGTGTGGCCAATGAACATCCCATGACGGCTGAGATGGCCCTCAACATCGGCAGGGCAACTGCCTATCTGTTTAAACGCACGGGTCATACGCCTCGGATCATTATCGGCAAAGATACCCGTATCTCGGGATACATGCTCGAAAACGCACTGGTTTCGGGAATCTGCTCCATGGGGGTGAACGCCCTCCTCGTAGGAGTGCTGACCACCCCGGGTATTGCCTTTACCACGAATAGCATGCGGGCTGATGCCGGGATCGTGATATCTGCATCTCATAACCCGTTTCAAGACAACGGCATTAAGGTATTTTCGAGCGAAGGCTTTAAGCTTCCGGACGAAAAGGAGCTCGAGATCGAGAACCTCATCTTTTCCAATAACATGCATACGTTGCATCCCTCCCCTAACGAATTGGGCAAGGCCTATCGCATAGACGACGCCCGAGGTCGCTACATCGTGTTTCTGAAGAATTCATTCCCCAAACACCTTACCCTGGAAGGAACCAAGGTCGTGATGGACTGCGCTCATGGGGCTACCTATAAGGTGGCGCCCGAGACCCTCTTTGAGTTGGGGGCCGATGTGACCACCATGTACGATGAGCCCAATGGCGAGAACATCAATGCAAACTGTGGCTCCCAGCACCCCGAGGCCCTCGCCGAAGAGGTCAAAAAGCGGGGCGCCGATGTGGGATTTGCCTTTGATGGAGATGGTGACCGCCTTATCGCCGTAGATGAAACAGGCACGGTGCTCACGGGAGATCAAATCATGGCCGTTTGTGCCAAGACCATGAAAGGAGAGGGGAAACTCCCAAACAATTTGCTGATAACCACCGTGATGAGCAATATCGGGCTCGGCATCGCCCTTGATGAGCTTGGCATCGAGAATGCCGTGACCAAGGTCGGCGATCGGTATGTGTTGGAGGAGATGCTCGCAAAAGGGGCGGCCATTGGTGGCGAGGAATCGGGACATGTGATCTTCTTAGAACATCACACCACCGGCGATGGGATTATTACCGCCTTGCAGATCCTGGCGGCCATGAAAAAAGAGCAAAAACCCCTATCAAGACTTGCACAAGTCATGAAGGTGTTCCCACAGAAGCTCATCAATGTGGACGTAAAAAGCAAACCTGACTTATCCACCATTCCCGAGATAAACGAGGTTATCAAGGATGTCGAAGCACAACTCGGCACAAAGGGAAGGGTGCTCGTGCGGTACTCCGGCACACAGCCTATGTGCCGTGTAATGGTTGAAGGGCCCACCCATGATGAAACCGAGAAATACTGTACCCAAATTGCCGATGTGCTCCGAGAAAAACTCGGTTGACTGAATTCCAGTGGAGGACACTACAATGCCCTTTAAGGTAATCGTCGCCAGAGATTTTGATCATATGAGCGAAGTCGCAGCCCGTATTGTGGTCGACGACATAAAGAAAACCGTGAATACAAAGGATGCCCATGTTTTGGGCCTGGCCACCGGCAATACACCAACCGGCCTCTACAAATACCTTGCCAAAGCAGCTAATGATGGGCAATTCGACTGCGCCAAGATCCGCAGTTTTAACCTGGACGAGTACATTGGTCTTCCCGGAGAGAACCCCCAGCAGCGCGCCCTGCATCCCGAAAGCTATGGCTTCTTCATGGTGCAGGAGCTCTTCGGGCTCCTCAAAAACAAATTTATGGAAACAAACGTACCGTGGGGCACCCTCGTCGATCAGGAGAAGCTTTTGGCCGAACTCGAGGCCCATCCTGATGACTGGACCGAGGAAGGCAAGGATAAGGGCAGAGCCATTGTCATAAAGCCTCAGGCCCGATCCGAATACCTCCGGTGGATCCGCAGAGAACTGCTCGATGGCTACTCGGAAAAAATCGCGCGCACCGGCGGCATTGATCTTCAGGTTGTCGGGGTCGGGGGACGAGGCCACGTCGGCTTTCATGAATCGGGCATCCCCTTTGAGGGCCACAACATGCTCCTGGTTAAGCTTGACGAGAATACCGTGGAAAATGCGGTTCGCGACGGCCACTTTCAGAGCACGGAGCAGAGCCCGTGGTATGCTCTTTCCATGGGTGTTGAGCTCGTTTACTGTGCCAAGACGGTCCTGCTTTTGGCCAACGGCGACCGCAAGGTAGAACCTGTGGCAGAATCCTTGCTGCACGACCCCACACCTTTGGTGCCCATATCGTATGGGCAGATCTTTTCCAAGAGAGGCGGAAACATGATCTACGTCCTGGATAAGACAGCAGGGAAAAAGGTCCTGGAGAATGCAAGTAAGGTAATCGAGCGCGGCATTGATATCGAAGATATCAGCAATTAGGCGATTTCAAGAAACGGTGGGGCATGCTCGCCTTTGTTTTGTGAGGAAACATCAGGTTATTCGAAGAGGTTGTTGGGTTCATGACATTATTGAAGCGTTTGAAGAGCCTACGCGCAGTGCGTGGCCGCTTACCCAGGCTCGCTATCGGTAGACATATCCGGAGGGTCCCGCCCGGCACTATCGTCCTCTTTCCCCTTCGAGACGAAACACTGAACTGTGGATTAACTGGTATCGTTTCCTTCAAACGTAAAGAATCCTCTACAGCAAGTATTCCCATTGAAAAAGCCACATCGCTGGCGCACCGCCTTGAGGAATTCACCTTTAAGAAACTGCCAGATAAAGACAAGGCCCTCACCGAACATTATCTCGGAGGGAAGGTCCTTGTTGGAGAACTGAGAGGGCTGGTTGCGGACCTCACACTTACCGCTTCGCTTTACAAGCTCCTCAAACAGACCTCTGCACAAAGGGCGCTTCAAGACGTCTCTGGAAGATTGGAGACGATAATCGCTGGGGAAGAAAGGGAGCTACAACGGCGGCCCAATCTCCTGTCCATAGAGGAAAACGAGGTAATGGGGCGTAGGATATCCGATGCCAAGGACCTGGTGTGGTCTCTAAAGGAAGAGGTACTCGGGAATCTGAAAAAGATAGAGGCCCTTTCCGCCCTTTCGAAGAAAAACATCTCTTTTGTGGCCTTCCAGCAGATCAAAAGCATAAATACTCTCTTCAACAACCTTGATCGATTGGAGGTGAGAGGGAGAGACTCAGCAGGCATCTCCATTATTACATGCCTCAATAAAAGACACTATGACGAGCTTGAGAAAGATTTAAAAGGGAAATTTCTGCTCGAAGAGTTCATCTCCCGGCAGAAAGGGGTAGTCCTCCTAAACAGAGGCATTACCGTGAGGGAGGGCGGGGGAGTCATTTCCGTTATCCTTACCTATAAGATCGCTGCCCAGATAGGTCATCTGGGAGAAAACGTCGCGTTCCTCAGGGATCAGGTCCGCACTGATCCCATATTCCATTACCTTATTTCCAGGCCCAACCTTTATCAGACGATGCTTGCCCATACCCGCTGGGCATCTGTCGGGGAGATCAGCGAACCAAACTGTCACCCCGTTGATAACCTCACCATTCAAGACGGCAAGGCCCAACCCTGTAGTAGTCGGAATGGCATAATTCACGTTTGCCTTAATGGTGACATCGATAATTACCTGGCCTTAAGAGAAGAATTCGAACACGGGACCAGACAACGTATCCCAGATCAAATAACTACGGACACCAAGATTATACCCTTGCAGGTACAGAAGTACTGCGATAAGGGGCATCCCATAGAAGAGGCCTTTCGATTGGCGGTAAATGATTTCAAAGGCTCCCATGCCATAGCAATGCACACGGATATAGCACCGGGGAAGATCTTCTTGGCCCAGAGAGGGAGCGGGCAGACGATCTTCATCGGCCTGGGAAGAGAACACCTTATTACTGCATCCGAGATCTACGGCCTCGTTGAAGAGACGGCTCGGTACGTAAAGATGGAGGGTGAAAAAACCGTTAATGGGGGAAGTCAGGGGCAGATATTTATCCTGGACCAAGATTCAACGGGTGATCTCTCCGGTATCAAGGCACTGCACTATGACGGGACCCCTTTGGAACTCTTTGACGATGCCATAAAGGAAACGGAGATTGCCTCCAGGGACATCGATCGCCAGGCCTATGCCCACTATTTCATGAAAGAGATCTTTGAATCTCCCCAATCAGTTGAAAAAACGGTCCAAACCAGATGGCGCCTCACCGATAGAGACGGGAACCCACATGCCGTGACCATCCTGGATGATACGGTGATTCCGCGGAGATTAGACGCAGCATTCACCCAAGGCAAGATCAAAAAGGTCCTGTTCATCGGCCAGGGAACTGCGGGTGTTTCCGCATACGGCTGCGCCGAGCTGTTACGTTATTATCTCGCCGACACCGACATTCGTATCCTCCCCCTCAAGGCCTCCGAGTTCAGCGGCAGCCTTTTAAAAGATGATCTGAGCGATACCCTGGTTATTGCGGTAACCCAATCCGGCACCACAACCGATACCAATCTGGCAGTAGACATGGCCAAAGAGCGGGGCGCCTACACCCTCGCTCTTGTCAACAGGCGAGATTCAGACATCACCTTCAAGGTAGACGGCGTGCTCTACACCAGCACCGGTCGCGATATCGAGATGTCGGTTGCCTCCACCAAGGCCTACTACTCTCAGATTGCAGCCGGCGGTATCCTCGGCCTCAAGCTGGCACAAATGACTTCCCGGCGGGGCGATGATTTTATTCTCGGGGAACTCCAGAGGCTCATGAAGCTCCCCTCAATAATGAAAAAAGTGCTCGCCCTTGAAGCGGAAATCTCCCAATCAGCGCACCGCTTTGCCTCATCAAAAAAGTATTGGGCGGTTGTAGGCAGCGGCTACAACAAGATCGCCGCCGACGAGATCAGGATAAAGCTGAGCGAGCTTTGCTATAAGACCATCTCCTCGGATGTGGTTGAAGACAAGAAGCATATAGATCTCTCCTCGGAGCCGCTCATTATTATCTGCGCAGCCGGTCACAGGGGCACGGTTATCAATGATATTATCAAGGATACGGCAATATTCAAGGCCCATCAGGCGACCACCATTGTGATCGCCACCGAAGGCGAAGAGGGGTTTAGGCCATATGCCGACTCACTGATCTTCGTGCCCCAAATAGAGGAGCGTTTTTCGCCTATCGTAACCACATTGGCAGGTCATCTGTGGGGGTATCATGCAGCACGGGCAATAGATGCGGAATCCGGTTTCCTTTTCAATTTCAGGGAGGAAGTCAGCAAGCTTATTGCCGAATCCAAGGGAAAAGGCCTCGACATCTATCAAATAATACTCGACAGAGTCCTGCAGGAAAGGGCCGCCCGGTTCTTTGCTGAATTCAAGAAACGGCTCGAACTGGGCCGCTACACCACAGCCTTGGGACTGGCTGCAGCCTCCAGACTTACCCTTCTGCTGAAGTACCTATCCGGACGGCTCCCCATGTCTGATTTTGAGACAGACTTCGGAGAGAGCGGCACCGCTCCTCATGTATTCGACATCTTCTTTCGCTGTATCGGAGAGGCAATAAACGATATGGCCAGGCCAATAGATGCAATCAGGCACCAGGCCAAGACAGTTACCGTGGGAACGAGCAGAACATGGGAACCAGTAACGGGGTTACTCTTCGATGCTATCCTGCGAAATGGATTTGAGATAAGCGACATCACCAACAAGAATGTTCTGGTACTAAAGAATCTGCAGGAGGTTATTTCGGAAATACAGGGCGAAACCCTTTACAAGATAAACAACCTTAGTTATTCGGGGGAGCCGGTTGAGGACTCAACGATTGAGCTGGTGAGCAAGAAGGGCAGCTCTTCTCGCCTTGTTTCCCGCATTGAGGGAGACATCCGGCTTAAAGGAACAAAGAGGATCATCGTCAACGCCGGAAATGTCTTTATCGGGAAGGGAAGAATCGATGCCAGGAGCATCCTTATCATCCCCGTAATGCAGCAAGGGCCCAACATCGACCACCTCTTGCTCCTCGATGTTGGCTTCAATAAGGATGCAGAGCTATCCAGGAAGGTGCTCGCGCTCGGCGAGAAGGGCGCTCACATCAGAAACATTGTCGAAGAGACGGGCTTGTCATGGTCTGATGACTATCTGAACCTCCTTCCGATCCAAGAGCTTTTTGGCAACTCCGCGGAAAAGACAGCTGAATTCATCATTGCCTCTGTCAAAAGCAACGAAACATGAGGGTGTAATTGCCATCCCCCATCTCGCCGAGGGATCTCCTGGCAAGCCAGCAACATCTGAGATCCTGAACGGATCAAGAGAGAGACAATGGGCATACCCTTTGGCATAGAAGAGATCCGCCAAACGCTTCTGTCTCAAATCGAGGAGATTGATACCCACACACTTAGTTTTCTTTTCTCCCCCCAAAGACACCCCTATCTCGACCTCGACACGATTACCGCCAACTTTGAGGAGGAGTGGGCGTCATTTAGGCCCGCGCTTGAACAGAAAAACCGGTATAAGACCGTGGCCTCCTTTCTGCATCCGGCAGAGCCCTACGATTTGAAGGTCGTTCAAAGGCTACGGGAGGCCTTTCCCGGGCCCACTTCCCATCGCCCCCTCATCTTGCTGGATCTGTGTATTGGGAAGATTCTGACGCTAAGCTTGGGGAGATACAGGGAAAAGGTTTCACCGCAATTGTTCCTCGAATTGCTCAACCTTTACAAATTAAGGAGCCCGGAATTCCTGATTTCCATTAAGCCTCTCACCCGGATTATCCTGGAAAAAGGCATGCCATCCAATCACATCATTAGATCCCATGCATGCGAGGTGTTGGTCAACAACTATGAGATTGAAACCATTCTCATCTTTATATCCTGCATGTCTGACCTCGGAGAAGAGGCAAAACATGTGCTCTTTCAAAGCGTTACGGCCTTTCAAAAGATTTACCGAAAGCTTTTGGAGCTGTATGTAGGGGTTCGGGAAAAGGACCTGATTAGTCGGAGATGGTTTGGGATTTCCTTTAGTCAATTGAAGCAGCAAAGAGAATGGAGGGACAGCTTTTCCAACCTGGTCAGGAGATATGTTGAGTATCTCACCGATAGAAACAAGACTGATGCTCTGGATGTGGGGCGATTTCTGGTGCTCCGCTTCAACAACGAAGACATTTTAAGGGTTATTCACTATGAAATCGGCAGAAACCCTGAGACCTCGTCCTCAAATTCCTTAATTCGGTTTGTCTATCGCCAGACCTTTCAGGTCATGCAGGAATTCCGCAAACAGTATATATCCCAAAAGCTAGATGCCGAAGTAACCCAGACTCTTTCCCGTACCGAAGCCCAGGCTATGGATGCCATGCGCTTGGTCACGGCGGGCAGGGTTCCCGCATCTGTTGTTTTAGAGAGGTTTTGGGCGAGCACCCCCTCGGCTCAAGACTACCCTATAACCACCGGGTTCATGGAAACTTTGGACAAATTCAACCTGAAGGCCCTCTTTGAGCTTCATTCGATCCCTCCTATCTCTCAGGAGGCTTTTAATCTCATTGCCGAAATTGCCGATAGCCCAAACCTTGGACGGGACGAGCTATTCCATTTCATAACCTATCTGGAAAATCTGCTCACGTTTCTTCAGGATCTTGAGGCACTCAATATCAAGATTGAAAAAACCTCTGCCTATGGACTTGCTAAAAATCCCTACCAGCTTAAACTCTTGGGCCTTATCAACGAGGGCGCTTACTTTGCTTCAACCGGGTTGTGGTATCAAAACACCATCCCTCCCAGCGTTATCAGGTGCGTAGGCCCCAATGCCATCCCCAACTGCCTGGGCATAAAGGATCGCCATATCTTCTCCCGCGTATCCTTATTGACCGGGGGCTTTCGGGGCAACCCCTTTGATTTGGACAGCACCCACAGGTACGATTGGGATGAAGAGCCTGAAACCTGTTTGTTTCGTCCCGGCTACTTTCAGATTGCCATTCCCGAACCCATTCGATACCGTTGGGAGGAGACACAGAAGATCCAGAAAGCCGTGCTAAAGGGGTTAATCCAGAAAAAACAGTGGAACTAAG
>DATKZQ010000089.1:0-29072 GCA_035527895.1 Desulfatiglandales bacterium
TATACCGACGATACCGCCATGTCCATCGGTATTGCCGAATCAATCCTGAAAACGGCCTGCCTCGATGAACAGGATCTGGGAGGAACATTCAGGGAGAATTTCAAGCGCGAACCATGGCGTGGTTACGCCTCGGGACCGCCGGCTGTATTCTCCATGGTAGAGGAACTGGGCATCACGTATGTCGAAGCTGCGCAAAGGCTCTTTGGAGGATCGGGTTCCTTTGGCAATGGATCGGCAATGAGGGTTGTTCCCGTAGGCCTGGTTTTTCACGACTCTCCGGACCTCTATGAGATGGCACGGGTGTCTGCCGTCGTTACCCATACACATCCCCTCGGCATAGACGGTGCGGCGGTGCAAACAAAGGCCGTTGCCCTTGCAGTGCAACTTGACCCCGACGATACATTTCCCTCCGATGCCTTTGTACAGGACTTACTCGGCTTTGCCAGGACCTCCGAGATGAGAGATAAGATCCGAGATGTTGGGGATCTCATTTTCGGACAGACCCATCCATCGGTCGCAGCCCGGCAGCTTGGCCGTACCGTTGCCGTGCACGAATCCCTGCCCTTTGCCCTCTACTCATTCCTGCTCCATCCCAGATCATTCGAGGACTGCCTGTTCTGCGCCGTACTCCATCGAGGAGACCGCGACACCCTGGGCGCCATGGCCTGTGCTATTTCCGGCGACTATTTGGGTATTACATCGATACCTCAATCATGGACGCAAAAACTCGAGAATCGATCATACATCGAGGATTTGGCCTCACGACTCGCAGACGTTACGATTCCCTGAAGGTTTTCAGCCGATGAGCCCGTATACTATAGTGAACGAACATAGAAAGCAGTCATTGCGAGGAGCCCTTCGACTTTGCTCAGGATAAACTCCGTGACGAAGCAATCTCATGGGATTGCTTCGCTGCGCTCGCAATGACAGGCTATTGAATGTCTACTTATTTGAGTCGTTCACTATAGCAGATGATAAAGACCGCCGTCCACCTCCACCCGTCCCTGTTTTGCCAGGTACTCGAGGTGCTGTAGCATCATGGCCCTCTCGGATATGGAAACATCCCAGAATCCCGCAATTATCCTTGGTGGGCCGTAGACGATTCCCTGCCCGGTGATCTCCTCTAAGGTCCTTGGCCCGCCGGACAGTAATTCCAAGAGCTTTCCTTCTCTTTCCCGTGTCACCTGTATATACCGATAGATGTGATCGGGGTTTCCATCGTATATCCCCTCACCGTGGCCTGTGAGATAGAAATCCACATCAATTGATGCAATACGTTCAAGAGATTGAATGGTGTCCTCAAGGCTCGAGGTCGTATCTCCATAATACGGCCCTGCCTTGACAAGATCGAGATCGGCAAGATAGATAACCCGTTCCTCAAGAAAATGGAAGGCGCAGTGTCCGGGGGTGTGCCCCGGTGTGTGGATCACCTGGCAACGGCTCGTACCGAATTCCAGGATATCTCCGTCTGCTAAGAGCCGCTCCGGATCACGAATCTCATAGTGGCATACCTCGATGAGCAGCCTTTTCCATTCCTTTCGTTGCTCCTCGCTTTCAGGAGCATAGCCGTCAATGAGCCGGTCTATCTGCTTGAAAACCACGGCATCCTCCTGGGGCACCCAGAAGCGGGCATCGGGAAAGAGGTAATTGTACATGATGTGATCCTCATGGCCATGGCTGACGATGAGGATCTCAATTGGCCTTTCACCGTTAATAGCCCTGAGCGTTTCCTCTTTGCTTGCCGCATCTATGAAGGCCCTGTGTTCATCATCCACAAAAACGGTGTTGCAGTGAGGATAGCGGCCGCCACGGATCAGCTTCACCCTTCCTTTTTCAAAATCGAACATCACGCTCCTTTGTCAACGCATCAGGACGAAGATTTCCCTCAGCTGCATGGCCTTGAGCCTGGAAACCTTAAGGAGCATACAGGATGAAAGAAACCCGAATTTCGAATCTCCAAATTCGATTATCGCTTTCACTCCGCAGCACAATAATGAGAAGCTATTCTGCTTGACTTGCCCCTGGTGAGGGATATGGATGTCTTTTCTTGCACTTCACCCTGTTGAATAGCTCTTTTCAAGTACCTCTTCAGAAATAATGAGCTATTGGTATCGCTCATATACCAAAGGAGGTCATGGCTGTTTTCGAGAGGCCTGCCCGCCATCGCTCTCGCTCAGGCGAGGCGGGCGGGCGATATCTTAAAAAGAATTCCACCGGGTCTTGTATAGGTCACAGAGGAGGGGTTTACACCGTGGAAGCCCTGGGAGTCTCCGTCTGGCTCATCTAAACCCCACCTCTGTGACTACATCCCGTGAGGCCAATAGATATCGCCTTGAGAAAATGGTCATGACCGGATAACGGTCAGTATATACACGTGCCTTAACGAATATACTATTGAGTAGACGCTTCTGAGCGATGCTAAGCTTTTAATGAACCACCCTGCAGCAAGCTGCAGGGTATCCAATGGGAAAGTCCCCTCCCTTAATGGGAGGAGATCAACCCGCCAGACTTCAGGCGGGTAAAGGAGAGGGTGACCAAACATTTTATCACCCCCACCTAACCTCCCCCATCAAGGGGGAGGCACTATGTGATAACCCTGCAGCAAGCAGGGAATTATCAAGTTCAACAGGGCGGGCTGGGCAGGCGCTTTCAGCCTGCTCTTTCCCTTTACCCTGTGGAATCCCCCACAGGGGGTCTCCCGCAAGCGAGAGAATTCCACAGGGGAACCTTTACCCAGGCGGGATATGCGAGCATAACAACAGGGACTTCTTCGGTGTCAAAAAAAGATATCCATGTCCCTGAGAACGACGGAATTTGGGAGCTAAAGCAATAATCGCTTTCGAAATACTAAACAAATACCAAATCCGTAACTCCCAGCGGTTCAAACCAAGACGCGTTCGCCCAGACCTGCTCAGCTCACGGATCCTTGTGAAAAAGGCAAGGGGATCCATTCATGTCACCTATTGCGGTTCTACGGCCCGACAATGTTGACTGCAATCGTGCAGCCACCCGGGGTACCTCCCAAGTTATGGGTCAGGCCCAGCCCGGGGTTCTCTATCTGCCGCGGTCCGGCCTTCCCCTGGATTTGCTTGTAGAGCTCGTAGACCATGCGGAGCCCCGAAGCCCCTATAGGATGGCCAAAACACTTCAGACCACCGTCCATATTCACCGGGAGCTCGCCGGTCAATTCAAAGGTCCCGGCCTCTATATCTTCTTTGCACCGTCCTCTCGGGGAAAATTGCAGATCCTCATAAATAACCGCTTCGGTAATGGAAAAACAATCGTGGACCTCGGCCATGCTGATTTCCTTTCGCGGGTCCTTTACGCCAGCCTCTTCATACGCGGCCTGGCCGGCCCGGTAGGTTTCCTTTACCATGGTCCAGTCGTGTTTTGGGTTCATGTATCCCTCTGACGGCCCGACAACGATCTGCGATGCCTTGATGAACACGGGGTCGGCCCTGAAATCCTTTACCATATCCCTCCTGACCACGATAGCCGCGGCAGCACCGTCACTTACACCGCAACAATCCAGTAAACCCAAGGGCCACGCTATTATGGGTGCTTTCAGGACCTGCTCAACCGTGATCTCTCTCCGAAAATGTGCCTTGGGGGACATGGTTCCGTTATGGTGGTTCTTCACCATGATCTTGGCAAGCATGGTTCTCCCCTCTTCAGGATCCAATCCGTATTTGTTGAAATAGCTGGTTGCCATCATGGCAAAATGTCCCGGTGCCGTGAAATTTCTACTCCTGAAGGTATTGGGGGCGGTTGACGTAAGTCCCATGGCAATATCATCCGTGGGCAGGCCGCTATAGCCTGAATCCTTGAGTTTTTCAACCCCAATTGCCAAAGCAATGTCATAGACCCCTGAAGCCACGGCGTAGGCAGCATTCCTCAGTGTGTCAGATGCAGTGGCGCACATATTTTCTAAACGGGTGATGGGCTTATAGTCCAGCTTCAGAAGCGTGGCAAGGGGCTGGCTCGGCGCCGGAAGATTGGACCAATACGATCCAATCCATAGTGCCTGTACGTCCTGTGGAGAGATACTGGCATCCTCGCACGCCTCATACACGGCCTCGATAATCATATCATCGGAGCTCTTGTCCCAATTCTCTCCGAACTTGGTGCATCCCATACCCACAATGGCAACTCTATCTTTTATACTTTCCATTTTGGCTTGACCTCCCACTCTTTATGGTAACCGGAAGCTAAGTCCTTCGATTCATTAATTCGATAACGAATTAATTCACTCAAGACTTAGTGCTGCCCTCGGCCATGAGCTCGGGCCGAATGGAGTGAGCATTTCCTCCAGTTCCGCTCATCAAAATACGTGACTGTATTTGCGAATCGAAGCACTAGGTGAGTCCATGATCGGTTCATCTGATCGGTCGCGATTTCCACCAATAAACCTGGACACCTTCCGTGTTTCGAAACTTCCTAAACGTCATTTCCAAAGGCATACCTACCTTTATCTCTGACGGATCCCTGTCTGTAATATCCACCATGATCCTCCCGCCTTCCTCAAAATTTACGGCTGCAAGGGTTGTCGGAGGATCAGGCGAGACAGCCAGATTATCATGGGAAAAGGTCACAACCTTTCCCTGCTTGTCCGCAAAAGGATAAAAGTCGAAGTTGTCTTTGGCTCGGCATTCCATGCATATTCGCTGAACCGGATACTGTATGGTTCCGCAGTTTCTACACTTAGAGCCATTTAACGCTAACCCGCACTTTCTATCCCGGTAAAGGGCAACGGCAGAAGCGGGCTCTGTCCGCGGCCTCATGGGTGGTTCTAAGGCAATCAGCTCTCTCCAGCGCAGGTATTTCTGATAGGTTGTCTGGGCCTTGGAATTCAACAGCCTCTTGACGCTTTGCTTCTTCTGCATTTTTGCGATCTCATCGGTAACGGTCAGGGTAAAAACATCGCATCCGTCTCCATAGTTCACCCAGAGAAGTTTGTCGCCCGGTTTTGCCTCATCCAGGGCGGCACATAACAGTATAAGGGAGTGAGCAGACCCCGTATTTCCGATCATTCCCCAGAGGGGATCAACTGCCTGAGTCTTCGGGTCAAAACCAGCTGCCTTGGCGGCTCCACTTAAATAAACCGGGTTGGGAGAACCGAACACTGCTTTGGCAAAGTCACCGGGCTCCATACCGAACGCCTGTAACGCAGCACGCACTGCCTCGGAAACCACCTTTTTGTAGCCCATCTCCCTTACAAACCGATCTTCCCAGGATCGGACAAAACGCTCTTGGGCCGGCCTGAACACGTCAAATATTTCGTGGTTCACCGTATACATGTTATCTATGGTGGCCACCACATCCGCAGTACCGATGAGAAAAGCTGCGGCTCCGTCGCCGAACTCAAGCTCTTTGGCACCATTGGGGAGCCCCAGTCGAAGATCGGATGCACACACAAGGGCATTCTCCGAGCTTCCCGCCTTGATAGCGTCCATGGCAAGCCTTACCGCGCTGCTTCCGCACCTGAGGGTTCCGGAGATGTCAACGGTGAGAACGCTCTGATCTAAGTCGAGCACCCCCGCCACCAACGCTGAAGATTGTTTCTCGGCATAAGGAAATGTCGTTGACGTAAGATACAGGGCCTCGATATCGCCCTTGTCAAATCCCTTCAGACATTCTCTGCATGCCTCTACCCCCATGGTTACCGTGTCTTCGTCGAAATTCGCCACAGCCTTTTCGCCGGGTACCTGAAATCCTCCCCAAGACTTTGCGACCTCCGCGCGATTCAATCGGTAAAAGGGGATATATACTCCGTATGATGTAATGCCGACCATAGTTACCTCCACTATATTTTTTATCTTTCGTGGTTTCTTCCGTTACGTTTCGATACCTCGGATAAAAAACACGATTCGATTATTGCCTTAACTCCGTAGCTACGCTGTCCCGAGGGATATGGATGTCCTTAGGTATGTGCAAAACGAATGCCGATTCATGAAAAACCATTTTTGCTTGTTAATACAATTAGTTATTGATAGAGCCAACCACATCGCACTCCGGATATGCGCAAAGACCGCTTTGGACGACCAATATGCCGAATGGTGGGCACAATATGTTGCGCATTTGAAAAGCCTGGCGGGTTGTGTGATCTTGAAACCGACCCCATCCCACAGCATGAGCCGGATTGCTACCCGAGATCCCGTATCAAGGACTCGAAGCCTGTCCGGTGGGTTGCCGATATTCTTCCATCTACCCCAAAGACCACGTCTTTACTAATCTCCAGCAGTTCGCAATGGCTGAGCACCTCGTTAAGGGCCATATCACTGCCGAAACCTTTCAGCAATCTCGCCTCAAAACATTTTTCCACAATCTCTTCCGGTCTTTTTGGTCCGCCTCTTAGTGATTGCAGGATATCCCCGCATCTCTGGATGTGGTGCTCTATGAGTTCTGTGGTCCTTGTCTCAAGATCTATCCAGTTCCACCTGTCTCGGTAGAACAGTCTGTGCCCCGGCAAAATAGTAAGGCCGGGCATTTCCTCTCCGATGCCCTTCAGCCGTTTCAGTGAACGGATATAGGCCCTGAGCCCGTATATCTCATCAGCCTCTCTGTATCGCCCTAATATATCTTTTGTCATGCTGAACGCATGTTCACGGGTGGGATGAGGGGTGATACCGGGCAGTATTGTGTCTCCAACCAGGATGGCCTCTTTATCTATGAGGAAGCTCAGGGAATCGGGCGAATGACCCGGTACATGAAATACCGATATCCCGTCTGCCAGGTTTTTACCGGAGACATCCAGGCCATCTACAGCCAGTCCGGCCCTCTCTTTGTGGTACTGGACGCAGTTCTTCTTCCAAAATGACTCCGGCATCGGGCACTGCCAGCAAGCGGCAGGAAAGTCCTTCTTCTCTGAGGGTGCCTTCTGGGGATAGGGGCGAATGAGCCGCCGATAGATCTCATGGGCTACAATTCTTGCCCCCGTCCTTTCAATGAGCTCAAAGAGGCCACCATCGTGGTCCTCATGCCCATGGCTCAAGACTACCAGTTCCAGCTCATAGGGATCAAACCCGGAGCACTGGATCATGTCCAGGAGCTTACCGCCATTTCCTCTTCTGCCCACATCCAATAGGAAAGTGGGTTCTGCGGCAATCAAATAGGTCCATGTGGGACCAAGATCCCACTCCCCGCCATACGTGTTCTCCGTTGCAAAACCGAAGATCTCCCTGCCTGATGAGAGCCTCATCTTCATAATCATATTGTTGCCGCTCTCATCACCTTTACGAGGAACGTCGAACGTCTCTTTTTGCACTGCTTGTTCCTTCCTGCGGTGTGTCGTGTCCAAACACTTCGCAGGGCTCTTCCTGGCAGTTGTTACGATAGCAGAACAACCCATTCATGAAAAATGCAACTATACCGGGATCGAAAACACTCTTCCTGAAACCAGCCTCCCGGCTAACGCGCACCTACCAAAACCGAACCTGAGAAACACCCTCCTTTTCTTCCAAGAGCTTTGTGATTTCCCGTTTCACCTGCTCGTCGGCAATGGCCTCAACTGTTGATAGGGAAATACCCTCTTCATTCTTCGTGTGCTTCCAGTTCACCACATATCCGGGGACAAGGGCATAGTGACATCCCCAAAATCCGCAACAGGACGAGTCTGCAAGAGCGTTTCCAACAACGTAGAGGACCGTTTTTCCGTCGACCTTAATCGTCTCCTCCCTTTCCAGCGTGTATCCTCCGGAAATGGAGCGCACCTCCTTTTGTAACTCATGGGTGTATTCTTTGGGCACGGAACCTCCGTCACGCCTCTCGTCCAGTCCCCGAATCGCTCGGCCTTATGAGACCCTCCGTTGCTGGTCTTTCCAGTATCGTTCCCGCATGAGCTTTTTGTCCATCTTGCCGAGATTGGTTAGGGGGATCTCATCCCAGAACTCTACGGTCTTCGGTGCCATCATGCTGCCCTTGCGGTCCTTCACGAACTGGATCAATTCCCCCTCTGTTGCCGACTTTCCCTCGTGGAGCACGACAACAGCCTTTACCTCCTCCCCCCACTTCGCATGGGGAACACCGAGAACTGCAGCCCCCCGTACCGAGGGGTGCTCGAACAGGACGTCCTCGATCTCCCGTGGGAAGATATTGAAGCCACCGCTCACGATCATATCCTTTTTTCTGTCTACGATATACAGGAATCCCTCTTTATCCATCGTCGCGATATCTCCGGTATGCAACCAACCATCCCTGATAGTTTCGGCCGTTGCCTCGGGGTTTTTGAAATAGCCCTGCATCATGTTTGTACAGCGCACGACGACTTCTCCGGACTCGCCCCGCTTGACCTCATTTCCCTCGTCATCTTCAAGCCTGATCTCACAATGAAACGTGGGCCGACCGGCAGAGCTCAGAACCATCTTCTCCCTCTCTGGATCCTCCACCACGTGTTCCTCTCGAGACAGGGCGCTCAACATCATCGGTGCTTCCGTTTGCCCGAATAGCTGTGTGAAGATCGGACCGAAGGTGTTGAGGGCCTGCTTTAAGCGTTCAGGCGCGATAGCCGATGCGCCGTAGATAACATTCCTCAGGCTGCTCACATCATACTTCTTGAGGTCGGGATAGTCTAATAGGACGTAAATCATGGTTGGAACGAGAAACGTGGCGGTCACCTTTTCCTTTTCCACGGTCTCGAGGAACACCTTGGGGTCGAAGTGGTCGATGATGACGCATCTTCCCTTTCTTAAGAATACGGGAAGCATGAGACATCCGCCTGCGTGGGTGAGCGGCGTTGGGAACAGGAAGACCTCCCCCCATCCGAACCCGAGGTCTAGCATTTCAATGAGGATGGTGTATACCCATGCCCGGTGTGAAATCATAACCCCTTTCGGTTTGCCCGTTGTTCCCCCCGTATAGTAAATGCCAACGAGATCTTCGGGGTCAATTTCCACCTTTTTAGTGTCCGGTGAGTGGTTTTCTATAAGGGTTTGCAGGTGCAGGTGTCCGTCCATGATGGAGACGGGATCTTCGCTGATACAGATGAGGTTCTTAACCGTGTCCAAGTGCGGTATCATCTCTTTAACCCTCGACGCCATTCGTTCGTGATAGATGAGGGTAGTGCACTCGGCTTGATTCATCATGTAGATGTGATCATTGGAACTCAGGAGCACGGCAAGGGGCACCCGAATGCATCCGCTTTTTGCCACCGCATATTCACAGAAAACGTATTCCGGGCAGTTTGCCATCAAGAATGCCACGGTATCGCCCTTTTTTAGCCCCATCTGTTGTAACGCATTCAAAAGACAGTCTGCCTTGTACCCGATTTCGTTGTAGGTATAGGATTGGTCACCAAAGGTTATGGCCGTTCTATCTCCAAAGAAATTGACACAGCGGTCATAGTAATCGCCAATCGTTAAGGTTATCATTGCTTCTCTCTCCTTTCTAAGGTAACAAAACTCCGCTTTTGTTCAGGAACGCCTCGCTGTCGGCAAGACACACGCAAACTCTCACGACATCAAACTTTCGCTACATACCGCGGGTGGGCAGATCGCACCTCCATCTCGGCGATACCTCCCGTAGCGTCTAGGCCTTCTGCAATACTGTAACGCAACATGAAAACTCCTCGGTGGAAATCACACCTCCGCCGTTTTCCGTTAGCCCGATCCGAGCGTTGGGCACCTGACGGGGTCCGGCCCCGTCCCTCAGTTGTGTAACGATCTCATAGATCATGGAAAGCCCTGTAGAACCTACGGGATGCCCCTTTGAAACGAGACCTCCCGACGTATTGATCGGAATCGAACCATTTAGTTTGGTTGCTCCCGATTCGATAAATCTCCCTCCACCCCCAATCGGGCAGAAGCCCAACATCTCCACCTGGTATATCTCGCAGAAGGAGGTGGCATCGTGGACCTCAGCAACGTCGATGTCTTGGGGCCCTATTCCGGCCGTCCGATACGCTCTGTCAGCGGCGTATTTGCTGAGGCTCGGCTCTGAGATATCTCGGTGTTTGCCCGATGACATGGCACTGGCGAGCACCTTGACCGCCCGCTTTTGGACCTCAGCAGGCTGACTCTTGAGGTAGTCTTCGGAGCAGAGAATAGCTCCTGCACCGCCGTCGCCTATGGGGGCGCACATGGAGCGGGTCAGCGGGTAACTCACCAAATAGTCTTCCATTACCTTTTCTACCGGAACCTCAAATTGGTACTGTGCCTTTGGGTTAAGGGATCCGTGGTAATGATTTTTTGAGGCCCCGATCGCTATCTGCTCTTGGGTAGTTCCCCACTTCCACATGTGCCAACAGGCTTGCATGGCATAGGTATCCATAAAGACGGTGTGCCCGGGGCCTAATGTGAACTCCCGCCCGCACTCTTCTGCAACAGCCTCATACTCCTTGACCAGTCGATCCTTATCTTCAAGATCAATCCCTTGTTGGTAAGCTGCCAGCACCTTTTCCATATCGGGATGATAGAATTTGTCGACACCCATGGCCAGCGAGACATCGCACTGACCGCTCAAGATATCCTTCCATGCGCCATGGAATGCCATGGAGGCGGTAGCGCACGCACCCTCCACATTGATGAGCGGTACCCGCTCCGGGAACAGGCCTTCCTCAACCAAAGGCGACATGCACACATGTCCTCGTATGATATCCTGCCCCCAGAGCGTTCCCATGGCGCAATTGCCAAACCACGTAAATTCAATATCTCTGCCGTCTTTCATCCCCGCGTCTTCAAGAACGCCGAGATAGGTATCCCGCGTCAGATCCTTCATGGACTTGTCAAGCCACTTCTTAAACCTCGTACTGTATGATCCTATAACATACACATCTCTTGCGTTTTTCATGCACCGGCCTCCCGAAGTTCACAGTTCCTCGCTGATAGGGAAATGAATTCCCAGGAATATCAGCTGTGAGCTGTGAGCTATGCGCTTGATTCCCCTTGAAGGGGGCAACCCTATGCCCTCATGTGAAACATCATCTTGTAGTCAAACACCATAACCGACTCACCTCTTTGGTTTTTGACCGTATATCGCCACGTTTGGACGCCCTTCTCAGGCTTGCTCGTCTTCTGTTTGTCTATGACTTCCACTACCACCGTGATCGTGTCACCCATCTTGACAGGGGCAAGCATTTTCAGGTTGTCTACGCCGAGCCATGCAACAGCCGAGTCCCCTGCAAACCCCGCGATGCTCACGAGTCCGACGGCAAGGGCAAAGACGAGAGGGCCATGCACGAGCCGCTCACCGAATTCGGTTTTGGCCGCGTACTCTTTGTCCACGTGGAGTGGATAAAAATCAAGGGTGAGTCCCGCCCAGTTCACCACGTGGGTCTCAGTTACCGTTATGGCAGGTGTGGTATACACATCACCAACATTAAAGTCGTCGCCGTATTTACTATGTTCCATAATCTCACCTCACAATAGTCTGCTAAGATATTGGTCCTCTTTAGATGCAAAATGTCTTTATCCAACTCCCTTTTGATTGACCAATGAACAGTTCGCGTTCCTTTATTCAAAAGGGTATCGTCCAGGAATGTGAGTCGCCCCTGCCAGTAATCCTGCTCGCCCTCACAGTATATGAAAAACCTTCATAAAACCCTAGGCCTTCACAGGCTTGAACTTGGGGAGTGTGAATTCATTGTCCAACTTCTCAAAAACCACCTCCACCGGCATATCGCAGCGGACCTCTTCAGGCTCACACCCTACGATGTTGGTGAGCATCTGAACGCCTTCCTCCTCCAATTTTACAACTGCAATGACAAAGGGCATATCGTTCATGAATGCTGATGGGGCATTATTCTGGACAACCGTATAGGTATAGACGGTCCCCTTCCCGGATGCCTCTACCCACTCAAGGTTATCCGAAAAACAATGGGGGCAGGCTATCCTCGGATAAAACACGTTCTTCTCACAATCCTTGCATCTCTGAAATATCAATTTATTTTCACGGGCCGCCTCCCAGAAGGGCCGCGCCCATGGGTTGACGATGGGAACTGGTTTCTTGGGTATATCCATTGCGCTCCTCCTCTCTACGGAATCTCTGTCCCTAAAATGGTTACCTGTGCATCCATGTATGTGCCACCGGTGGCGGTCTCTACGGCAAACTTGGCGTCCTCTACCTGTCGCTCGCCCGCCTTTCCCATGAGTTGCCGGGCCGCTTCTACCATAAGTGATACGGCTCCTCCAGCGCCAATATGGCCTTTCGACAACATTCCTCCGTCCGTGGTACAAGGGATCCTGCCGCCCGGCCATGTATCTCCTCTCATAAAAATCTTTCCTGCTTCTCCTCTTTCGCAAAACCCGAGCTCTTCAAACCCGATGAGCTGATAAATAGGATAGGAATCATAGATCTCTGCCACATCAATATCCTGAGGCGTAAGACCAGCCTCTTCAAAGGCCTGTTGCCCTGCCTTTGCCCAC
The DNA here is from genome assembly GCA_035527895.1 of Desulfatiglandales bacterium. Classification (GTDB taxonomy): domain Bacteria; phylum Desulfobacterota; class DSM-4660; order Desulfatiglandales; family B25-G16; genus JADFWK01. The sequence continues at coordinate 12,357 of DATKZQ010000089.1, forward strand.
CCAAATCGGCTTACATCTGGCTCCTGAGAAAAAGCGAAATGTGTCACAGCCCCGCCTTCCCCCAAGACATATACCGGCTTATCAGTGAGGTCTCTGGCCCGTTCCGCTGAAGTCAGGACAAATGCTGCACCTCCGTCAAAAAGCATATTTGACATCTTGGCCCGGAGAGGCGTCGAAAGCATCTTGGAGGACAACACCTCTTCAATGGTCATGGGTTTTCTGAACGCCGCATTGGGATTCAGTTCTGCCCACTTTCTGTTTGAAACACACACTGCCGCCAGTTCCTCATCGGTACAGCCTGTTTCATACTTGTACCTCGTGGTAGAAAGGGCGGCAATAGAAGAGTAGTGTTGCCCATACGGCACCTCCCATTCGGCTGAAATGCCTGCTTGAGCGAAGAGATCTATCCCACCCTGGGCCGAGAGGCCTGTCCCCAGTTTCTCAGCGTGGACAAATAGGACAAACTGAGCCGCACCACTCGTGATTAAACCTCCCGCCATCTGGAGACCACAGCTGCTACTGGACCCGCCGGCGAATACCTGACAGTTCTTCTTGCAGTTTTTAAGCCCCAATTCCTCTACGACGCGACAGGTAACCAGCTCAGTATTGAACGGCGGGCTAAACAGGGCGGCAGTCGGCATACAGTAGTCTATTTCGTCTTTGTCTATTCCCGCATCACGTATAGCGAGCTTTGCCGATTCGATGGCATGATAAATGGCCGCCGTCTCGGGAAACCTTCCGGTCGGAACCTCTCCGATCCCCACAATGGCAACTTTGCCCTTTAAGTTACTCATAATCACCTCCTATTTGCGAATATCCTTGTTCTTGTGGTATCCCCAAGCCAGTTCGTGAAAGCCAGCCAATCAATCTCACAAACCCAGTTGGGCACCGATAATGTTCTTTTGAATCTGCGTTGTCCCGCCACCTATGGGAAGTACCAATACATCTCTCAGATATCTCTGGGCATCATATTCCATGGCATACCCATACCCACCCAAGATCTGGACGCCCTGCAGGCACACCTTTTTCGCTACCTCTGCGCAATAGTACTTCGACATCGAGGTCTCCTTCACGGCCTCCATACCCTGAATGTCTCTCCAGGCAGCATAATAGGCCAGTTGCCTTGCCGCCTCGAGTTCGGTGGCCATCTCCACCAGCATATGCTGGATAACCTGGAAGCGTCCGATTGGCTGACCAAACTGTTCCCGCTCTTTTGAATAATTGAGGGCATATTCGAATGCTCCCTGACCTATACCCAGGGCACAGGCCGAAAGAAGGAGCCTTTCCGAGTTGAGCAGCCGCATCATCTGCGTCCACCCCTTGTTCAGGTTCTCCGGGCCGCCCAGGATGTTCTCGGGCGGAACCCTTACCTCATCATAGTAGACCTCACAGGTATTTGAACCCCTGTATCCTAAATCCTTAATAGGTCTGGTGCTGAAACCCTCCGATGTTGCATCTACCAGAAAGTCGGTAATCCCTTTCAGCCTTGACTCTGCCGTGCGCGCATTGGTGACGATCATATCGCTAACACCTGCGCCAGTGATGAAAATCTTGCTTCCATTGAGCACATAGTACCCATCCTTGAATACGGCCTTAGTCTGAATGCTCGCGGCATCGGACCCGGCATTGGGCTCTGTAAGTGCATAGGCAAATTTAAGCTCACCTTTTACCAAACGGGGTAGGTAGGCCTTTTTCTGCTCCTCACTCCCGTTCACTCCAATAATGGTATTCCCGTACAGAATAATATTCCCGGCAGCCCAGGCCAATACCGGAAGTCTCTTCGATATCTCCTCGAAGAAGATCATCTCGTCGATTATGTTTCCGCCTTGACCGCCGTATTCCTCGGGAACATTGATCCCCATAAACCCCAGATCGCAAAGCTTCTGCAGGAGCTCGTGGGGGAATTCATCCTTTTCGTCTATCTCCACGGCGACCTCCCGCGGGATCTCCGTTTCCACAAATCGACGAATGGTATCTTTCAGCATGGTTTGTTCTTCGGTTAAACTGAAATCCATTACTACCTCCTTACTAAGATTTGGCCTCTCTGAATGCCGGTGCTGTTATCACACAACTTGAGCGCGTATTCGCTATTGCTTAGTCCCTCGATGCATAAATTCGTTGACGCATTTATTTAGACTTCGGCTGAGCGACTCGACGTGAGCTTGTCGACACGTCTCAGTCGAAGCACTTAGGTATACAAAGTGTTTCGAGACCTCCAGATATGCGATCTGCAATTTGTAATATGTAATCTCCCAACACATTGCTCATATCCCACATCGCACATCGCATATCATTTTGGCTAATGGCCTCTCTATCCGCTGGGTGAAAACCATATCCTTTTGGTCATCAAAGATGGATCTTTATGGCCTTGAGATCCATTCCCCTAATTCCCTGCACACCCCAATACACTCTTCCACCATCTCCCGTATCAGTGTGCCTGCAGGCTTTACTTCCTCCACTTGAGCAACGCTCTTACCGGCGCTCCACAGCTCCAACCAACGCTTAGACCCCAGTTCAGGACGCTGCTCGAAATCCCTTATGCTTTCAGCGAGCCAGTTGGCAGGGTTCCCGGTGATCCGATCCGTACACACAATGTCCTCAGGACCACTTGTCACCACAGCCTCTTTGTAAGCCGGCAGGGCCCTTGATTCAGGTGTTGCGATCAAGCGGGTTCCAACAATAACGGCGCACGCGCCAAGGGCCAAACCTGCCGCCATCTGAGCACCGGTGCTTATCCCTCCTGCGGCTATAACCGGTAGCCCCACTTTGGATTTAAGATAGGGGACTAAGACAATCGTTGGGGTAGTCCCCGAATGTCCACCGGCATCGGACGCCACAGCGATGAGCCCATCAACCCCTCTGTCACGAGCCTTTAGGCCCTGGTCGAGGGAGACGACATCTGCAAAAACCTTCCCCCCGTTTGCATGCACGTCATCAAGGATGAGCCGGGGATCTCCGAGAGACGTAATAAAGAACTTCACACCGGCATCCAGGCAGACTGCCAGCTGCCTTTTCCATTCAAATCTTCCTGAGAGGTGGATATTGACCCCAATCGGCTTATCCGTTCCTCGCCTGATATTCCTTAGTGTCCTCTCAAGGTCTTTGACCGTCCGAAAGTTGGGCAGCGGAATCGCACCGAGCCCTCCAGCCTCAGAAACGGCAATCGCCAGTTCCTCATACGATATCAGGAACATGGGGGCACCGATGATAGGGTAATCGACACCCAACATATTAGTGAATGTTGTCTTTATTCTTTCCATGAACACGTCTGCCTTTAGGAACGTGGATAATTCAGCCGATACTGGGCAGGTAAGACTCGACCTCCAGTTGGCGAGCTGTCAGGCCATGTGCCGCTGCATACTTGATCCTCGACGAGAAATCAAGCGAACCACGAGAACACAATCTTCATGCCTATCCAGTATCCAATAACAAGCATCCGGCAAGGAGGATTCGGCACCTCAGCTCCATATCCGCTTACGAAACATCTACATGCGCATTTTAATATCCTCCACTACTGCCAGTGCACTCGCCGCTACTGAAGGAAGCCCCGTGGTTCCAGCGGGCTTCGCCCCATCTCCCACGTTATAGAGATTCTCTATAGGTGTCTTTTGGGGTAGATCGCTGCCCGGCCAGCAGTGCATTCCCGGCCACCTGCCGTGATAGAAACCTGCCGTGAGAACCCTTGCCCGTCTCTGGAAATCCGGGATGAGATCTTTGAGGTCTTCAATGCAGAGTTCTATCTCCCTTCTCTTGTTAAACGGGGGAACAGAAGATGCCGGGCCCGCGCCGGCCAGCAACACATGCCACCCAAGGGGAGCAAGCTCGGGACACACGGTGGTCGGTTGGTAGAGGGCATTTATTCTTCGTGCACCCGTCACCATAAGAGCGGGGTAATCAATGAGCGGCTCCTCTGCCGCTATCTGCACAGCGATGACCGGCGCAGGCTGGGCCTTTCGTTCCAGCTCCATCAAATAGTCCCTTCCGAAATGTTCCTTGCCTGAAAGCTCCACTGTCTTTCTCGGACCGGTATTGCTAATGACGATCTTTGCCCGCACTTCGACTTCGCCCTCTTTGGTTGAAATCAGAGCGCCTCGCACAACCCCCTTGACTGACAGGATTCTCTTGACTGAAGAGCCTGTCCATATCGCCCCGCCCAACTCCCGTATCCTTTGAGCTAGGGTATGTGGGAGCGCTCCACTCCCTTCCGCACAGAACCCGAAACTGCTGATGCCGCCCAGCCGCTTGATGAAACGGAAATACTCGCTTGCCGGAAGCTCATCGGCATTAATCAGCAAGGTTGCACAAACCATGGTCTGAAATATGCCGAGAATAGTCTCGTTTTTAGTGTACTGAAGTAACCATTCCCTCAGGCTCAGGTCGCTCGTCGGCTCGATCCATTCCATTGCCTGTGAAAAGGCATCACGAACCCTTTCAATCTCACCAGCATCTTCAGATGCCACCGATAAGAGCCTTTTCAGGCCGCCCTTGGGGGGGATCTCATATGGTTTGCCCTGTACCAGGTAGTGGACAGGGCCTGCAGGTCTGACCTGAAAGTCTGCATGCACTCGGCTGAAAACCTCTTCAACAGCACCTCCTAGCTCCACACCGATTACCCCGGTGGTACATATGAATCCCTGGGATTTGAAACTCGAGCACCGGCCCCCGATCCGATGCAGTCTCTCAGCCACGAGGACCTTGTAGCCCTCATTGGCGAGAAGGGCCGCGGCGCACATGCCGCCCATTCCGGAGCCGATAATCAACACATCGCATGACAGACTCATAATGACCAACCCATTTCAGCCTTTTTTTCGCGCAGCAAAACCGAAAAAGCATATACCCCGTAGCAGCTAAGAGATCCCCTGCAGAGCCCTGGTCAAACGATCTATGTTCTTCCCTTGATCGCCCTGTCTTCGCCCCGTAATCCTGCCTCTCCGACCTCCTCTGCCTCCAGAAACAAAAGCGGAGGCAGAGGTCATTATCAAGAGAAGTCACCCAGACCTGCTCATTGTTAATACTGAGGTGTCCTGGCTTCCCGAATAGGATCGGCGATGAAATACCTCATCTTCTTGCCGTCAGCCCTCAAGATGAGACTCGAAAAGCTGCTCACGTGGATCTTTGGCCCAAAGGTAAGGTTCGGACACATGCCGCCCATATCAAAATTTTTTATGCTCTCCAATCCGCTTACATAGGTGTCAGGGGTCAGGTTCCTTCCAGCTTTTCTCAGTCCCTCAACCATCGCTGTCGCATAACCCCAGGCTGCCAAGTACAGGTAGTCGGGATACATGGGGTTCGCCAGTGTCTTTTCAGGCTCACCGTACTTCTTGTTTATCTCCTTGACCCGCTGTATGCCAGGGGTATTCATGTGGCTTGGAGCATACGGGGTAACCAGCATGTAACCGTCTGCATGTTCCTTGACCAGCGCAAACAGAGGCGGAACACCGGTTGTGTTATTGGAGATAAGCGGGACATCCCATCCCATTTTGACCTTTTGTTTAATGACCGCTGCTGATTGTGGTAAGTACGTCCACAGCACGATCCAGTCGACATTAGCCTCCTTCATGGCATTCATATGGGGAGTAAAGTCGATCGTTCCGATCTTGTACGGTGCTGCCTTGACGATTTGGGACTTCATCCATTTGGCTGCAGCTCGAGCACCTTCTAATCCCTCTCTTCCAAACCCGTCGTCCTGATAGATCATCCCGATTCTCGCCCTTGGGTTTTTCTCGAGGATGTACTCAACTGCCCTGCAGGCCATGCTGAATTGAACCGTATGAGGCACAAACACCCATTTATTCCCGGGGGAATAGAATTTCTTGTTAGCCCCATGGGGCATCAGGACGACCTCATTCTCCTCACAGAGCGGGAGAATAGCACTCGAACCTGCAGTTCCCAGATTAAAGCCTATCACAAAGGCCTCATCCTTGAGGATCACCTTCCTCGCTGCCTGCATAGTCGTGTTGGGCATGATCCCGTTATCTTCGACAACGAGGTCAATCTTCCTGCCATGCACACCGCCCGTATCGTTGACCCATTCGACGTAGTCCCGGAAGGCCTCCGCTATGGGAGGCCCACCGTACTTGCCAGGCCCGGAAAGGTCAACAAGGCAGGCCGCCTTAATTGTGTTGTCGGTGACACCACGCACATCTTTTGCCCATGCACCGCCTATGGTGAGGGCCATAGCCACCGCCAGAAAAAGACTGAAGATAATGGTTCTGGTTTTCATGGTACTTTCTCCTTTCTATTGATGAGGTGATTAACCAATCCGCTCTCACAGCGGACTGAACCAATCCTTGATGCCCCTTGACTCATTCGAACAAATCAAGGCATTTTATGGGCTCCCAATCTCGATATAGGCCCTTCCGGCATTAGCAGAGAGCCGTGAGTAAAAGGCTAATACTTGAACGGCCATGTCTTCCAGTAAACCTTGATACGCCGGTACATACCGAACAACCCCTTTGGTTCGAATAAGAGCGTGATAACGATAATTAAGCCGAAAATCCCTAACTTGAAATCCACAATGAGCCCGCTGAGAGCAGGGTAACTCTCTTTGAAGAGATCAGTTAGGTAAATGATAAGATGGGGAATACCGGTAATGAGAATCGCTCCCAGGATAGACCCAAGGACCGACCCAAGTCCTCCCAAGATAATCATGGCGATATACGCGATTGAAAGGGATATATCAAAGCTGCCGGGCACAATCCATTTTTGATAGTGCGCCATGAGGCAGCCGGCAACCCCTGCGTAAAACGAGCTAACCGCAAAGGCCATCACCTTGTATTTGGCAAGGGAAATACCCATGGCCTCAGCTGCGGTATCTCTGTCCCGTATGGCAACGAAATTCCTTCCTATCTTGGTGCGAACGAGGTTTTTTGCACAGATAGTAGCGATGGCCGTAAAGCTCATGATCAGGTAGAAATAGTGCTGCTGTGTCGTTATCGTGAAACCACCTATCCCAATCCTTTTTACTGCCATGCCCATATCACCCTGAGTCAGATCCCAATGGAAGATAATATACTCTACGATAAAACCAAACGCCAGGGTACCCAAGGCAAGGTAGAGACCCTTGAGTCTTAAAGATGGTATGCCGACGATCATCCCAAGTGTTGCTGCCATGAGTCCGGAGAGGGGAAGGGAGAACAAGAAGGGGATACCCAGTTTTCCGGTCAAAAGACCTGTCGTATAGGCACCGATGGCCAGGAATGCACCGTGCCCAAGGGATATCTGACCCGTATAGCCCGTCAGCAGATTAAGACCCAGGGCCCCAATGGTCGCAATTCCCATCTCGTTAAGGATACTCAGCTGGTACCTTGTCAAGAAAAACGGCGAAACTACCATGGCAACAACAAATATTCCCAGCCAAACCTTGGCCCAGAGGGTCTGAAAGAGGGCCATATCCTCGCGGTAGCTTACCTTGAATTTACCACTCATCGTACTGGTTCTAAACCCTTTCCACTTTTTCTTTGCCAAAGATACCATGCGGTCTGAGCATCAACACGATGATCATTATGGCAAAGGCGGCAACGTCCTTTATGTCCCCAAAATGGAAACCCGCTATCTCCATACCGCTCAAGTAATTAGCTGCAAAACCTTCAACGAGGCCTACGATGATACCACCTAAAATAGCTCCTCCTATGCTCTCCATCCCGCCCAGTATAGCCGCCGCCATGGCCTTTATTCCCGTATGGCTCATAACGAGACGAACAAAGCTCTGTTCCGCTAAAAAAATCCCCGCTACAGCTGCCACGAGTGCACCGATGGCCCAAGCCACCATGTGAATCCTTTTTACGTTTATCCCCATAAGGCCCGAGGTATCCGAATCCTCCGCCGTACCCTTCATAGCAATACCCAAGAGGGATCGATTAAAGAACAACACGAACAGCACCAGAAGAACAATAGAGATACCAATGGTGTAGAGGGACCCCTGAGACAGGACAATCCCCCCAACCGTTGCTGTCTTGTCCGTAAACGGGGAGTGGATGGCATAGACATCGTGACCCCAGATCAACCCTGCGATACAGGTAAGGATACTGGCCAGACCCACGGTCACCATTATAGTAGAAAACATCTGCTCTCCCACCATCCTTCTGAAAAACACGACATCCACGATCCCGCCAAGAATTGCTGCCAAAATGACGGTGATGAAGAAGGACACCAGATACGGCACACCCATCAAAGTCGCAAAGCTATAACAGATAAACGCTCCGACCATGGCCAATTCACCTTGCGCAAAGTTTATGATGCCCGTGGACTTAAAAATCAAAACGAACCCGAGGGCGAGCAAGGCATAGATGGCCCCCATCGATAACCCATTGAACAGTATTTCCAGAATCTTTACCATCTGGCTGTTAAGCCTCCAAGGCTGATGCTTACTCCTTATTTGGCGCTATAGAGCTCTTCAATCTCCCCTGCGAAGCGCTCGGCGATGACCTTTCTCTTCACCTTTTGTGTTGCCGTCAGTTCCTCGTCATCCTGATCGAGCTCTTTTTCGAGTATCTTGAATCTCTTTATTGTTTCTACCTGGGCAACGGTTTCGTTAACCTTCTCGATTTCGTTTTGGATGAGACCATAGACAGACCGATTCTGTGCAAGGCTCTTATAGGTTGTATAAGGTATTCTTTTGTTCTGTGCCCAGTTTCCCACATTATCGTATTCGAGCTGTATCAGCGCCGTGAGATACTTTCTCTTGTCCCCAATTACGACAGCCTCCTTGATATAGGGGCTGCACTTCATCTTGTTTTCGATCTCTGAGGGGGAAATATTTTTTCCTCCGGATGTGATAATGATATCTTTCTTCCGATCGACAATATAGAGATGCCCGTCTTCATCAAGTTCGCCGACATCCCCGGTATGCAACCATCCGTCTTTGAGCATTTCCCGTGTTGCTTGAGGATCGCGATAATACCCTTCAAACACTGAGCCGCCTCTTAGGAGGATCTCGCTGTCTTCAGCCAGCATGAATTCCAACGCTTTGACCGGTTTTCCAACAGAACCATCCTTTATCCTGTCCTGTGGACCTGAAACCGTGCCGCACTCTGTCAGTGCGTACATCTCAATTGTGCTGATACCCAGAGATCGAAAAAAGGCCAGCACCTCCGGAGCGATGGGCGCGCCACCACTCATGATGCAGCGGACTCCCAACAGGCCCATTTTGTCCCTCACAGCCCTGAAGCTGCAAAGGTATCCCAGCCCGTAAGCAATCAGCACCGGGATGGGCACACGTTCCCTATTCATTCTGTATCTGGAAACAGCCTTCCCTGCAGGCTCCCAGAAACGATATATAAACCGCTTAAACCACGTCGTGTCCTCGAGCTTTATTTGCACGGCAGAGTGAAGCTTTTCCAGAATCCTCGGCACGCCTGCGAAGAAGGTTGGCGATATCTCCTGGATATTCTGCTGCACGGTATCGACAGATTCGGCAAAGTTAATCGTGTAGCCGAATATGAGAGGCATGACCATGGAAAGACTTCGCTCAAGGATATGACACAGCGGCAAATACGAAACCAGGGAATCCTTGTCCGTGAAATGGAGCACGGGCTGCACCCCTTCCAGGATCTGGTACATGATGTTACGGTGGGTCAGCATGGCACCCTTTGGATGACCCGTAGTCCCTGAGGTATAGATGATGAGGGCGACGTCTTCGGGTTTTGTCTGTTCGACGAGCCGTTCGAACATGTGGGGGGAGCTTTTATGCGCCAGCCGGCCCAATTCCTCTACCTCTCGATAGCTGATGATCAAGGGGTCCTCATAGTGTCGAAGCCCCTTCATATCAATCACTACCATCTTCTTGAGTAAAGGGAGCTCTTCTTTTACTGCCAAGATCTTGTCAGCCTGTTCCTGATCGCTCACTACCACTATTCGAGACCTGGAATGATCCAGAATATACTGGACCTGCTCCTCCGAATTCGTGGGGTATATACCCACAGACACCCCACCGAGACACTGGATTGCAAGGTCGGAGAAGATCCACTTAGGTGAGTTCTCGCCGAGTATGGATGCATGGTCGCCTCGCCCCATTCCGATCTCCAGGAGACCCAGGCAGAAAAGCCGTACCTTTTCCAGATACGTTCTCCAGGCGACTTCTTGCCAGATGCCCTTGTATTTTTCCCGCATGGCCACACGGTCCTGATACCGTGCGGCCTTTTCCAGCAGAAGCTTGGGCAGCGTATTATTCAGGTCATTCATAACTGATTTCCCAAAGCGGCTTCATGACTTCGCAAGGAAGCGTTATGCAAGCTCTTGAGACCCATGCCTATCCTTCTGATACTCCTTGGTTGCCACCGTGCTGATGCCGATGGCAGTACTCTGTTTTATTCGCCTTCGCCAGAATACCCTGCAGCTTGCTGCAGGGATGAATGGCGAGGCGACCGCGCCGTAGCTCATAGAGCGAAGGCGGGTTGGCTTCGGCGCAATTCCGCTTGATACCGTACAGTTTACTGCAGGGAGCTTCATCGGGCCTGTTCCTCCCCCAGATAGGCACTTATGACCTCCGGGTTTTCGGCAATCTCTCTTGGAGTTCCTTCTGCGATCTTGATCCCGAAGTTTAAGACGGTAACTCTATCCGAAAGGTCCATTACCACACCCATGTCATGTTCGATGAGCACAATGGTGATCCTCATATCCTCATTGATATCAATGAGATAGCGGGCCATGTCTTCGGTTTCTTCGAGATTCATCCCGCTTACCGGCTCGTCGATCAAAACAATTTTCGGTTCCATTGCCAGGGCTCGACCCAGTTCTACCCGTTTTTGCAGCCCGTAGGAAAGACCTCCAACAGGTGTGTTCCTCACCGGTTGCAGATCGAGAAATTCGATAATCTCCTCCACTTTATCCCGGCTTTCAACCTCCTCTCTCAAACATCTTCCGAGATACAGAGCGGCCCTGAACAAGCCATATTTGATACGATATCCTTGGGCCGACATCAGGTTATCCAGCACCGTCATCCCCCTGAAGAGCTCGATATTCTGAAAAGCCCGTGCAATTCCCAGATGGGCGATCTCGTGGGGCTTTTGACCCAGGACCTCCTTGCCCTCAAACACAATGCTTCCCGCCTGGGCTTGATAGATACCGTTGACACAATTAAAGATGGTGGTCTTCCCCGCGCCATTGGGGCCAATGATCGAGTAGATCTCCTCCGGACGTACCGAAAAGGAAACACCTTGCACCGCCTTAATGCCCCCAAAACTCATAGACAGGTCCGAGATCTCGAGTTGGAAAGGTGTCTCTTTATTCAGGACAGCCATCGTTTTCTTCTTCTGTAGTGCTTAACATCTCGAAAACTCTTTTTCGTACCTACTTCCGTAAGACCAAGATAGAATTCCCGGATATCCTTGTTCTCCCGCAGGGTTTCACTCTCCCCTTCCATGACGACCCTGCCGTTCTCCAATATGTACCCGTAGTGGGCTATGGATAACGCCACGTTCGCATTCTGCTCAACAAGCAGAATAGCCACGTGTTCTTGATTATTGATCCGAGCGATGATCTGAAATATCTCTTTAACCGTCAAAGGAGCCAGTCCAAGTGAAGGCTCATCCAACATCACCAGTTTGGGATCGGCCACGAGTGCCCTCGCTATGGCCAACATCTGCTGCTCTCCCCCGCTCAGATATCCCGCCAATTGCCTGCTCCGCTCTTTGAGGATAGGGAAATACGTGAAAACGAGCTCCCTTTTGGTTGAGAACGTACTCCTGTTTTCTAAACTGTAAGAGCCAATAATGATGTTCTCTTCAACCGTTAGCTCTGAAAATATCCTTCTCCCTTCCGGAACCTGCAAGATACCCATCGATACTATCTCATAAGGCTCTTTATCGTTGATGATCTCTCCGTCGAATTCAATGGTCCCGTCTTCAACGGTCAGGTTGAGCGTCTTCCTGATGCCGGAGATCGTGTTTATGGTAGTTGTTTTACCTGCACCGTTTGCACCTAGGAGGGCAACGATCCTTGTGGGAGGGACCTCGAGTGAGATCCCTTTCAGGGCAAGAACAATATCGTTATAGGTAGTCTCAAGGTTTGTGATTTTAAGCATAACCACCTGCGGACAACTGACCAAAGACAGTACCTAGAAGAATGCCCCACCGTTCATTACCAGGACATGACCGGTCATATAATTGGTTGCGTTTGAAGCTAGATAAAGGGCAGTCTGTGCTATCTCTTCAGGCGATGCTACGCATTTCAGCGGTGTAAACTGGTATTCCTGTTCCATAAGTTTCTCGTTCGTCCAGAGTGCCTTGCTAAAATCCGTCTTGACAATGCGCGGGGCGATGGCATTCACGCGGACATTGTAAGGCCCCATCTCGAGAGCCATGGCCTTGGTCAACATGTTTATGCCGGCCTTGCTGATACAGTAAGGGCCCAGCCCCTCTGCCGGGCTAACGCCTCCTGCAGAAGATATATTGATAATATTTCCCGATTTCTGATCCCGCATGACCTCGCCGACCATTTTGCTTAACATGAAATAGCCCTTCAGGTTTGTTTCCATGATATGATCATACATCTTTTCATCGGTGTTCACAATGGGCCCCATAGCCGGATTAGTGGCGGCATTATTGACGAGTATATCGATCCGGTTGAACCCCTCCATCGCCTTGTCAACGAGGTTCTTTAGATCATCTATCTTCCGGGTATGGGTCGGTACACACAAGGCCTTTCGCCCCTTGGCCTCGACCTCTTGGGCAACCTTTTCCAGATCCGGCAGCTTACGGCTTGCGATTACCACATCTGCCCCGGCGTCAGCAAAGGCAAGAGCAATTGCCTTTCCGATGCCACGGCTTGCGCCGGTGACCACCGCCACCTTTCCTTCTAAAGAGAGAAATGAACAATCCATATGTCTTCCTCCTCGTTGCTTTTTATTGTCTTTGTGAAGTGAGCTAAAGTGCTTAATGTTAAGACGATTCCCGTCCTTCTTAAAGAACCTAACCGGGTGTCTTTAGGAATGGGTCAGGTGCTTGAGCTGTTACTGTTTAATGAATATCAAACAACAAACCCCCGAATCACCCTTCCTGAGCGTGGAATTTGAAGATTATGCGACAATTCTATGCACAAATTTAGCTCATTCTAGGCACTTTGAGCTTTAGGCACTTAGTCTGATCTCCGCCATTTCCTCCACGAGTTTTTTACATTCTGACAGCACCTGACGGGCTTCTGCGTAAATGGTCATGCGTTCGGCAATAGGCGAACCCTCTCCATGCAGGCAAATCGTCTCAAGATCTGCACTGGTAATCCTGCGAATGAGGTCGAACATACGCAGCCGGTTTTCCGTTGGTATCCCGTTCTTGCCCCCCAGATACTTATCTATATCATCATGGAGCTCGGGGTGCTGGTAATCCTTGTAGGTAGGGGCGGTTACCAAGAGGCCGCCCGCCAGATCCTCTACTATCTTCACCACATCGTGATAATTATGGGCGAAATGATACTTGGCCATGTTGGTAGCAATTGGGTTGGGAACCGCTACACCTCCCCGCATCACAAAGTCATAGCATGCTGTCTTGGATAGTGACTTAAGGGTTTCCAGATAAATGACCAGATCGGTGATTTTCTCTCTCACGTGGGGGGCGTCGGCAATCCCGTTGTATTCTGCAATGGCGGCCGCCGCTCCCACGAGCTGTTCAGAAAGAGGGATTCGGTATGAACATCCGGTTCGCCGGTGCATGAGGGCGAAGTTGTAAACCATGGTGGCAGCGTATTTCCATTCCCCACACAGAAAGACCCTTTCCCATGGAACAAGCACGTCGTTAAAAACAATCAGGGAGTCGGTGTGTACCCGAACTGGACGTTCAATGGGGAATTCCAGGGGAGTGATGTGAGCACGAAAGGGCCTGCAGACCTGCTTTATCCCCCTGGTGTTGGCCGGGATCGCAAATGCCACTGCATAGTCGGCATCCGCCTCGGTCATGGCACGGCACGGGAGCACAAAGATATCGTTGCAGTATGCCGCGCCAGTGATATGCACCTTTGCCCCACGGACGATAATCCCCTTGTTGTTCTTATCCACAACATGCACATAGTAATCCGGGTGGGTCTGCCCCGTATCCGATGGACGGAGCAACCGATCCCCCTTTACGCAGGTTACACCGGCGCATGTGGCAAGATCCTCTTTCTGTAAGACTTTTCGGTAATTCTCGATCCGGTCGATGTAGTCCTGGTTCCCCATCAGGTTGGCGGCAATGCTGATGGCGTTCAGCGCATCGGCCCCAATATCATGGGCCAGAGGTATGTATCCGTCTCCTAAGGAGGTTGCCGTAACGATAAGTTCATGGGCCTTCAAAAGGTCCTCTGCGTTCTGTGGCTTATGGTAATACCTGCTGATACATTCTCCTGTCTCCGCATCCTCAATCACCGCAAGGTCACGGTATTTTGGGTCTTCGGTCATGGCATAGTCTATGGACATGAGATCAACTGGCACGCTCAAATCGGGATGTGTGGCTACGTTCTCCACCCTCTCTCCCTTGTAATAGACAACCCGCCCGTCGTTTAGGCTCTCTTTGTACTGCTCAGGTGTAATCAACCCCATTGTATTTTTCCTTCCTCATGAATCTAATTCGTTGCTTTATTGGTTCTTGTTAGTTTATTCGTAACACTTTAGCTCTTTGAAATTAATCTCAAGCCGAACATGGAGATATCTTTTTTTGACTGTGCCCTCCCATGGTTCAGAGGAGTGGGCGTTTCAAAACGGCGCACACAGGCTGCTACCTTAGTGCTAAGGCTTATGGGGCGATGCGCCGGTTTGAAACGGCCCTGTACGGGGCCTTGTTAAGAGGGCAGAGCAAAAAAAGACATCCCCATGCTCGGTCCCCTGGGTTCCGTTACGAATAGCCACTGGGCATCAGCAAATGGACAGGGGCGATACCTTTTCAAAGAGCTAAAGTGTTACGTTTATTCAAAAGCCCCTCAGACAGCTCGAACCCCTGTCTGCAGAACTCAATCCTTCTACCAACCTCTCCTTCTCGGGATGCCGCGGTGATAGTGGGGGAAGATCTCTTCCTCGAGATTTGTTCCCATCATTGCGTCAACGGTCAAAGCCGCGCACAGGCTGGCACCGTCAACGCCGCCACCCCACAGCCGTTTGCCGTATTGATCACCAACAAAATAGAGATTTTCAACCCATGGGCTCACCACATCAGGCCGTTCTGTTCCCACAGGCCTCCAATCGCCATAAGCCCGGTCACACGGTGTCCAGATCCAGAACTCAACATCCTCTTTCCAGGACCGGAAAAAGCGCTTGAACCAGCTTTCGCAGAACTCGGCGAGCCGCTTGACCTTCTCGGGATTGCGCATCTCGTATCCGAGCAGGGGCATTGAAAAGCAGAAATCCCTCTTTCCCTCCGGAGCTCTCCCAGGCTTATCGCAGACGCTCGGGCGGGCAATGCTATCTCCGGCACTGGAAACCATGTTCCACATGACAACGTCCATGGCACCGCCCTCAAACCCCTCTTCCTTCCTGATACAACCAGGCATGTAGATAAAGCTTCGCTCCTCAATCCCCTTTTCCTCCCAAACGTTTTTCTTGAGGCCGATCATGGCTGACAGAAGGCCCGGGTTCCAGAACCTTTGAATCGTGCCGACCCATTCCTGATCGAAATGACGGGGATGGATGACGCTGTGAATCATCTTCGGCGGCACGTTACAGATGATCTTATCGGCGAGAATCGCCTCAAAGCCTTTCTTTGTCCTGACGATGACGCCCTTAACTCGTTCCTGTTCAATGATAGTGTGTTCTACCGGGCAGTTTCTCCTCACCTCACCGCCGTTTGCATTGAGACACTCCTCCATCGCCAAGGGGATAGAGGTAATACCCGGCTGGGATATAGTGCCCACAGACCCGCTAACCAGGTTCATCTTAATATACCGTGCAATAGCCTGGTATCCGAGGAAATCTCCTGCAGGGGTTATGGCCGGAACATTGTTGGCTGTCTGGGAACCTGCCAGATTCTTGATATAATCGTAGGCCTCGGGATGCATGTCGCGCGCCTCGAGCCAGTCCTGGAGTGAAACATTCATGAGCTTCGGCAATTCCGCCAAGTCGGTCGTTGCCATATCCCGAAGCTGGTTCATGCTAGCGGTGAATCCCTCTTCAGACATCCAGGGGTAGCGCTCGCCTTTTCCCACCTGGTAGGCCTTGTTCTTGAAATAATCGACGATGGCAAAACCGGTGTTGACGGGGATATCAACAGGCACGCCCAGGTAATCGAGGAGGCATCGGGCCCTTGATTTGTTTCCCCAGAACAGACCGTGACCGCTGTCCATAGTATAGCCGTCGAATAATCCTTTTTCAAAGATCTCTTCAAGGGTCGGTGTTTCAGGAGCAGTAAATGCCCAGGTGCTGTTCATCTCCCAGAACTGCTTGAACCCGTTTACATCAACTTCTTGGCCATCAACCGTCATCTTGTTGCCTTTACCGACAAATGAAAGCGTTCTCCCGCCGATAAACGGCGACTTCTCCAATACGAGCACCTTCTGGTTAAAGTCCTTTGCCAGCAACGCAGCAGAACCCATGCCACCCACTCCTGACCCGATTACGATCACATCGTATTTTTTGCTTGCCATTTGAACTCCTCCTTGTGGGTTTCAGAATTATCTTTACGAACCAGAGGCCGTATAAGACGCGAGAAAAATATCCTCATTTGTAACACTTTACCTCTTTGAAATTAATCTTAAGCCGAGCATGGGGATATCTTTTTTTGTCTCTGTCCCTGGCCCAGACCTGGCTCATACGGCATGAGT
>DATKZQ010000090.1:0-3860 GCA_035527895.1 Desulfatiglandales bacterium
CTTCCATGAATCTAATTCTCCTAATTCTTTAAGTTTCTCCTCATGATTCGGTTGCTTCATAAATTGGGCGACGCAGATCGCCGCCTGACTCGCCAAAACCGCTTCTTCGGTCATCGTTTTGGTAGTGCCGGAGGTTGTCCACCCCCCCCACACAAAACCGATGATCATTGCGATGACTGCCCCAACAATAAGACCCCAAACTCCATACTTAATTTTCCCTTCAGTTTCTGGTTTCATTGATAATACCTCCTTGAATTATGTTGTGATATTTTTGCTTACGATGACCTTGCGACCAATGAGTTGGATGAGGTCATCGGCCCCGGCCAGTACCTGACCGTTTTTCCCATATGAAGATCATTTCCACGATATTTCCTTTCCGGTGGGTGCTCGCCTGTCATTTCATGAAATATTCGAGCCGGGGTTCTTCCGGCAATAAACACCGTCATTTTCCCCCGGAGAGCGCTTTAATGCCTAACATTTCGATTAGCCCGTTGATGTCGGTGGTCTTCAAATTCATCCCGCCCTCTGAGACCGGCAGCAGCATGATACACTTTCCCTGAATCGCCTCGGCGATTCTCAGTTTCACAATCGCCTCGCCGCCCGATCCGGCAAGGGCGTTGTTCATCTCCTGGATCCCGTTCGCTTCCGCAATGCCTTCGGCTTGGATGGCTTTGGCAAGTAGCTGTTGCTGTTCCTGGTATACACCTTTTCTGGCTTACTGTGTGATATTCAATTTGCAGATTTTGCGGAAATGATGGCCATAGATCGCAAGTGTAATATTCAGCGGGAGCAGTTGAGGTCGGCGAAAAAGAGTCCAGAACAAGATCTTCCAATATTGGAATCGCTCCTCGCCGAAAATACCCAGGCGGATGCTTGAACGCAAGACTGCCAGCAGACGTTGAAAATCCAGGGGGGTCCTAACCTTTGGTCTCTTATACTCCCGGAGGAAGGTCATCGCTCGTTTATAGTAATGCTCGGGTGAGTAAATGTGCTGCATTAAGTTTGCGTATCCTTCGCGCAATACATCAAGCCCCATTCTAGGAAGGATGTTGGTTGTGCCATCTGCGTTATCTCCAGAGACGAAGTCGATCAGGCGGCCTTCCTCTCTCATTCGTTTGTAAAGCCTTGTGCCGGGAGGAGCGTTTAGTAAGCCCACCATAGCCGTCACGATGCCGCTCTTTTGGATAAACTCAATCTGCCGCTGGAAGATGGAAGGCGTGTCACTGTCAAAGCCGACAATGAAGCCTCCTGTCACTTGCAGTCCGGCCCGCTGCACGCGCTTTACACTCTCCAGCAGGTTCCGGTTCTTGTTCTGCTGTTTGTTGCATTCAGCCAGACTTTCTTCATTGGGCGTTTCGATTCCGATGAAGACCGCATCAAAACCCGCTTGGACCATCATCTCCATCAGCGGCTCGTCATCGGCCAGATTGACCGTGGCCTCTGTGTTAAAAGGAATTTGCTTCCTGCCTTTCTGCCATTGGATGAGTGCGGGCAGAAGATGCTTCTTCAGATAGCCTTTGTTGCCGATAAAGTTGTCATCCACAAAAAAGACCTGTCCACGCCACCCCAAGTTGTAAAGCCCGTTCAGCTCGGCAATAATCTGCTCGGCTGTTTTGATGCGTGGCCGATGCCCGAACAATGCGGTTACGTTACAGAACTCACAATCGAATGGACAGCCACGCGAAAACTGGATGCTCATCGAGGCATAATGTTTCAAATCCATCAACTCCCACAGAGGAGCAGGTGTTTTTCGAATGTCGCAAAACTCGGGTGTCTCGTAGATGTGCCTGGCGTACCCCTTCTCCAGATCCGCCAGAAAGGGGGGAAGGGTCAGTTCGGCCTCATTGAGTACAAAATGGTCCACATCCTCAAATTGATCGTATTCGCTGGTGAAGAGCGGCCCGCCAGCAACGATCTTAAGGCCTGCCTCCTTACACCGGGCAATGATTTCACGTGCTGACTCTCTTTGCACAACCATGCCGCTGATAAAAGCGTAATCAGCCCACGCCAGGTCTTTTTCAGTGAGCTTTGCCACATTCACATCAACCAACTTCTTGGGCCATTCTTTGGGCAGCATTGCTCCTATTGTCAGAAGGCCCAGGGGAGGCAAGGCCGCCCGTTTGCGAATGAATTCAATGGCGTACTTGAAACTCCAAAAGGTAGCCGGGTACTCCGGATAAATCAGCAGGGTGTTCATAGGCTCTCCCTTCGCATATCAAAATTATCCTTGCTCATTTCGGGATGGTCTTCAGGAACCGGTAATAGTCGGAGTCGGTTCCAAGAATAACAAAGGCGTTCTTATAGGCGGCCCCTTTGTAAGTCTCCAGCGTCTTAAAAAAGGCATAGAAGGCCGGATCCTGACCGTAAGCGTCTCCATAGATCCTGGTCGCCTCGGCATCCGCCTCTCCGCGGATCTCCTCGGCCGTCCGGTATGCTCCCGAGATGATGGATTTCAGCTCCTTCTCCATCTGGCCGAGGATCTCTGCCTTTTTGCCCTCTCCCTCCGATCGGAACTGGGCAGCCTTGCGTTTTCTTTCCGATACCATCCGCTCGTAAACCTTCTTACGGACTTGCTCGACATAGTTAATCCGCTTGATGCGCACATCAACCAGTTCCATACCAAAGGCGGGCATGGCCTTTGACGCCTCGGCCAGAATCGCCCGGGTGATCTTCTCTCTGCCCAGGCGAACGGTTTCCGGGGCGGTTGCTTCGTCCTGGAACGGGGAGAGGACCTTGCCTTCCACATTCTCCACGCTCGGCATCTCGTTTGTGGTCCGGACGAGCTCCACCAGAGGATTCGCCGAAACATAATCCCGGAGAACAGCGTCAATGATGTCATCCAGCTTGGCGTATGCCTGACTGTAAGTGCCAAGAACTTCCAGGAATTTCTGCGCATCCACGATTCGCCACCGGGCCGTTGTATCCACGTAGATAAACCGCTTGTCTCGGGTGGGTATCTCTTTGGGGTCTCCATCCCACCTCATAATCCGCTTCTCATAGCGATGGATCTCCTGAATGAAGGGGATCTTGAATCTGAGGCCCGCCTCGGTCTTTGGTTTTCCAATCGGTTTTCCAAACTGGGTGATCACCACCTGGTCCCATTCGCGAACCGTATAGAAAGCGCCTGAAATCAAGAGGATCAGAAATATAGCGATAACAACACCTATGAAAGCTCCTATTCGTCTCATTGGACCTCACCCCCCTTCGTGACCTGCTGATTCAGTTGGAGAAGCGGCAAAAGGCCTTTCTGTTCACTGTCGATAATGTAGATCTGCTTGGCGTTGGGCAGGATCGTCTGATAGGCCTCCAGATAGAGGCGCTGTTTGGTGACTTCTTTCGCGTTTCGGTATTCTTTGAGAACGGCCGAGAACCTGGCCACATCACCCTTGGCGTGGTTCACCCGCTCGAGCGCGAACCCCCGGGCGCCGTTGATTGCTCTTTCCGCTTCTCCCTTGGCCTGTGGAATCTGTCTGTTATACGTCTCCTGGGCCTCGTTAATGAGTTTCTCCTTTTCCTGCTGGGCCTCGTTTACCTCGTTGAAGGCGCCTTTTACAGGATCGGGTGGCACCACGTTCTGGAGTCTGACGTTGACGACGCGAATTCCGGTTTCATACTCATCGAGAATCTTCTGAAGCTCTTCCTGAGCCATCTTGTTCACCTCTTCACGGTTTTGGAGTACATAGTCAAAGCTCCTGTTCCCCACGATGCGCCGATTCACCGATTCGCTGATATCCCTGATTGTCATAATAGGGTCTTGTACGTTAAAAAGGTATTTCCGGGGGTCTTCCCTCCGGAACTGGATGATCCACTCCACATCGATGACGTTCAGGTCCCCGGTGAGCATGAGAGATTCTCGCTCC
>DATKZQ010000091.1:0-14404 GCA_035527895.1 Desulfatiglandales bacterium
TCCTTTTTTCCGCATTTTTTTGGACTCAAAGAGCAAAATCACTCTTTATGGTAAAGAGCTTTCGGTTTTCCGGCTCAGGAGCGATTTATGACGGCAACACTTACTGGAGATGAATTCACCGTGGCCCTCTTTTACTGCCAGAACACCCCTGGAAGCGGGGAGCATGAGAGGCGTTCTCTAGAGAAGCGATTTAGAGCATCTCTGCGCCTCTACCCCCTCCCCTGTGGCGGCAGGCTGGAGCCTCGTCACCTGCTCCGAGCCCTTGAGGAATTCGCGGACGCGGCCTTTGTTCTCACCTGCCCGGCAGGGGAATGCCGTTACTTCGAAGGGAACCTAAGGACGGAAAAGAGGGTGCAACACGTTCGAAACATTATCGAATCCATTGGGCTTAAACCCGAACGAGTTGGATCTGTGATGAATTCGAAAGAAGACCCAAAACCGCTTGTAGTTATCGCCCAGGGCATCATGGCTGAAATTGCCCGGCTTGGGCATTCACCTGTATTACACCCTCGACCCCCCTGGACAGATACCAAAGAAAAAGGAGAAATGCCTTGTGATTACCGCTGAACAGAAACCTATTGAAGAGATCAGGCGGATGATTGAGCCGTACACGAGCGTCCTCCTCATTGGATGCGGCTCTTGTGTTGCAGAGTGCGCGGCAGGCGGGGAAAAAGAAACCGCGATCCTGGCATCAGCCCTCCGCATGGCAGCCAAGATGGAGGGAAAAACGCCCGTCATCCATGAGAAGACGGTGGAACGGCAGTGCGTCAAGGATTTCATTTTACCCTTGGCCGAAAGCATCGATGACTATGAGGTTGTCCTATCCCTTGGCTGCGGAGCTGGGGTCCAGGCGGTAGCCGAGCTCTTTCCTCAGATTCCAATTGTTCCCGCTCTTAATACGGGGTTCATCGGCGAAACCCGCGATCAGGGATACTGGGTGGAGACTTGCACAGGTTGTGGGGATTGCATGCTTTACTGGTTCGGCGGTGTCTGCCCCCTGACACGCTGCGCCAAGCAGCTCTTGAATGGGCCGTGTGGCGGATCTCGCGATGGGAAATGCGAGGTGAACCCTGAAGTCCCCTGCGCCTGGCAGCTGATCTTTGAGAGATTATCGGCTTTTAATGCGCTGGACAGGCTTGAGGACATTTATCCGCCTAAAGATTGGTCTCAGAAACAGGGGTTGGGGCCCAGAAAGATAATCAGAGAAGATCAGCAGAGGC
This sequence comes from Desulfatiglandales bacterium, assembly GCA_035527895.1. Taxonomy (GTDB): domain Bacteria; phylum Desulfobacterota; class DSM-4660; order Desulfatiglandales; family B25-G16; genus JADFWK01. The sequence continues at coordinate 1,221 of DATKZQ010000091.1, forward strand.
AAGAGACATGAGTCAATTAAAGAAAGTCCTTGCTATGGGCGAGCTTGCGGTCACCGCCGAGTGCGGCCCTCCTAAGGGGGCTGACCCCGATGCTATCTTGAGAAAGGCGGACCTCTTGAGCGGCAAGGTGGACGCCATCAACGTAACCGACAATCAGACAGCGACCGTCCGGATGTCAAGCCTTGCTGCCTGTTCCCTTTTGCTGTCACGCGGGCTAGACCCGGTGTTGCAGGCAGTGGTCAGAGACCGAAACCGGATTGCGCTCCAGTCTGATATTCTGGGAGCATCAGCCCTCGGCATCAGAAACATCCTCTGCCTGTCCGGCGACCACCAAAGCTTCGGCAACCAGCCTCACGCCATGGGCGTATTCGATTTAGACTCCATCCAGCTTGTTCAAACAATCAAGACCATGAGGGATCAGGGAACCGTTTTAGGCGGCGAATCCCTGACGAAATCCCCCCGGCTCTTTATCGGGGCGGCGGCCAACCCCTTTGCAGATCCTCTGGAACTGAGGGTAATCCGTTTGGCCAAGAAGATAAGGGCCGGCGCCGACTTCATTCAGACCCAGTGTGTATACAACCTGAAGAGATTCAAGGAGTGGATGAGCCTGATCACAGACAGAGGATTGCCTGAAAAAACAAACATTCTGGCAGGGGTTACCCCCTTGAAATCGTCGGGTATGGCACACTACATGAGGAATAGGGTCTCGGGGATAGATATCCCCGATGAGGTCATCAAAAGGATGGAAGGGGTTAACAAGACCAGGCAGCGTAAAGAGGGCATCCAGATCTGTGTTGAGACCATTCAGGGGCTCAGGGAAATGCAGGGCATCAAGGGCTTTCATATCATGGCCATAGAATGGGAGGAGGCCGTTGGAGAAATCGTTGAGCGGGCGGGGCTCCTGCCCAGACCCTCTCTCAATCAAGATCGAGGGCAGTTCTTCTATGTCGTCTAGGTATATGATCCATACACAGTCCGCGCTTTCGAGGTTCAAGAAGATCACGAGATCGGGCGTCATCGCATGGGAGGAAGGGTGCCTCAATTGTCCTGTCTGTGTGAAACGTCAATGTGTGTATGGGGTCTATGATAACCGTAGCTTGGACGCCAGGCAGATGATCGATTCCCTTGATAATGAGTGCATGAACTGCTTGAGGTGTGTGCAGGGTTGCCCCAAGGAGTTGATCCATAAATCATTGAACCCCGAATACCATGACATGGGGGATGTTCACTGGACTCCCGATATCATTTCCACGCTATGGGATCAGGCCGAAACGGGCAAGATCCCGGTTTCAGGCGCGGGGTATCCCGGACCATTCAGCGGACCGGGCTTCGACTCCATGTGGACCGACATGTCCGAGATCGTTCGACCCACAAGGGACGGTATCCACGGCCGTGAATACATCAGCACCACCGTAGATCTGGGCGGAACCCCGTCACACTTGGAGTTCGGTGAAAACGGCGATCTATTAGGAGATCCTCCCACGCTCATCACCATTCCCCTGCCCATCATCCTCAAAGTTCCCTCGTTTGGGGCAATAAGCAAAAAGACATTGCGGGGATGGGCCATGGCAGCGAGGCGCCTTGAGACCTTGATCGCCCTTCCACAGACCATGGTCGATGATGCACTCGACGAGTTCTCCCAGGTGCTGATTCCCATGGTTTCGCCCGAAGCGCCCGAAGTGGGCATTATGCCAAAAGGGGTGCGCCTTGTTGAGATACCCTGGGAGAACAACTGGCACCGCAGAGTCAAGAAGGTCAAACAGGCCTTCCCCTCGATGCCGATCTCCGTGAGGGTACCCATGGACAAGAACATGGAAGAGAGGGTTTTCTCTCTGGTAGAGGAAGGTGTGTCTATAATCCATCTGGAGGGCGACTCCAATGCCCGGTTCCAGGATAACCATGCCCGGCATCTGAAGGACGGGATTCGCGCGGTCCACCTGAAATTCGTTGAGGAAAACGCGAGAGATGGGGTCACGCTCCTTGCCAGCGGCGGGATAGCCATGGCCGAACACGTGGCAAAATCCATAATCTGTGGGGCGGACGCCGTTTTTGTAGATTTCCCGATCCTCATCGCCCTGGAGTGCCGCATGTGCCGCCGGTGTACCCAGGGGCTACCCTGCCCCGCAGAGATAGGCCGCACCTCGCCATCGTGGGTGGCTGCACGTGCCTTGAATCTCCTAGGTGCGTGGCATAATCAGCTCTTGGAAGTAATGGGTGCCATGGGTATACGGGATGCCCGGCGACTGCGGGGAGAGGCTGGTCGCGCCATGTTCTTCCAAGACCTGGACAGGAGCACCTTCGGATTTTTGGGAGAATTCGAGGAGGGGTGTGAGTTTGACTAACGCTGCTGACCATCGGTTTCCAGAAGCCGTGAGAACGGCCTCGCGATTCAGAAACCCCATTGGGAAATACCGATTGAACCGAACCGAAGCATGCATCGCATGCGGTAAATGCGTTGAGCTCTGTCCCTATGGGGTCCATATCATACGAAGAGGCCGTGTTCTTGTCAAGAACCATTACCGTTGCGCGGGACCCGACTGCATCCAGCCTTGCTACGAAGAATGTCCGGTGCAGGCCCTCTCTGTCAAACGAAATCCGGATTTTGATGCTATGGGTGATCTCCGCTGGACACCGGACCTCTTGGCCAGTACATGGCATATGGCCGAGTTCGGCACGACTCCTCCGGGAGGCCTGGAATACAAGGTCGGCGATTCGGGAGGGGGGTTTGACAAGCTCCGCCTCATGTTCAAGCCCGGTAAATACAACACAGAGCAAACCCAAGATGACGAGGTGGACCTTTCAGTTCTCCTAAACAGGAGAAACGACAGTGCTCACAAGGTCACCATCGGGGTTCCCTTTTACGGGGGTGGAATGTCCTATGGTTCGGTAAGCATTGCAACGATGCTCAGCAGGGTGAGGGCTGCTGGTGCACTCGGCACGTTTTGCTGTACGGGAGAAGGGGGATACCCCGATGAACTCAAACCCTATGACGATCATGTGATCACGCAGGTAGCCACCGGCCTGTTCGGGGTCAGCGAGGAGACCATCCAGAGGGTTAAGATCGTCGAATTCAAATACGCCCAGGGTGCAAAGCCGGGCCTGGGTGGACACCTCTTGGGCGACAAGGTGACACCGGGCGTTGCTCGTATGCGTGAGGCAGTAGTGGGCTATCCCCTGTTTTCGCCCTTCCCGTTTCACAGCGTCTACTCTGTCGAGGACCACAAGAAACATGTGGACTGGATAAAGGCAATAAACCCAAAGGCAGTGGTTTCGGTGAAGGTTTCCACGCCAACTGACGTGGATATGGTGGCAGTGGGGAGTTACCACGCGGGCGCTCACATCATCCACCTGGACGGGAGCTACGGCGGTACGGGCGCCGCACCTGATATCGCAAAAAAGAATATCGCAGTTCCAATCGAATACGCGGTCCCAAAGGTCCACCGCTTCTTGCAGGAGGAGGGTGTCAGGGATCAGATCGCCGTAATCGCCAGCGGCGGGATCAGGACCCCCCACGATGTGGCTAAGATCATAGCCTTGGGCGCCGACGGCGTCTGCACCGGTACTGCCGACCTCGTGGCCTTGGAGTGTGTGCGCTGTCACAACTGTGAAAGCGGGCGGGGCTGCGCGCGGGGCATTGCCACTACCGACCCGGAATTGGCGGAGTTGATCGATCTGGAGTGGGGAACTCAACGGATCATCAACCTGTTCGTGGCGTGGAGCCGGGAGCTGACTCGAATTCTGAAGAGGCTTGGCATGAAGAGCATCGGGGAACTGGTTGGCAGGACAGACTGCCTGGTGCATCTGGATTACATCAATAAGTGAGCTAAGATGCCTGAAGTTAAGCAATTCAAAAACTGAATCCCAGGCTGTATCCATGATGAGAAAGAATCAGACCATAAAGACTATAATAGAATCCAGAAAACCAGTGACAGACGATGTGATCACGAGAAATCATTACAAGAGAGAGGACGAAGGTGGCTGTGGTGTAACGGGGTTTGCCTGTAGCGTTCCGGTTAGGGGAAAACACATCTTTGAGCCATCCAAACAGATGCACAACAGGGGAAACGGCCGCGGAGGGGGAATAGCGGCTATGGAATTTGACCCTGAATCGCTTGGGGTTTCAAGGGAAATCCTTGAACAGGACTATATCCTCCAGATAGCGGTACTTGATCATGGGGTCATCCATGAGCTCGAGGGACAATTCATACGGTCTTGCTTTAAGGTCGATTTCTCAGAGCCCCTTCCACATGTAGATGATTACCGCGATATACCAGGACTTGAGGTGCGGCCGCCGGAGGTCTGGCGCTACTTTGTGCGTGTGAGACCCGAGGCTCTCAAAGCCTTCAGGGCACAGAGCGGTCTGGAAGGCATCACTGAGCGGCAAGCGGAGGATGAGTTTGTGTATCAAAACAGTTTCAAGATCAATAAGGCTTACTATGATGCCTACGGCGAGCAGCAGGCGTTCGTCCTGTCCCATGGAAGGAACCTCGTTGTTCTCAAGATAGTGGGCTATGCCGAGCAGGTTGTTCAATACTACCAGCTGGAAGACTTCACCGCCCACGTCTGGATCGCGCACCAACGGTACCCTACCAAGGGCCGAGTATGGCATCCAGCCGGTGCCCACCCCTTCGTTGGTCTCAATGAGGCATTAGTCCACAATGGAGATTTCGCAAATTATCACTCGGTTACCGAGTACCTTGCTCAGGCTAATGTCTATCCCCTATTCTTGACCGACACCGAAGTCTCCGTCCTGCTCTTTGACCTTTACAGCCGCACCTATGGGTACCCCCTGGAATATGTAATCGAAGCCCTCGCTCCCACCATGGAACGGGACTTTGCCCAATTACCCGTGGAAAAAAAGAGGGTCTACCGAGCCATTCAGACCACCCACATTCACGGCTCTCCTGATGGCCCCTGGTTTTTTATTATTGCCCGCAATGATGTGGAAAACAGACGGCTCCAGCTCATCGGGATCACCGATACCTCCATGCTCAGACCCCAGGTGTTTGCCCTTCAGGACGGCGAGGTGCAGGTCGGCCTGATATGCTCCGAAAAGCAGGCTGTCGATGCGACCCTCAAGAGCCTTGCTGATGAAGACCCTCGATTCGGAATGTTTGCAGATCGTTACTGGAACGCCCGCGGCGGAAGTCATACTGATGGGGGATCCTTTATATTCAACCTAGATGAAAGCGGTGGAACCACAGGTGATTACAAACTTACCTGTGTAGATAAGTTTGGCCGGGAGATCAAAGCACCGGACAACGAAATCCCCTACATACCGGACCGAGGTTCTTTCGCGTTGGGTGGCAACAAGAACCCCCGGCTTGATCTATCCAGCTTTTTTGAGCTGCACCGTTCCGATCTTCTATCTGAGTATGTGAAAGAGGGCCTAAGAGATTGGAGCTTTGAGGAATTGCTGGATTGCCTGAGCGAGATCAAGACATGGGCCCTGAAGGAGGATGCCTATTTCGAAGTGGCGTTGGCAGCTTTGACCCAGTTGCTTGATCGTCGATACCCGACCTATGGCAAGAAACGCCGCTCTATTCTCCAGTTGCTCAACCAGACCATTGAGGGTATTCTCCGCTCCTTCCCGTCACTTGAAAAGGAAGATGGAGGCCCGTCCTATCGATTGGTAAACCGGGAAACGAGGCGCTCCTTAAGAGGGCCATGCCCCGAAGAGAAGGGCCTTATCATCGATGCCGCCCTCTTTCCTCCTGAGGGAGAGCACTGCGACAGTCGTCTTCTGGTAGAGGCCTTTTTCATGGGCTGGCGCCGGTTTGTCGTTTTCGGTCTTAAAGGCCAGCGGTTCCATGGATCGGGCCTCGGGCCCGACTCGCACGGTGCACAGATTGATATCTACGGCAGCTCAGGCGACTATCTGGGTTCGGGCATTGATGGTCTCACGATTGCGGTCCACGGAAACGGACAGGATCAGATCGGACAGATCATGAAATCCGGGAAGCTGGTCATCTATGGAGATACCGGGCAGACACTTCTTTACGGCGCCAAAGGCGGAGAGGTGTTTGTGATGGGCAATGCCGCGGGTCGACCACTCATTAATGCAGTGGGCAAGCCTCGGGTGGTTATCAATGGCACCTGCCTCGATTATCTGGCTGAATCCTTTATGGCAGGCGATCCCATGAATGGAGGGGGGTTTGTGGTTTTAAACGGCGTCGAATTCGACGACTCCGGCCGAGTGCGACCACAGGCGACGCCCTATCCGGGCTCCAACCTCTTCTCCCTCGCATCGGGGGGTGCCATCTATATCAGAGATCCACTCGTGCAGGTCGATGAGGAACAACTGAACGGGGGTGAAATCGTTTCCTTGGAACAGCGGGATTGGGACTTGATCCTCCCCTACCTTGAGGAGAATGAAAGGCTGTTTGGCATTTTCATTGAGAGAGATCTGCTTTCGGTAAACGGGAGCCAGATGAGCCCTCTTCGGGTTTATCGAAAGGTGAGGCCAAAACAAACTAACATGGAAGGATCTGGTTTAGACGAATGGGAAGGATAAGGGCACGCCCTCTTGCCTGCTTTGCCTGCCATGCTTTCCAAAAACAAACCCTTTTATGTCCCATGGGTTTTGGGGTATTGTAGAACGCAGGGCGCCAGAAACGATGAGCCACGTAACCCCAGAAGCTCTTTCCCTATAGTCGGGCCTGTAATCATGCTGAGCAAAAGGATCATTCCCTGTCTGGACGTGAGAGACGGGAAAACCACAAAGGGCATTAGGTTTCAGGATAACAGGGATATTGGTGACCCCGTGGAAATGGCCCGATTTTATTACGAAGCGGGGGCAGACGAGATCGTCTTCTACGACATCACCGCGTCCAGTGATCGGCGCGACATCATGATCGATGTGGTGAGAAGGGTGGCGCAGGAGATATTCATACCCTTTTCCGTGGGCGGGGGGATCAGGACCATCGATGATATGCGCCGGGTCTTACTCGCAGGCGCGGAGAAGGTGAGTGTCAATACCGCTGCGGTCCTGAACCCGAAAATCATTGCCCAAGGGGCCAGGGCATTCGGCAGCCAGTGCATTGTCCTTGGGATGGACGTCAAAAAGGTCAACGCAACCAAAGCCGTGCCATCTGGCTACGAGATTGTGATCCATGGAGGCCGCACCCCAACCGGCATGGATGCCCTGGCCTGGGCTCAAGAGGCCGAGAGGCGTGGAGCAGGTGAGATATGCCTTAATTCAATCGATACTGACGGCACACAGGAAGGCTACGAATTGGAGTTGACGCCACTCATATCCGAAAATGTCGGCATCCCTGTTATTGCATCGGGTGGCGCAGGCTCCATTGACCACATCTATGAGGTGTTTACCAAAGGCAAGGCGGACGCGGCCCTGGTTGCCTCAATAGTACACTACGAGACCTATTCCATCAGACAAGTCAAACAAGCCCTGCACTCACGGGGTGTAAAGGTGAGGATGACTTGGTAAGCAAGGAGTTGGAATGAACCCCCATGCATCACCCCTTACGTTCCTACCCAAAGATATTTGAAGTTCTCGCTTCATCTGGATAACGCTTTATTCTTGAGCAAATGAAGCTCCCTGCGATAAACTGCAGGGTATTCTGGCGAAGGCGAATAACAACTTCCTGAGAGATAAATCAGAATATACAAAAAATGCTTTACAAGCCCTCGCAATTTGCATATATATGCAGCTATCATGAATGATTATACAAAAAGAATACGGCTGCACCTTTTGAAAAAAATCATCTCTGAGCAGGAAGTCTCAGACCAAATTCAACTGCTCAATCAGTTGAAAAACAGTGGGATTCAGACGACGCAGGCAACCATTTCAAGGGATCTCCAAGAACTCAACGTCGTCAAAGTGAGAGTCAAGCCAGGACATTATAAATATGAGATTCTTGAAAAAGCGTCCGAAGGCAATCTCAGAGAGCAATTGAGAGTCGTATTTGATAATTTCGTCGATGAGATCAAGTCCACCAATAACCTTATCGTGATAAAAACCGCACCTGGTAATGCCAACAGTGTGGCGGTTATCGTCGATCGTCTTGAGGTACCGGAGATACTCGGTACGATCGCCGGGGATGATACTATGCTTGTTATTGTCGATACGGATGAAAACAGAAAGAGAATTGAAAGCGAATTTGTCGCTGTACTAGAAGAGGCGTCATAGGTTTCACTGAGAAAAGCGAGGTGGTCACTCTTTTGTTCGGAAATCTAAGCGTAAACGAGGATCACTGCAGACGTGCCATGACGAATGAGCTTTTTGCCACTGAAAAGGCCTACCGGCTCGTAAAGCAAGGAATACCTTTCAGGGATGCCTATTTAACCGTCGCAAAAGAATTCTTTGACAATCACCAAGAAAACGGCTTAGTGCTTCGATTCGCAAATACACTAACGTATTTTGAAGCACGGAAGCGGAGGAAAAGCTCACTCAGCACTAAGTCCTGAGGGCTTCGACTGAGACATGTCGACGAGCTCACGTCGAGTCGCTCAGCCGAAGGCTGAATTAGTTCGTTATCGAAATAATGAATCGAAGGACTTAGTTTTCTCTCTCTCATTGCAATGCTCCCGGCCTGGTCATTTCAAGCAATTGGGGACACAGGAAGCCTGCGCATTTAGAAATCGGATATTGGGTTTCGGTAAATGGTCATGACTGATACAAAATAGACCCATTATCAAAAACATGTAATGCATACATAGAGATGAGGTCCCATACATGGGTCACGGGAGGCACACTGTTAAACTTGTCTTAGAAGACGGCAGCATTTTTCCCGGATATACCTTCGGTTCCAAGAGATCCGCGGCCGGAGAAGTAGTATTCAACACCGGCATGATCGGTTACCCAGAAAGCCTGACCGATCCGTCCTATTATGGCCAAATACTGGCTTTAACCTATCCGCTCATCGGCAATTACGGTGTTCCCGGAGAAAAAAAGGAAAATAACCTATTCACCTATTTCGAATCAGATAGAATTCATGTTGAAGGCCTAATCGTCGCTGATTACTCTGCAGACTACTCCCATTGGAGCGCAGAGAAATCTCTGTCTGAATGGATGAAACAACATCACGTCACCGGGGTAAGTGGAGTCGACACAAGGGCACTGACCAAGAAGCTGAGAGAAAAAGGGACCATGTTGGGGAAGATTGTCTGTGACCATAAAGATGATGTCTTGCTTCAAGACCCCAACAAAAGGAACCTGGTCTCTGAGGTGAGCTTCAAAGAACCTTTTGTATATGAAAAAGGCAGCACAAAGGTCGTGCTGGTCGATTGTGGCGTGAAAAATAGCATCATAAGGGCCTTTTTGGAAAGAAACCTCACGGTTATCCGGGTTCCATGGAACTACGACTTTTCAAAAGAAAAAACAGACGGCATCGTCATTTCCAATGGACCCGGTGATCCCAAACAATGCATTACAATCATAGAGAATCTCAAAAGAGTGCTCTCCGGAAATATTCCAATCCTCGGCATTTGCCTGGGCTCTCAGATCTTAGGTCTTGCTGCCGGGGCTGACACATACAAATTGAAATTCGGGCACAGAGGTCAGAATCAACCCTGTGAAGAAAGCGGGACCAGGCGGTGTTACATTACATCCCAAAACCATGGGTATGCCGTGGATTCCGCTACCTTGCCTCAGGACTGGCGGGAGTGGTTTTACAATACCAATGACCAGACAAATGAAGGTGTCATACATATTTCAAAACCATTTTTCGGAACACAGTTTCATCCTGAGGCATCCCCAGGACCGGATGACACTGAATTTTTGTTTGATATGTTTTTAAGAGCCATAGGGAAATGAGGGCAAGACGCTTTAACATCAAAAAGGTTTTGGTTTTAGGATCGGGGGCAATCCAGATCGGGCAAGCGGGCGAGTTTGATTACTCTGGCAGCCAGGCGATCAAGGCACTGAAAGAAGAGGGAATTGAAACCGTTTTAATCAACCCCAACATCGCTACAATTCAAACCTCTGATCATTTGGCCGACAAAGTATACTTTTTGCCTTTAGATATCTATTTTGTTGAAAAGATCATCGCAAAGGAAAAACCTGATGGCATATTGCTTGGGTTTGGCGGGCAAATCGCATTGAACGTGGGTGTGGAACTAAGCGAAAAGGGTATTTTACAAGAGCGGGACATCAAGGTCCTGGGCACTCCAATTTCAGCTATACAGAAGACAGAAGACAGGGATCTGTTTGTAAAAGAACTAGAAGAAATGCACCTTGAAGCCCCGGTGAGTCAAGCCGTCAATGGAATCGAGGAAGCAGTCAGGGCGGCTGAACGGATCACCTATCCGGTAATGTGCAGAGTTGCTTATGCCTTGGGTGGTTTGGGGTCTGGCGTCGTCCATAATCAAGCCGAGTTGATTGCACTTGCCAAAAAGGCTTTTGCTTTCACAAAACAAATATTAATAGAAGAATGTTTGGAAGGTTGGAAAGAACTGGAATATGAGATCGTAAGGGATGGCTACAACAATTGCATCGTTGTTTGCTCTATGGAGAATGCCGACCCCATGGGCATTCATACGGGTGAAAGTATCGTAGTCGCTCCCGTCCAAACCCTAAGAGCCTCGGAGAATTTCAAACTAAGGTCGATTGCCATAAAGGTCGCAAGACACCTTGGAATCATCGGTGAGTGTAATATCCAGTTTGCTCTCGACCCCCATTCAGAGGACTATAGAATAATCGAGCTGAATGCCAGGTTAAGCCGCAGTTCTGCCCTGGCCTCCAAGGCAACCGGATATCCACTGGCATTTATCGCAACTAAGCTGGCCTTAGGTTATGGTCTGACCGAGATAGACAACATGATTACCAAGGAAACATCGGCCTGTTTTGAGCCGGCCTTGGATTATGTGGTGGTTAAATATCCACGATGGGACCTGCAAAAATTCCCTAACGTCAGTCTTCATATCGGCTCTGAAATGAAATCGGTCGGTGAGGTAATGGCGATTGCCAGGACCTTTGAAGAGGCTATTCAAAAATCGATACGAATGCTGGATATCGGAATGAACGGTCTGGTTTGCAACAACATAACATTCGGCGACCTGGAAAAAGAGCTCATGGAGCCCACCGACAAACGGATGTTCGCAATCGCCGAGGCGATCAAACGCGGGTATCCGATAGACCGGATATACCGGCTTTCCAAGGTTGATCCCTGGTTTTTGTATAAAATAAGGAACATAGTAGAGATCGAAAAAGAGTTGGCCCGGTACACATTAGAAGACGTGCCAGCCTCACTTCTGAAAGAGGCCAAAGAAAAAGGATTCTCGGATATTCAACTCGCAAAGATCACCAAGAGCACAGAGCAAGCGGCTAGAGAAACCAGAAAAAAGCAAGGTATTATCCCCTTTGTAAAACAGATAGATACATTGGCGGCGGAATACCCTGCCAAAACAAATTACCTGTATCTGACCTATAACGGCACCGAAGATGATCTGGCGTTTAGTGAAGAAAGGCAGGTTATTGTTCTGGGTGGCGGGGCTTATCGGATTGGCTCCTCCGTGGAGTTTGACTGGTGCTGTGTAAATACTATGATGACCTTGAGAGGATTACGTTACAACACAATAATGCTCAATAACAATCCCGAAACAGTCAGTACGGATTATGATATCTGTGACAAATTGTACTTTGATGAGCTCACCCTTGAAAGGGTTCTGGACATCTGCGAAAAGGAAAATCCTTTAGGGGTTATCGTTTCAATGGGTGGCCAGATTCCTAATAACCTTGCCTTACCGCTGCATAATGCCGGTGTTCAAATACTGGGGACATCCCCACTCGATATTGACCGGGCAGAGAGCAGGCATAAATTCTCCCAATTATTGGACACCCTAGGAATCGCTCAGCCCGAGTGGAAAGAATTGACCACCATTGCAGAAGCCGAAGCATTTGCGAGTAGGGTCGAATACCCCGTTTTGATCAGGCCCAGCTATGTATTAAGTGGCGCAGCCATGAGCATCGCTTTAAGTAAAGGAGAACTAAAAGACTATCTGAAAATTGCTTCCGAAGTGAACGAAGAGCATCCTGTTGTCATCAGCAAATTCATAACCGGGGCAAAAGAGATAGAAATCGACGCGGTGGCCAAGGAGGGGGAGCTTTGTTGTTATGCCATTTCCGAACATATCGAAAATGCCGGCGTTCATTCGGGAGACGCCACCATGGTCCTGCCACCTCAAAGGACGTATCTGGAAACGATGAGAAAAATCAAAATGATTTCAAGAAAGATTGCGAAATCCTTAAACATAACCGGGCCGTTCAATATGCAATTCATTGCAAAAGATAACGATGTTCAGGTGATCGAGTGCAACTTAAGATCCTCAAGAAGTTTTCCGTTTGTATCTAAAGTCTTTAAGATCAATTTTATTGATCTGGCAACCAGAATGATTATGGGTGAGAATGTTTCGCCCATTGACCGGTCTGCCTTTGATCTGGATTATGTGGGGGTCAAGGCGCCGCAATTCTCCTTTATCCGGTTAAAAGGTTCTGACCCGACAATGGGTGTTGACATGGCCTCTACGGGTGAAGTTGCGTGCCTGGGCGATGATTTTAATGAGGCCTTTTTAAAAAGCCTTATCTCAGTGGGCTTTAGGTTGCCAAAAAAAACGATTCTCTTGTCAACCGGCCCAGTAGATAGCAAGGCCGATTTCTTACATAGCACACGAATATTAGAAGAGATGGGTTTTGAATTTTATGCCACAAAGGGAACGGCTGAGTTTATGGCGGCCAATGGCATTGAAGCAGAAGTATTAAATTGGCCTCTGGAAAATAAGGAACCCAATGTCTTTAGCTATCTATCAGATGGAAAAATAGACTTGGTAATCAATATCCCCAAGAATATTGAAAAAGAAGAACTTGACAATGATTACCTCATCCGGCGAAAGGCCGTTGACCTGAATATCACCTTGATCACCAACCTGCAACTTGCCAAAAGATTTGTGGAAGCCATTCACAAAACCTCACTTGAGGCTTTGAAAATCAAAAGCTGGCATGAATATGTTTGAAGGCTCAAGCCTTGAGTCAAGGGGCAAAGACCCACTTTGAAGGCCCTGTATGGCTCATAATGCACAGTACAACGAATAATCCAAACCGCCACGTGCTTCGAAATTCGACATTTTTTTCCTTGACACTCGAGGCTATTTTCTCCTAGATTGCTGTCTTTAATCAATTCAACCAGCCGGGCCTCGCCTGTATCCTGAGGCCAGGGAAATTTGCGAAT
>DATKZQ010000092.1:0-5662 GCA_035527895.1 Desulfatiglandales bacterium
GAAAAGGGGAGATCCTTAACCTGAAATGGGCTAACGTTGATTTCAAGAATGGCTTTATCGTTGTGGAGGGAACTAAAAATGACGAGATACGGCAAATCCCATTGAACAAGAAATTGACAGAGGCACTCCAAGATGTTAGAAAGGCTTCTAAGGGCGAATATGTTTTTTCAGATAAGGGAAAGCCTTACACTGATGTAAAGACCGGATGGTGGACAGCTCTGAAAAGGGCAGGGATTGAAAACTTCACGTTCCACGGCATGCGCCACACGTTCGGGTCCCGTTTAGGGATGGCAGGGGAGGACTTGAGAACGATTCAAGAATTGATGGGCCATAAGGATATTAACATGACTATGCGGTATTCACACCCGACACCGGAACATAAGAAAAGAGCGGTTGAGAAGCTGGACGAAGTGACATCAATTTTAACAACACCCCCCAAAACAGAGGAAAGGCCAAAGGTCGTAAGTATTTGAAATCATTACTGTGGGCGATTAGCTCAGGTGGATAGAGCGTTGGTCTCCGGAACCAGAGGTCGCGAGTTCGAGTCCCGCATCGCCCACCATCTATTTCAATTTTCTAGCGAGAATCGTATCGGTATGCCTCGAGGCAAAAAGCTATTCCTGATCGTTGTCTTGGGAGCGGCACTCTATTTCCTTATGAGTTATCACCTTATCCTGACGAACCAAGGTACCCGGCTCCTCAAGAAATCAACGATGACCTTACAATACACGTTTTTCTCTACCAAAGGGAAGGCCAACAAGACAATACTGGCCATAGACGCCCTGAGAAAGGCTGGCATCGGAGATCTCCTCAAGCGAGAGGGGCTCATGACTGAAGAGGAGGAACTCCGTATTCTCGAGACTCTCGACGTGCATTGAAATCCCTACCCCTCAACACAAGGGGCACACCGACATAAACCTCCACGCTTATGAAACTCCCTCACGGCTCCAGTTTTTACTATATGTGTCTCGCCGCTGCGCAATCGGGTTCTTGATTCTCTCATTCTAAGACCTGAGCGAGTAACGGTCAGTCAAGATCAAAATCCACCAATATCTTAAAGATCCTCACCGCCGGCAGATTGAGGATTTCTCTGACCCCGGTCTGTTCCTTGATTTCCTCTGTATATCTGTGCACCAATTCCGAACTGCGGGCCACAAAGGTAAACCATATATTATACGGGTTGTCCCTCAGATAATTGTGCGTCACCTCGGGATACCGGTTCACCACTTCAATAAACCCCTTGATCCTGTCCTCGGGAACCTTTGCTGCACAAAGGGTTGTCGCAAAGCCAAGTCTCTTAGAATCGAAATTCCCGCCAATCCGCCGTATAATGCCTTTCCTTTTCAGTCTCCTTACACGCGCCAGAATCTCCTCTTCTGAACAGTTTAGTCGAACGCCCAGATCTTGAAAGGGTTTTCTGGTTATCGGAAACCCAGTTTGAATCTCATTGAGCAATTCTCTATCAAGGTTATCCATAACGGTAGCTCAAAATTGCATGTTTACCTAATCCGGCAGCCCTCTACACCGTGCTCATTGCTCTCATTACGCTTGGCTAACCATCTGTGTGCGTTCACTCTCCGGAACTGAACGACCCTCCGTGTCGGCTATGAATAACCGGTTGAACGTGGATGAGTGTACGGCGCGCTGAATCTTTCACGGAGAAGGATTATACGCACATAATGGCTCTTGTGACAAATAGTCGCCGGTGGCTGCATAGGCCCTCGCTCTGCAACCCCCACAAACGGCAATGTAACTGCATCTGCCACACTTCCCCTTGTAGCAAGAAAAATCCCTGAGCTTTCCAAAAATGGGAGAATCGTCCCAAATATCCCGAAAGGCGGATTCCCTCAGATCCCCTGCACTCAAATCCAGGTAGCCGCAGGGCTGCACCACGCCCTCGTTTGAAATGAAACAGTAAGAGATTCCTGCCAGGCAACCTCTTGTTACTGCATCTAAGCCATGGGTCTTTCGGTCCAACTCCTCCCCTTTAGCTCGTGCCTCTTGTATAGAGATCCTGTAGAATTGAGGTGCGCATGTGGCCTTGAACTGAAGGGGTACAACGCTTTGCTGCTGATAAAACCAGTAGAGCGTATCCTCGTATTCCTTGGCCGTTAGCTCTGGGCTCACCATCTCCTTTGCCCGTCCTGTTGGAACAAGCAAAAAAACGTGATGGGCAGCGGCTCCCAGACGCACGGAAAGGTCCAGAATGTCCTTTGCCTCGGAAAGATTCTGTCTCGTCAGGGTGGTGTTGATCTGAAATTCGACACCCTGCTCCTTTAATCGAGCTATTCCCTCCATGGCTCTCAGGAAGGACCCGCTAACTTGACGAAACTGGTCATGGCTCTTGCTCGTAGCCCCGTCAAGAGATATGCTCACCCGCTTGATCCCGGACTCGCTTATCTGTTTTGCGATATCGCGTGTGACCAGAGTTCCATTGGAACCCATCACCATTCTCAGCCCCTTCCCTGTACCGTAGGCTGCAAGGGTGAAAATATCCTTCCTGAGCAGCGGCTCCCCTCCGGTTAATATTACAATTGGTCGACCAACCTCCCTAATCTGGTCTATTACCGTGAGTGCTCCTTTCGTATCCAGTTCCTGAGGATAAGGACCCGGATCCGATGATGCGCGGCAATGAACACAGCTGAGATTACATGACCGGGTGACTTCCCAAGCGACAATTTGTAGTCGAGGGCTACCCTGAGGCCCTTGAGTATGTTTGAGATCAGTTTCTTCCATGCTCAATCAATTGAGTTGCTGCCTCTTTGGCAAAATACGTTAGGATAAATTCGGCCCCAGCCCGCTTAATGGAAAGGAGCGTCTCCATCATTACCTTTTCACCGTCTATCCATCCTTTCTGGTGGGCCGCCTTTATCATGGCGAACTCCCCGCTCACGCTGAATGCCGCCACCGGTAAGTCTATTCGGGCACGAACCCCGTGAATAATATCCAGATATGGCAAGGCAGGCTTAACCATGATAATATCCGCACCCTCTTCAATATCCATCAGTGCCTCTTTGAGGGCCTCTCTGGCGTTGGCAGGATCCATCTGGTAACTCGCTCTGTCGCCGAACTGGGGCGCAGAATCAGCCGCCTCACGAAATGGTCCATAAAAGGCAGAGCAGTACTTCACCGCATAGGCAACTATCCCCGTTTCCTTGTATCCCTCACTTTCGAGAACACTTCTGATTGCCCTCACTCTGCCATCCATCATATCCGAGGGTGCTACAAAATCAGCTCCAGCCTGGGCATGCGATAGGGCGACACGGGAGAGTATTTCGAGGCTGGCATCGTTATCAACCTGACCATCCCTTATTACCCCACAATGCCCGTGATCGGTGTACTGGCAGAGACACACGTCGGTAAAAACGGTCATCTCCGGCACCTTCTCCTTAATGGCAGCCACAGCCTGCTGAACAATACCGTCCCGGGCATAGGCCTCACTACCTAATTCATCTTTCTTTTTCGGCAAGCCAAAGAGAATCACAGCCGGAATGCCTAAAGACCAAACCATTGCCGACTCCTTCGTGAGTTCGTCAACGGATAACCTGTATTGGCCCTCCATGGATGGGATCGGCTCTCTCTCTCCCCTGCCGTGTTTCACAAAGACGGGATAGACGAGATCATCCGTGCTTAATGCGGTCTCCCTGACCATGCGTCTTATCGCAGGAGTCCGTCTCAGGCGGCGAGGCCTCTTCACCATTTCCTACCTCCTCTGTATCAGTTTTCTCATGAGTCTTACATCAGATGCCTCCAGGGTCCCCGGCCCTGGAATCCCTCATCCCCCTCGAAAAGACACACGCTTAGCCACGTAATCATCACTACTGCATGAGTGTTTTCCGGCCGGCTATTATGGTGGGGTACGGGTATAAGCTTAGGTGGTTGCCGGATTGTGACTGTAGTACTTTTTGATCAGGCTATCAATATATTTCTCGGGGTCTACAACAGCCTCTCGGGTAAGGGCGAAAGATTCGAAGCCAATGCGGTCCCGAACTAATTTGAGCCCATACTCCAACTCGCTGGCCAAGCTCGTGCATATCTCGCTAATCTCTCGATCCTGTTCAAAGGCGATCCTTATTATCTCATCGATTGCGCTATCAGCTATGGTCACATTAACTCCCAGCTGAGAAAACAACCCTTCATTTTGTATCATTACCTGATGATACATCTCCTTGAAATCCAGGAAAACAGAATCGATATCAGCAATAGACTGCAGCGTCTGATCGGCAATTAAATCGATTCTCTCATCATACAATTTCAAGCCCAGCTGGTCTTCAAACTCCAGCGCCCTTTGGCCTATGATCCCTTTCACTCGCTCCTTTTCGTTTGCCGCTGCCCTCTCAAATGCCTGTTCCAATTCCGCGTCGCTCATACCCTGTCGAGAGTCAATTCGGCTCAGCTCTTGCTCCGAGTTTTCAACGAGCCGCGCAGTCACAAGGAGTCTATTAATAACAGTGGATGGGAGGTGTTTTTCAAAGGGCATTAGTGTTCTCTCCACAGCACTGACGAGACCCCTGGCACCTGTCTTCTCGTGAGAAGCCATCTCTGCCAATGCCTCAAGGGCTTCATCTTCGAACTGAAGGGAAATATCGTACGCCATAAAATCCCGCTTCTTGCTAAGGATAATGGGGTTGTTCGGATTCTTTAGAATTGCAACAAGGTCATCTTTGGTGAGCTCATCGAGAACGACTATTACGGGGAGACGGCCGATAAACTCAGATTCAAATCCGAACTCGATAAGGTCTTGCGCCCTGACCTCTTTAAGCATTTCCAAGCTCGCCTCATGGGGGTGTATATCGGCCTCAAATCCTATGCCCTGACGCTTGAGCCGTTTCTTGATGATGTCCACCAATCCCTCGAAGGCTCCGCTCATGATAAAGAGGATATTCCTGGTATTCACTACCTGCTTTTCCCGCTTGCCGGTCCTCCGGTAATGTTCGATCGCCTGTATTTGGGATATCGGATCATGAGGAACCTTCAGATCAACTTCAGTTTCCTCCATCGGTTTCAAGAGTGCTCTCTGTACCCCTGTCCTCGAAACATCATGGCCGATGATGTTCTGGCAGGAAGCGATCTTGTCGATCTCATCTATATAGATGATTCCGTTTTCGGCCAGCTTAATATCCTCGTTCGCCTCATAAATCAGATCCCTGACCAGATCCTCAACATCACCACCAACATAACCCGTCTCACTAAACTTGGTGGCATCCCCCTTTACAAACGGAACACCAATCTTTTGAGCAATCAGCTTGATCACGTAAGTCTTTCCAACACCGGTCGGTCCAATCATGAGAATGTTGTTTTTAATCATCCCCACAGAAAAGGGGCTCTCCTTCTTAGACCGTTTTTCAAGCGATGTGATCCTGTTAAAATGGGTACAGATCTTCGTGGCCAGTACGCCCTTTGCCCGTTCTTGCTTAACCACATATCCGTCCAGGTAAGACTCCAATTCCTCGGGCTTCATATCAAAGGTTGGAGCACCGGTCTTTTTGTGGTCGGACCCTGCTGAATCTTCTTTTTTCTTCGGATCGCTTTTGGGAAAGAGGATTGGTGATATTATCTTGATTCGGTCACCGTATTTCTTGGAGAGATAATCGCTCAGCTCCTTTTCCAGTTCCTTCTGGCTCGGAATCTTTTGGTCCTGTCCTTGATTTTTTTCTAAACT
>DATKZQ010000093.1:0-14052 GCA_035527895.1 Desulfatiglandales bacterium
TTCTCCGGTGGTTCAGGAGAAGTATAAACTCCTGGCCGAGGCCGCCGAAGCGGTGGCCACTCCCCAGATTCGCCGCATGGGGACTATCGGCGGCAACCTGTGTCAGGATGTGCGCTGCTGGTACTACCGCTATCCCCACAGTGTGGGTGGGCGAATCCTGTGCTACCTGAAGGGGGGCAAAAGCTGCTACGCCCTGACCAGGGAGAACGAGTATCACTCCATATTCGGTGGTTGGAGAGATACCAGCCCGCCCTGCTCTTCAGCTTGCCCGGGAGGGGTGGATATACCCTCGTACGCAAGCCACATCAGGGAGGGCAACCTTCCCCAAGCAGCCAGGACCCTGCTCAAAACCAATCCGCTGCCGTCAATAACGGGCCGGGTGTGCCCCCATTTCTGTGAGCAGCAGTGCAATCGCGGCGACTTCGACGAATCGGTATCGGTAAGGGACATCGAGCGGTTCATGGGCGATTATATCCTTGATAAGGCAGATGAAATCATCCAATCTCCGGCACCCGATAGCGGCAAGAGCGTGGCCATTATCGGCTCAGGACCGGCCGGCCTCTCGGCGGCGTACTATCTCAGAATGTCGGGGCACCGCGTTACCGTGTTCGACAAAATGGAAGAGGCGGGCGGGATGCTCGCCTACGTGATACCGGCTTATAGGCTGCCCAAGGATATTGTGAAGCGTGCAGTAAGAGCGATTGAAAATACAGGGGTTGAATTCAAATGTAAGGTTGATGTGGGCAGGGACATAACCCTGGATGACCTCAAGCGGGATTTTGACAGCGTGTTCATTGCCAACGGAGCCTGGAATCCGGTATCCATAGGGCTGGAGGGCGAGGAATCAACCAGATTCGGTATGGAATTTCTGACCAATATCAACCTCGGCCTTAGGGAAATCCCCGGGAACAAGGTTCTGGTAATTGGCGGGGGTAATGCCGCCGTTGATGTGGCTGTCAGCGCCCTGCGCCTGGGGGCCGAGGAAGCGACTATTGCCTGTCTGGAATGCCGGGAGGAGATGCCGGCCCTTCCCTGGGAGATTGAGCTGGCCGTTGAACAGGGAGTCAAGTTGATGACTTCTTGGGGACCGCACCGGGTACTCACATCCGGCGGCAAGGTCAGGGGAATGGAGATGGTCCGGTGCACCGCCGTGTTTGACGACCAGAGTTGTTTTGCCCCCACCTTTGATAGTGCTGTCAAGGAGACGGTGGAGGCCGACCAGATAATGATGGCTGTGGGCTACGCCACGGATCTTGATTTCATTGACCCCGGAAGTCCCTTGAAGGTAGAGCAGGGCTTGATAACGGTTGACCCGGAAACTCAGGGAACCAGTGTACCCGGCATCTTCGCCGGTGGCTCGGTAACCCACGGCCCGGCCACAGTCATCGAGGCAATTGCTGCCGGGAGAAGGGCAGCCGCTGCCATGGATGTATACTTAAAGGGAAAAGCACGGGCTGAAGACGGGGTTGAGAAAACGGCTGAGCCTTTCTTGAAGTTCAACAGCGATTATCTTACGAAGACACACCGGGTCAAGATGCCCAAGCGGCCGGTAGCGGAGAGAAGCATAGGTGTTGAGGATACCCTTGGTCTGGGTTTGAGTGAGATTGAAGGAGAGGCCAATCGCTGTTTCAATTGTGGCTGTGTTTCGGTGAGCCCATCGGATATGGGCGTAGTGCTGGTGGCTCTGGGAGCACGGGTAGAGGTTGCCGGACCTAGAGGCGTCAGGACAGTCCCCATTGAAGGTCTTTTCGGTTCCTTGAGGACTATACTGGAAGCGGATGAGATGGTAACCGAAATCCAGGTTCCTCAACCTCCAGATGGGGCCAGGCAGACATTCCTCAAATTTAGACTGCGGGAGTCGGTTGATTTCCCCATCGTCAGCGTCGCCTCGGTTATAACTATCAAGGACGGTATCTGCCAAGACGCACGGATCGTATTAGGTGCGGTCGCTCCACGTCCGGTGCAGGCTACCGGCGCCGAAAAAGTCTTAATCGGACGGGCGATTGACGATGGGCAGGCCGCCGCTGCCGCCCAGGCGGCCCTTGAGGATGCAATACCACTCGGGAAAAACAGCTATAAAGTCACTATAGCCGGAGAACTGGTACGGCGCGCCATTCTACCGCCTGAAGTTCCGGGGAAATGAGGTAACCATGCCAGATAAGAAAAGCATCAGTCTAGTGGTCAATGGTACACCGTATGAGCTGCTCACAGGAAAAGATGTTTTACCTTCGGATACATTAGCCCAAACATTGCGAGATACCCTGGGTTACCTCGGTACCAAGATTGCGTGCGACCACGGTTCCTGCGGGGCCTGCACCGTAATCCTTAACGGGCAAGCTGTCCTATCCTGCACAACCCTGACTGTGGAGTGCGATGGAATGAGCGTCACCACTATCGAAGGGCTGGAAGACCCTAAAACAGGCCAATTGCACCCCCTGCAACAGGAATTTATAGACCATACCGCCTTCCAGTGCGGCTTTTGCACTCCCGGCATCATTATGACCACCAAAGCCCTTCTGGATAAGAATCGCAACCCGACCGAGGATGAAATCAAGCAGGCCCTTGCCGGCAATTACTGCCGCTGTATTTCACACTACGAGGTGCTGGAAGCCGTCACGGCAGCGGTAAAAGGGGAGAAGCATGGCTAGCAACTATCGTCATATCGGAAAAGACACACCCCGCAAAGACGCCAGAGACATCGTTACGGGAAAAGCTCAATACATAGATGACGTGCGCCTGCCGTGGATGCTTTTTGGCAGGGCGCTCAGGAGTCCCCTTCCCCACGCAAATATAAGAAATATAGACGTCAGCCGGGCGGCAGCCTTACGTGGCGTCCATGCGGTCTTAACCTATAAGGATGTGCCGGACTGGGAGTGGGGCATCCCCAGCCACATGAGGATATTGGATAAAAAGGTGCGTTTTGTCGGTGATGCCGTAGCCTTAGTAGCCGCAGAAAGCTATGAGATTGCCGACGAAGCGCTGGAGCTGATCGATGTGGAATATGAGCCGCTGCCGACTTGCTACGATGTCGAGGATGCCATTAAGCCGGGCCAGCATCAGCTATACGATCAGTACCCAAATAACATTATCCCCCAGATTACCCAGCTCCTGCAAAATGTAGTTCGCGGTGATGTTGAGAAGGGTTTCGCCGAGGCTGACGTAATAATCGAGGGCACGGGCAGCTATGAATGTTTCCCCAACCCTCTACCTCCCGAACCCCCCGGTGTTATTGCTTACTGGGAAAACCCGGATAAACTGGTGGTCTATACCGCATCGCAGTCGGTGGCTTTGAATAAGTATATCGGACAGCCTTTTATCGGCATGGCAGATATGCAGGTTATCAGCACACAGTGCGGTGGCAGCTACGGCACGAAAAATGCCAACCTGACGCCCATCGGCTATGCTGCTGTACTCTCACGGGCTACCAGACGACCGATCAAGCTTTATTACAGCAAGGAGGAGCATATCGCTGCCTACTCCCTGCGGATAGGGTCACGCATCCATGCCCGGGTCGGCATCAAGAAGGACGGTACTGTCACAGCCGTGGCAGGAGACTGGCTGGTCAATACCGGCTCAGGTTCGGAAGCAGCACCCCATGAGATTGCCGTTGGCTGCGGCGAGCTTCAGTTAGCCCTGCGCTGCCCCAACTGGGACCTTCACTCTACCCTCGTCTGCACTAATCGTGCGCCTACCGGCATCGTCCGGGGCTACGGAGGCCAGGAGCTGGAAAGCTCGATGCTGCCCATAATGGGAATGGCCATGGAGAAGGCTGGTGTGAATCCAGTAGATTTCTTCAAAAAGAATTTCATCAAGGCAGGCGATGAATACTACTGGCGGAACGGTCAGCGGTATGTTTACCGGGGTATAGATTTCTCCGTAGCTATCGACAAGGGCGCCGAGGCATTTGGCTGGCATGATAAATGGCACGGCTGGGGTAAACCAACTGCGGTTGACGGCCAAAAGCGGCGGGGCGTCGGTCTGGGTATTCACTGTAATGCGGATGTTGGAGAGGACGATTCTGAAGCCATGGTCAAACTGACGCCTGACGGCCGGGCTCTTGTTTTAGCTGCCGTCTCGGAGGCCGGGCAAGGCCAGCGGAGCAGCTTATGCAAGATGGCTGCCGAAGTTCTGAAGCTTCCTCTGGACTATGTTAACATGACCCGACCTGATACAGATATTAATCCGTTCGAGTTTGCACTGGTGGGTTCTCGAGGCACGTATACTGTAGGCTCGGCTGTAATCCAAGCAGCCGAAGATGCCAGGCGAATACTCCTGGAGCTGGCTGCGCCGGTGCTGAACGTCGAACCGGACGCGTTGGATACTGAAGACGGCTGGATATTTGTTGTTGATGAGCCTGAGCGCAGGATTCCCTGGCGTAAGGCAACCGGCATAGTGCGCACTGTTATTGGCCAGGGCCGTTTCGAAGAGGACTTCACGCTGAGCAATTTTCTCATAACCTTCGTCGAGGTGGAGGTAGATACTGCGACGGGCCAAGTAAAGTTGATGAATGTCGTCAACAGTACCGACTGCGGTCAGATTATATCCCCCGCTGTTCTGGAAGGACAGTTACACGGCGCCCTGGGGTCAGCGGGCTTGGACACAGCGATATTCGAGGGTAACGTGCTGGATATCAATACCGGGCGTATGCTCAACTCCAACCTCATAGACTATAAATGGCGAACCTTCAACGACCTACCACCATTTACGAACGTAATTCTGGAGACACCTATACCCAGCCACCGTTTTCATGCTATTGGCGTTGGCGAGATAGCTACCTCACCTGGACCAAGTGCCGTACTTATGGCGGTCTATAACGCCATTGGCCGAAGGATAATGGACTATCCGTTCACTCCGGACAAAGTCCTTAATGCGCTGGGCAAGATTAAGTAGTCCTGACCTGCTCCCATAAAGGATACCGGTTCTTAGGACGACACTCTTTAAGCTAGAGTTACTGGTATTCTAGCCGCAGGAGGGGGGATATAAGGGGAAGACAAATAGAGAACCAACTAAATCAAACTATGGCATACATTGAATCGCTGGCTTATCCCGGATGCGAAGGCAAAGGAGCCCATCACTTATGACACCCATGTGGTATCAGTGAGAATTTCCTTGGGGCTCTGGTAGAATGGTTGCAAGAATTACTGTGGATTTAAGAAGTCATTCCGACCTGCCCGCCGGACGGCAGGCGGGGCGAAGCGAAGCAATCTCGAACAAACTCGGATTCGATCGAGATTGCTTCGTCGCTACGCGCCTCGCAATGACAGGCAAAACATAACGTTAGTATGCAATCGTACTACAAGTTATGCTAGAGCCCTTACAATAACAATCAGCTACGCCTATTTTTTCGTGTAGATGTGGTGCAATGGGTAGCTACCCACTTTTACCCCTTTGCCTTTCTGCACCTGGTCAATACGCACCTCATCAACACCCTCGATGTCTCCCTTGCCATAGGTCATCGGTGTGGCGCTGACTTCTCCGGTTTCCAGGCCTTTGATTCTGTAAAAGCCCTGCTCCAATACGTCTTTCCGGGTGAGCTTTTCAAAGGGCACCTTTTCCATGGCCAGCCGTAATGCCTCAACCTGAACCATGGCCTCCAGATAGCCCCCAGCATACATGATATTGTCATTAAATTTGTCGGGGTGAGCCATCTTCTGTATTTCGTGGATAAACCTTACCCCCGGCACGGAGACGTCATCCAAGGGAGGAAAGCTACCGGCGCAGACATACCCGTCACCCAGCTCACCCATGGCCGGAGCAAATATAGCAACGTGACCGGGAGAGGCGGTGCCAAAGGTCATCTTGTAGGGCTGAAAGGGCCCCATACCCAGTCTGACCATCTCCTTTACCGTGGGTTGTGCGCCGGCGTTAATCATGACGCCCAGGGCAAGATCGACACCCTTTTGCTTGAGCCAGGTAAGCTGGGTGGTCGGCGGCGAGGTAACCACGAGGGGCACTAACTGGGTGCCCACAAATTCATAGCCGATCTTCTCGAGATACGCCTTCATCTCAGGTATCTCAATGGACCTGCCCATGGCGTTGTCTGCGGTCAGGTAGGCAACCCGTGGTTTCCTCTTTTCCTTCCAGTTCGCCAGGAACCAGTCGGCGATAGCGGCATCGCAATCGGTATAAATAGGGTAATAGGTGAAGATGCTTTGGGGCGGCGTCAGGAGGTAGGATCCGGTGGCCATACTCACGGCCCCCATGTGGTCCTCAAAATACCTGTCTTTGAGCGCCAGCGCTATGGGCGACCCCGAAATCCTGGCGACCAGCATCCCCTTGGCCTTAAGCTCTTCGTAGATGGGCATCGCCTTGGACGGCTTGAGCTCATCATCCCGCCACATCACCTCCAGGGTTATATCGGCGGGCCATTTCTCTTCGCGCCACGGGGCCAAGCTTTTGGTCTCATTGACGTATTTGACATAATCCTGATGGGCCATCAGCACTGCCGCTGAATCCTCGGCAAAAGGCCCGGTGAGCGACTGGGTGCCGCCGGTATAGAGTACCTTCTTGGCATGGGCGCTCAAAGGCAATAATGCTGTTGCCACCATTACCATAATCGCGCCAGCTGCCAACATCCATCTCATTTTTGCCATGTTGTTCCTCCTTCTTAATCTAATGTATGATTTAGTTTACACGCCCAAGCAACCCCTTCCAAACTCTCGTTCTTTGCACCTCCTTTCCCTGTTTATGATTTGTTTCCCCTTCTCACTCAGTTAGTTCGTGAGAGTAAGGCCAAAGCCTGAAGTAGGCTTTAATCATTTCCCATCGGTGATAAAGACCCCGGGGTTCGAAAATGAGGAAGATGATGATGATCAATCCGTGGGAGATGAGGGCCAGCGAGGCGGCTGCCTGGGGAGCAACCGCTGCCGATAGAACGGGGCCTGCCATGGTAACCACCTCATCCAGCAGCCTGAGGGCAACGGCGCCAAAGATAGCCCCTGTCGTACTGCCCATACCTCCTACGATCAACATCCCCAGATACCAGACCGAATCAAAAAAGGGAAACTGATCCGTGCTGGCGAAACTAAAGTAGTGAATGAGCAATGCCCCAGCCACACCTGCATAGACGCACCCGATAAAGAATGCCTGCAGCTTGTAACTCCACAGACTGATCCCCATTACCTCAGCCGCCAGGTCGTTGTCCCGGATGGCGATGAAGGCCCTGCCTGCCCTGGTCCGCACGATGTTTTTGGCCAAGAGGGTAGCAAAACAGGCAATTATCATCACCAGGTAGAAATAGTTGGTCTTGGAACTCAGCCTGAGACCCCCGATCGCAGCGCTGGGAACGGCTAAGCCATCTGTCCCCCCGGTAATGCCGCGGAGCTGGATGATGGTCCATATGATAATAAAATGTGCTGCGATGGTTGCCATAATGAGGTAGAAGCCCTTGATCTTTAAAGACGGGAGGCCGAAGATCAAACCCACTACCCCCGCTGCTAGAGCACCACAGGGCAGAGCCGCCCAAAACGGCAGGCCAAGCTTGGCGCACAAAACAGCCGAGGTATACCCGCCGACTGCCATAAAGCCCGCATGCCCGATGGAGATTTGATCGCAAAATCCGGTAAGAATATTGAGCCCGTGGACGCTGATAACGGCAATACCCATCATGGTCATTATGGTCAGTATCCTATCACTGAAAAACAGCGGGCAGGTGAAAAGAAGGATGAGGAAGGCAGACAGCATTCCCCAGTGCAGCTTGGTGGGAAAGATAGCCATGTCCTGCGCATAATTTTCATGAAAGGTTCCAGAGTCAAGACCCATGGGCTAAATCCTCTCTATCCTGACCAGGCCAAAGAGCCCGTACGGCCTGAAGATGAGCACGATGATCATAACAATAAAGGGGAATACCTGGGCCAGTCCACCCCCGGGGAGGAGAGGGTCCAGGTAGCCGGCAGCGACGTTTTCCAGCATTCCCAGTATGATTCCGGCTAGAATGGCCCCGCCGATCGAGTTTACCCCTCCCAGCAGCACGACGGCGAATGCCTTGATGCCAATATTGGCGAGCTCAATGTGCGCGCCGGATACGCCTCCCACCAGGATGCCGCCGATTACACCGACGACACAAGCAATGATCCATGAGACGGCGTAGACGGTGGTTGCCCTGATGCCGAGACTTTGAACTACTTGTAGATCCTCGGCAGTGGCCCTCATGGCCAGCCCGATCTTGGTATAACGAAAGAGAAGCATAAGGAGCGCCACACAGATAACAGATACGATGAGCCCAATCAAAGATTCCGAGGGTAAGGATACCGCACCTATCTTCAGAGATATACTCGGCAGTAATCCATGATACGGCTTGTATTCGCCGCCCCACAGTAAGGTTGCCAGCCCTCCCAGTATGGTGGCAAGGGCTATGGTCGCCATGATGACGGCCAGGACCGGCTCACCCAATAGAGGGCGGAGGATAAGGCGCTCTATGATTAAACCCATGACGATTGCCGTGGCTATCGCCATTGCGAGGGCGACCCATATGGGCAGGCCAAACGGCACCAAAAACGTATAGCCCAGATAACCACCGATCAGAACAAAGTGCCCCTGGGCAATGTTAAAGACCTCAGAGCATTTAAGAATGATAACAAAGCCGATTGCGATCAGGGCGTAGACCATGCCTTGGGCAAGCCCCGTTACTACTAATTGCAGAAAGAAGGTCATACCATATCCCCATCAACTGACTTAATGCTAAGGGTAGTCATTATTGTTCCAGTCTGGCCATCCCCATAGGTTACCTGGGCTTCTATGGGCACTACAGTCTTCTCACTGTAAATAGCATCAATAAGCTTGCGGTAGCGTTGCTCCAGGAATGCTCTTCTCAACTTCCTGGTTCTGGTTAATTCCCCCTCGTCTGGGTCGAATTCCTTGTGGAGATTAACGTATTTCCTTACCCTAAAGCCCGTGGGGAGCGTCTGGTTGACTCTGTCGATATCTTGCTTCACCAGCTCATGAACCTCCGGTTTTTGGGAAAGCTCGGCGAAGGTAGTGTAAGCCACCCTCCTTTGTCCGGCCCATCTGGAAACAGGATTGTAGTTAATGACGATGATGGCCGAGACATAGGCTCCTTGTGGGCCAGCCAGTACCCAGGCGTCCTTTATGTAAGGACTGAACCTGAGCCGGCTTTCTATATTCTGGGGTGCCAGAGTATCCCCATTGTCCAGCTCAACTAGGTCCTGGAGCCTATCCACAAATACAACATGCCCATCCTCCCTTACGAACCCCCTGTCTCCGCTATAAAACCACCCGTCTTTAAGCACCTCTACTGTCTTATCCGGATCCTTATAGTAACCGATGAAAGTGCCGGGCTGCCGATATATGAGTTCCCCCTCATCGGTTACTTTCACCTCTGTTCCCTTGTGAGCGGGACCGACCGTCTCTAAACTGATGTCATCGTTCTTGGCGCCGGTGAGAGCTCCACCCTCGGTTGTTCCATACAGGCTTTTGAGAGGAAGATTGAGGGCATGATAGAACCGAAAGGCATCTGGGCTAAGCACCGCCCCGGTGGTATAACAAATTCTGGCATTTGACAAACCGAGGCTGTTTCTGAGAGGTCTAAAGAGGGCCAGATCGGAAAAAAGATAGAGCATCTTCAAGCCCAAAGTTGTCTTTTGCTTTCTATACCGTAACTCAGCCATCTTATGGCCAATTGGCATGAGCAACCGGAAGGCGAATCTCTTAACAGCACTAGCGTCATTAATCCGTGCCTGCACGTCAGCTGCCTGACTCTGCCACAGGCGAGCCCCGTAAAATACGATATCTGGTCGTATTTCCTTTGTATCACGCTGTTGTGTTTCTGAAGCTTCAGAAAAGTTCAGGATGCTCCCCGATAAAAGGTGGCAGCCGATTCCAAACCATTGCTCGGTTATCCAGACGGGTGGCAGATAGGGGACAACATTATCCTTATCAGACCACGGGTCGAGCCGCAGTAGATAGTCGGCACCAATCCTCAATGTCTGGTATGTATGGATTGCTCCCTTGGGTGCAACTCCGGTAGCTCCAGATGTATAAACGATTGCACAAACATCATCAGGCTTGCCGGTATCCACATTCTGTTCAAAGACTCCAGGGTGTTCCTCCTCGTATTTTTCTCCTAATCGCAGGATCTCCCTGAATCCCATCAACAGAGAGTCGCTGTAATGGGCTAACCCTTTATAGTTCCAATAAATAATCTTCTTAAGAAGGGGAAGCTCATCCTTTATTTGGATAAGTTTGTCAATCTGCTCTTGATCTTCAAGGATAGCAAATCGTGCCTCGCAATTCTCGGCAATGTATTGCATCTCTTTTGGGGTTAGATCTGAATACAGCCCCACAGAAACTCCATGGTTTGCCTGGGCAGCAAGCTCAGCATAGTACCATTGGGGGGCATTATCCCCGATAATCAAGACCTTGTCTCCAGGTTCAAACCCGATGGATAGCAAGCCAAGTGCCAGATGTTTGACATTTAGATAGTAGTCCTTCCAGGTATAAGGTTGCCATATGCCGAAGAATTTATATCGCATGGCTTTATGGTTATCGCTGTATTTTTCATAGTTATATTTCAGTATCTTTGGCCAGGTATCACCCTTTTGGCTGTAGACTGACGCTGTGCCGGTGGTCATCTCCTATACCCTTTTATTTCTATCAGGCAAGCCATCTCTTTTTTCGCCGATAGTGTTTGATATCCCGATAGCTCTTTTTGGAACCAGCGGTTGAGAGCCCCATATAGAACTCCTGAATATTCTTATTATCCTTCATTTTCTCGGCCGGACCTTCCAGAACTACCCTGCCATTCTCCATGACATAACCATAATCTGCGATACCCAAGGCAGCCCTGGCATTCTGCTCTACCAATAGTATCGCCATCCTTTGGTCGGCATTAATTCCTTTAATAATTTCATATATTTCTTCCACTAGCAAAGGGGCAAGCCCCAGTGAGGGCTCATCCAGAAGCATCAGTTTAGGACGCGCCATGAGTGCTCGCCCTATCACTAACATTTGCTGTTCCCCTCCCGACAGATAGCCGCTCATTTGACGGCGAAGTTGTTTAATCTTTGGAAACCAGTCAAGAACTATTTCTATATCCTTCTTAACTCCAGCGCGGTCTTTACGGCAGTAGGCACCTAGCAATAGATTCTCTTCAACACTGAGGTGCTCGAGAACCCTTCGGCCTTCCATAGCTTGGCTGATGCCCAGGTTAGAAATCTCTTCGGGACCATACCGGTCTATTCTCTTGCCGTAAAAATCAATGCTCCCGGCGCTCACCTCTCCCTCTTCCGTCCTTAACATCCCTGACACGGCCTTAAGTGTAGTTGTCTTGCCCGCACCATTTGCCCCAAGCAGGGCAATGATCTTGCTTTCGCCAACTTCCAGTGAAACACCTCGCAACACCTGAATAACATTCATATATACAACTTCAATATTGTTTACTTGCAACATTATTCCAGACCCTTATTTTTCCTTTCCTAGGTAGGCCCTTATGACCTGGGGGTCGGTACTGATCTCTTGTGGGGTTCCCTCGGCAATTTTGCGACCAAAATCCAGGACAACAATCCTGTCGGCAATGTCCATCACCACGCCCATATCATGTTCGACTAGGATGATGCTGCGAATCCCATCTCGCAGAACGGGTGTGTCAGGATAGGTGGCTCCCTGACCTTCGAATATGTCAAGGATGAAGCGGGCGATGTCCTCTTTCTCTTCCAGATTCATGCCTGCCATGGGCTCGTCAAGCAGCAATACTTTCGGCTCAAGCGCTAATGCTCTGCCCAGCTCAACCCTTTTTCTCATGCCGTAAGGTAGAACGCCAACCACCCTCTTTCTCATCGGTGCCATTTCCAAGAAGTCGATAATCTCCTCTACAGTCTGACGATGCTTGATTTCTTCCTGAAGTGCCCAGCCAAAATATAGTGCACCGCTGACGAAATTTTGCTTCATCAGAACATGGCGGGCAGCCATGAGGTTGTCTTGAGTACTTAAGCCAGTGTAAAGCTCGATATTCTGAAAAGTTCTCGCTATACCGAGCTTAGCCAGCTTATCCGGCCGCATTCGGGTGATTTTCTGACCGTCATAGTAGATCTCGCCCTCTTGCGGTTTATAGAAGCCGTTTATGCAGTTAAGCAGTGCCGTCTTGCCGGCACCATTCGGTCCGATAATAGCCAGTATCTCGTTATCCCTGATATCAATGCTCACCTGAATAAGGGCAGTAACGCCACCGAACCAGAGGGAGAGATCGTCGATCCGTAATGTAACCTGCTTGTTGTCAGTCACCTAGTATAGTCCCCTGCTTGTTGCCATGCTCATCTATTTGAACTTGGTTTGCTCCCGCCCGCCTCGCAAGCGAGAGCGCTACGGGCAGGTCGCTCAAAATTGGAGTATTGGAACAATGGAATAATGGGTTTTGGGAAACTGGGTTAGTGGTTCATTGGCAAAACCGTATTGACAGGAAATTAATAAATGAGAAGCTTCCTTATTACCTCATCATTCCAACATCCCAGTATTCCATCATTCCATGTGCCAAACAATACCCAATAGCATCATGAAACTCTTTTAATTTCGATAAGTTATACAATTTCAGATATATTTACTGCCTGCACTCAATGGCAATCTTATGACTGCTCCAAAACCTGTTTCCTTAGTTCTCGCTTTACGATCTTTCCGGCCGGGCTTCTGGGGAAATCGTCTACTAGGAGATATTCTTTGGGAACCTTATAGGATGAGAGATGAGCCTTCAAATAGGCGCTTAGTTCATCCTTATCTAAGGTTTTGCCTTGCTGCAAGATGATGAAGGCCGTCACCCGCTCACCCCATTCCCGATCGGGAAGACCTATGACCGCGCATTCCTGGACCTCCGGCCTTGTGTAGAGGACCTCTTCCACCTCATGGGGGTAGACGTTTTCTCCGCCGGTAATGATCATATCCTTAAGCCGGTCCACGATATACAGGTACCCGTCTTCGTCATAGAGACCGATGTCGCCGGAACGGAACCATCCATCGCGCCAAAAGGCCTCACGTGTCCCTTCGGGATTATCAAGATACCCCTTCATGATATTTGGCCCTCGGACGCAGATCTCTCCTTCACGACCTTGTACCAGTTGATTTCCCTTTTCGTCCCGTATTTGGATTTCTACGCCCGGCACTTCGGTCCCAACAGAACCGATAACATGTCTGTAACGATGATTATAGGTTACTGTCGGAGCTGCCTCAGTCATGCCATAGCCTTCATAGATGGCCAGGCCGGTTCGTTCCTTCCACTGGCGGACCGCGTCCGCAGCCATGCTGGCTGCGGCGGAAAGGCAGTACCTAACGGATCCCAGCTTTTCCTTGAGTCCCTCAAGCGCCAATAGACGGACATAAATAGTCGGCACGGCGAAGAATTTGGTTACTCGCCCTGCTCCCATGGCGTTGAGAATTCGATCCAGGTCAAATGTGGGCATTACCTCCAGGCAGCCGGCACTCAGTATGGTCGCGTTCATGATGTGCATTTGTCCGAAGACATGGTTGAAGGGCAGAAAGCATAGTGACCTGTCGATTTCGTTGGAACGTTCATTGAAGACGACGGTATGTATGGCGGCATTTATGTTCTCATGGCTGAGCAAGACCCCTTTTGGAACGCCCGTTGTACCGCCGGTATAGAGAATGGCCGCCGTATCGGTCCGGTCTCTATCAAGGGCCTTGAAGCTCCCCAGCCCCATCTCCAATAATTGATGAAAATTCAGATCTCCTTCCGGGCTTATGATCTCTTCAAGGTATTTATCTCCCTTCAACTTGGTCAATTCATCCAGCTTTTCGTCGGATGTGAACATGATTTTAGGCTTCGAGTGATTGACCAAAAGGGACAATTCATCGTGTTTAAGCATACTGGAGAGGGTCACGGCCACTGCGCCGGCCTTGAGTACACCGAAGTAAAACGCAAGCCATTCGGCGGAATTGGGTGCGCAAAGCCCGATGTGATCGCCTGGTTTAACGCCCATCTTGATGAGCGCGGTTGCCACGCGGTTTGCTCGTTCGTTGAATTGAGCATAGCTGGTTTCAGACAGGTCCTCGCTCACGACAGGTCGGTCAGGAAAGTAGAATGCCGATCGT
>DATKZQ010000094.1:0-12039 GCA_035527895.1 Desulfatiglandales bacterium
ACCGATGAAAGAGTCGAGATGCTCAACAAGTTCGCGCAAGAGGGAGAGATGAAGGGCATCCGGGATGTCGCCTGATATATCCGATCCTATCTGCAATTTTCAGAGATACCTTTGGCACAGACGGCGATATTTGAACCAATGCCCCCGCCTGATCAGTAAATACCTTCTACCATAGGGACGGCCTTAGCCCTCCGGTACCGACGTATATCAAAGAAATTGAGTTTCACTCCAAGACCAGCTTCCCGCCATAGCGATAATACTTATGGGGAAGGCCCTCTCCAGCTGAACCAAAGAACCACAGCAATCTTTTTTTATCCCGAACAACGCCTGAACTCCCGGGTATATCAACTGACTGCTAGGATTTTGGGATTGGCCAGCCTCCTGATGAAAAAAGAATCCTTGAGACAGTATCTTCTTGTTCCTTTTTTTCTCTTATTTTGGGAATAACCTTATCGGCATCTTTTCCCCACACAATCCCATAACTGAGAAACCCGTAGAACTTCTCAAGATCCCATGCCGGGTTATACCCTCGCTTTCTTAAACGCTTATATTCATCGAGCACTTCTGGATACTTGTACATTACAAACCAATTGACCCTTTTTTCTGCGGGAATGTCCACATTTTCTTCATACCATAGATATATACCCTGTTCTCTCGCGATCTTCTCGGCTTCATGATGAACTGTTTCATAATCTTCAGGAAGAAAAGGAGGTGAGAACGCAGCTTTCTTGCATTCATAGGCCAGACATTCCGCGAATGCCGCTATCATGCCCACGATAAAGGATTCCCTATCGATCACTTCGGATAAATCCGTACCGACCGAAAGATCTTCCATATTGCTGCTCCTCTCACTGCCCTTTCGTATATTTTCGAGTGGTACGGCTGAGGCCAAACCAGGCCACACCCAATCACGTCTCTCCCCCCAGATAGGCCATCTGCATCATTTCATTGTTGAGGAGGTTCTGGGCAGTATCGACTAGTATAATGGAACCTGTTTGCAGTACATACCCTCGGTCTGCTATGGAGAGCGCCATATTAGCGTTCTGCTCGACTACAAAAATCGTGGTTCCCTGCCGATTGACCTCCTGAATTAGCTCAAATTGCTGGTCCACAAGAAGCGGTGCCAGGCCCATGGAGGGTTCATCCATGAGAAGTATCTCGGGGTTGGAGAGGAGGGCACGGGCCATGGCAAGCATCTGCTGTTCACCCCCACTCAAGGTGATACCAGGCTTATGGAGTCGTTCCCTCAGTCGGGGAAAGAGATCTAGCATATGCCCTATGTCTTTTTTGACCTGATTTTTGTCAGTCCTGAGGTAGGCACCCATTTCCATGTTTTCGAGCACGGTTAATCTGGGGAAAATTCTTCGATTCTCCGGAACGATGGCCACACCCTTTGATATGATGCGTTTGGTCGGTTTTCCATCTATCCTTTCACCCTTGAGTTTCACGGTTCCCCTTTTGATTTTACACACCCCAAGAATTGTCTTTAACGTAGTGGATTTGCCTGAGGCATTTCCTCCCAGGAGACACACCAGCTCCCCATTCTGTATCTTGACAGTTATGTCATACAATGCCTGAATGCTTCCGTAATAGGCGTCAACACCTTCAAGATCTAGAATGGGGTATGCATCCATGCACTAGTGCCCTTTCCGGCCCAGATAGGCCTCGATCACGTGTTCGTTATTTGCCACCTCTTCATAGCTCCCTTCTGCGATCTTTTTACCATAGTCGAGAGCGATTACCCTGTCAGATATTGTCCTGACTACGTTGAGCTTATGCTCTATCACCAGTACCGTGTAACCATAGACGTCTCTGAGTGTTTTGATGAAGTTGGTGATCTCTGTGGTCTCCTGGGGATTCATCCCCGCTGACGGTTCATCAAGCATCAGAACTTTGGCGTTTGTGGATATGGATCGAGCAATCTCAAGGCGTCTTCTGTTGGCAAAGGACAGGGAGGTCGCCGTTTGGCCAAAACGATATCCGGTGAGCCTGGCCCCAAAAAGGCCCAATACCTCCTTTGCCCGTTTCTCTGCCTGAGCCTCCTCTTTCTTGTGGAGAGGAAGGTGGAGAAGGGTTGACAGAGGACCGGATTTCGTTCGACAGAATTGGCCTACCTTGGCGTTATCCAGCACGGTCATATTGTTAAATAGTCTCAAGTTTTGAAATGTTCGCGCAATCCCCCTTTTCACCACCTGATGGGGTTTTAGTCCCCTGAGATTGGAGCCCTCAAGGGTAATGTCACCGGAAGTTGCAGTATATATGCCGGAAATGAGGTTGAACAATGTTGTTTTCCCAGACCCGTTCGGGCCAATTATGCTTAAGATTTCCCTTTCAAAAAGATCGAAGCTCAGGTTGTCTACCGCCTTCAGTCCCCCAAAGTTCTGCGTTACATTCCTGATCTCGAGTATGACGCGATTACCCTTTGAGTATCTTCTCGTGCGCTGATCAGTGATCCTTTCTTCTTCATCATAGTACAGTTCTGTAGAGGATTTGACTACCCCCGTCTCATCCTTGTCCGCCCGCCTCCTCCCTCTTCGGAGAAACCCAATCTCCCCCATGATGCCTTGGGGTCTCAAGGCCATCAGCACAATCAGGATAAGGCCGTAGGACATCATTCGATAGGCCCCATATTCCCTGAGAAATTCCGGTAGAACAGACAGCAACACGGCACCCGAAATCACACCCACAATGTTGCCAAGCCCCCCAAGGATCACCATGCAGTACACGATCACAAGTTGGGGAAAATCAAAGTTGTTCGGAAAAACAGAGTCTTGAAAAGAGGCGAACAAGGTGCCGGTAGCACCTGCAATGAATGCCCCACCGGCAAACGCCATGAGTTTCATCCATGTTGTGTTAACGCCCATTACCTCTGCTGCGAGTTCATCCTCACGGATTGCCTCCCAACCCCTGCCATAGCGCGATCTCTTGAGCCGGAAGGACCCGAGAATGACAATGATGGCTGAAAACCAAATAAGATAGGAATAGGCCACCGGCGAAATAATTCTGAAACCCAAGACGGTGATCGGATCGAGGTTATAAATACCGTTAACACCCCCCGTGATATTAACTGGTCGGTCCAGGTTGAGCAACAAGAGTTTGAAAATCTGGGCGAATGCCAGGGTGACAATTGCAAGGTAGTCACCCTTTAGACGCATGCTGGTTGAGCCCAGGGCAAACCCAAACCCCATGGTAGCCAAAGCGGCCATGGGAAGAACCAGCAGGAATGGGAGGTGAATCTCGAAATGGCTGGAGGATAGAAGTGCAAAAATATAGCCCCCAATGCCAAAAAAGGCCACGTATGCAAGATCCAGTAGGCCGGCAAATCCTGCTACCACGTTCAGGCCCAGGGCGAGCATGACATAGAGACCGGCCATGGTATAGATCCTCAGCCAGTAAGTACTCGGCATTATGAGGGGTGCCCCTGCGAGGATAAGCGCAACGGCCCCATAGAGTATGAGCCTAGTGCTTTTGCTCAACCCGGTATCAGTAAAACCGTCCTTCATCAGACTTTTTCTGGAATCTTTTCACCCATCAGGCCCCACGGCCTGAAAACGAGAACCAAGATAAGAATCACAAAGGCAACCACATCCTTATAGCTGGCGGGAAAGAATGTCGTTGCCAGAGATTCGACCAGTCCGAGAATAATCCCCCCCATCATAGCGCCAAAGATGTTTCCGATGCCTCCCAAGACAGCGGCGGTAAATCCCTTTAGCCCTGCCTGAAATCCCACATAGTAATCAACCTGAGTAAAAAGCAATCCCACAAGAGTTCCGGCTGCCCCTCCTAGGGCCGACCCGATAAGGAACACGATAACTATAATCCTGTCAACGTCAATGCCCATGAAGGCTGCTGCCTCGGTGTCCTGTGCCGTGGCCCGCATTGCCTTTCCCACCTTTGTCTTTTTTACCATTACGGTCAGCAGGGCCATAAACATAAAGGCAATAGAGATGACCAATATCCGCATGAAGGACACGACAACATTTCCAATATGAAAAACACGGATGCTTTCTGGAATGAGAGAGGACACATGGAAAAACCTGATTTCTGCCCCCTGATATGTCAGGACCATATTCTGCAAGAATATGGAGACCCCAAGGGCGCTCAGAAGGAGATTCATTCGTGGGGCCTTTCGCAGCGGGCGATAGGCAAATCGCTCAATGGCTATCCCCAGCAATCCGCTCACTCCCATGGCGATGATGAGCATGAGGGATATCACAATGGCAGCGTTCATTAACGGTATGCTGTTTCTGCTCAGGAGATGGAGCGCCCACCACCCGGCAAAACCGCCGATCATATAGACCTCACCGTGTGCAAAATTGAGCATGAACAGAATGCCGTAAACCATGGTATAACCAATGGCAATAAGAGCATACACGCCACCGATAGTAAGGCCATTTACCAACTGCTGGGGTAATTGTTGAAGGTACAGGTCCATGTCGCCTACCCTATGTTGAGTAGCATAAAAAGAAGGCCCTAACCAATTATGTGGCTAGGGCCTTCCCACACACGTCCTTATTTACCGCTCATAACGGCTATCTGCTTGAAGTCCTTGCCAACAACCTGAAAGAAGTAGGTGGCACCTCCTTTCAGGTCTCCCTTCTCATCGAAGGTCACTGGAAAGCCCAAAATGCCCCTATAATTTGCAGTCTGTGATACACACTCAAGAACTTCATTCCGGCTAATGTCTCCGTCCTTTGCAGCCTTATCAATTGCTGCGAGCAAGATATTCATGGCCTCGTAGGCAGGAGGACCAAAACCACTGAGTGCCCCGTATGTACCTTCAAATTTCTTGACATAACTCGCTGCCTCTGGAATGGAATAGATATCCGGACCAAAGTGATACACATACGCACCTTCTGCCGCACCCTCGGAGGCCTCGATGAAGTCCTTCTTATCGCGGGCCCCTTCAGTTCCGAAGAAAATTGCTTTTATTCCCAGCTCCTTAGTCTGGCGTACGCCTATAGCCTGATCAGGAGCGGCAGTGGCAACAAAGAATAGTACATCGGGATTGTAGGCTTTGACTTTGGTGAGGACAGGGGAAAAATCCTTGGCCCCTCCCACGATTGTATCCTGTAAAATATCCGTTATTCCCAATTCATTAAGGGCCTTGATCGTCTCCTTTGCGAGATTCTCGCAGTACGCTACCTTCTCATTGAGAACAGCTATCTTTTTTGCCTTCAGCTGCCTCTTCATAAACAGGGCACAATTCGGCCCATGAGCATCATTCCTCGCATTGACCCTGAAAAAGTGCGTGTAGCCCTGCTCGGTCAGTTCGGGTTTTGAGGCTGCGGTTGTAATACATGCGAGGTTAGCACCCCCGTAAATCTTCAGTGTGGCTTGGGCAATATGGCTCATGGGCGGACCAATCACGCCATACATCAATTTGTCTGAGACAAATTTCTGGGCGACATTGAGCCCCTGTGCTGGATCCATGGCATCATCGCCCATGATGTGCTTTATTTTGACGCCCTGAATACCACCCCTTTCATTCCACTCATCTACTGCAAGCTGGGATGAATTGAAGATTTCCATGCATGGTGCAGCAGCATCACCGGTAAAGGCACCGGCATTGCCTACATGAATCCCTTGGGATACGTCTGCGCTATAGCTGGGGACAATCAGGAGCAAAACAATAATAGAAGCGAGAAACCCTAATGTGAAAATCTTCCTCATTTTTTACCCTCCTTTTTTAATCTTATAGTTTGTGGAAATTACCTTGCTTCACCTCCTTTCATGGATAAAATCTGTCCACTCATAACATAGTTAACTACCAATAGCCAATTCAAAACTCAAGGAACGATTAGGCTTTCAGGGGCGAAGCCTCCACTTTTAAACATTTTGTCACCCATATAAGAGTAGCCAGGGTGGAAAACACCATGGTGAGATTGGGGTATGGCCTTGCCAGTGGGCATTCTTACTGAAGGACAATAGTACAACTATTTGGAAATACAGTAATTCGACCTTCTGCGAGGAAAGCAACTTGAGCCATCTCTTTTTGATTACGTTATTTCACAGAACAGGCACAGCCGGCCTGAACCTCACCTCGTGTACCAGCAGAGCAGGTCCAATTGGCAGCCGCAGGCACCCTGCAGGCTCTGTGGACCTTGACACCAAAATTGCTTGTAGCTTGTATTGTATTCAAGATCCGTTGCTCTTCTTAACCTTATTTGAGGTTGCCATGGGATGAATACCTACACCCCACCTCTCAACAAGAGAGGTGGGATTTTGTGTTTTATGGCATTCACTCGCCTTCGCCAGAGAAGGGGGAGGCAAGAGATGAGCACGTATAAGGTTTCATTCATTATCGAGGGCTCACGGTTAGATGAAGACACCGACCTCACCAAGGCAAACCTGGAGGAATTCATCAAAAACAATCTCGACCGGGAGACTATGGGTCTATATTCCACCAACAGGGGGATTGACACAGAGATCAGTAATCTCGTTATCGAGCAGAATTCCGGATAACCGTCGAGTCTTTGTTTGAACAGAACTTGAGCTGGCCGTCTGTCTGACCTGGTCGAGGTGGCGTCGTAGTTTCCTGTCTGTCTCGATCTGCCTCTCAAGATCATAGGCCTTTTTGGCCTCTACAGGGTTGAGGTGAATATAGCGGAGGAGGGCAGCCAGGTGAGCATCATTATCCATAAGGACGGCCGTGTCCCGGCCCGGAAATAGAGGGCCAGCGCTCCCATGAACTCGACCAAACCGTTGCGTACGTATTCCATCGATATGGCACATGACTCTCTGGAAGTTTGGCAGCGGTGTTCAAAGGATCAGGCGGTAATGGATTTCCGTAAGACAGTACGAGAATACCCTAAATCCCATTTGCGCCAGGCTTCCTCAAGCAAGGCCAAATAGCCTTTATTGTCGGCTTTTCAAAGAAATACTTCCTCATCTCAAAAAAGTGTTGACACAATTAATTGATTCCTTTATGGGACAATCTTCGGAGGTAATAGAAGGTATGCAAGGTAGGGATCGGATTCGTTTTTTTAGCTTTTGCTTTTTTTGCTTTAGGAACGGGTCTGCCCTCCTTGGCTACATCACCTAACATAGAATGAAATAAGGCCATGGGCGGACCCGAGAGGCTGCCCATGGTTCAAGAAACAGATTAAGGCCATGGGCTTGACCCATGGCCTTTCTTGTTTCTGGAGGATCGAAGCCGATGCTCTCAGGAGATGTTACAACGATTCGGGAAAGGCTCAAAGGAACCGGAATTGCACTCAGGGATGCCTTGGCGGTTC
Source organism: Desulfatiglandales bacterium (assembly GCA_035527895.1). Classification (GTDB taxonomy): domain Bacteria; phylum Desulfobacterota; class DSM-4660; order Desulfatiglandales; family B25-G16; genus JADFWK01. Next base: position 7,239 of record DATKZQ010000094.1, read on the forward strand.
TTGAAATGTTCTGTGATGATCTGGGAGAACTTGAAACCCAATCACCCTATGAGGTCTTTCAATCCCTCAATAGGTTAATTGACCGAACTGTCCATGGTACTAAAATTGAGCGCTTTAAGCCCGAACGGGGCCGTAGGCCCTTTCACTGCTTTGAGGTTTACACCGAGGGGGGAGATTCCCTCGGCCATCTGAATGTGATCTATCTGAGAAAGCCGATCCCGTGCTACTACCTCGTCTATGTGGAAATTCTGCCCTCCTTTCGTGACCGGGGGCTGGGAAGCAAGATCCTCAGGGCCTTCAGGGAGTTCGCGGAGGATAGAAAGTCGGTGGGGCTCCTCGACAATATCATTCCTCCTGGCGATCCAACATACGGGATCTATGCCAAACTCGGCTGGAAAAGCATAAAGGATTATGTCGGCGATGGAATTATGAACGGAGAGGGAAACTATATGGTCTATATTCCACGCTCCATCCAGACCCCTAACCTCAGCGGCAACCTGACCAAGCTCTTCTTTAATCTGAGAAAGAAGAGACCCGTAATCGATATGCATGACAACGAGGACATGGTAAAGCGGACAATTGAGGAGTTTCGCTCTGTTTATGGGGTCTTAATACGCCTCTTCGATGCAGAGCTCTCATCCGGAACGGCTACCCCCCTCATGCGGTTCATGTTCACAAAGTTTACAACGAAATTGATCGGTTTCCGGAGGCGAATTGCAACACTTATTGGCTATACTGGAGGAGAATCTCTCGAGCAACTATCCATCTCAGACTCGATCAAAGAGCTTAGGGTCCAGGCATACTCCCTGCGGAACCTAAAGGGGGGCAACCCTCAAATAAGTGGTGACGAACAGCTCCTGGAAAATCTACCTTCCAGGCTAACGGAGGAGCCTACCGCCTTCATCGAAGAGCTTCAAATCTACAGGAGACCCTATCTGTCTCCCTGGTTAGAGAGAACGGCGAACGGCCAATCAGCCGATATGAAGATTAGAGATCTCTTAGAAATCGGCTTCGATCCCACAAGGTTGAGGGAGTATTGTCATGAAGGCGTAGATTATGTGTTCGAGCGACTCTCTCCACATTTACTTCCCTCGCTTGAGAGGCAAAGGAGGTGCTTGACAAAAATTGCTTTGTGCACCTCTGGGAGGCGATTCCAGAGAGCAACCGTTCAAGTGAATCCGCCCCTTGCAACCTTCACGGACAGAGGGAACCTCTATATCATGCGAAGGAGGGTGGAGGGAATCCACCTAGAGGAGGCCCTGGATCACCTGAGGACTTCGAAAAGCCTTGCGGGGATAAATCGTGCTGCGAGGATCGACCGAGCCATAGTAAGGACCGTCAAGGCCAGCAAGGACTGGCTGCTTGCGAACTTTGATGCCAGCTTCCGTGAGGAGATTGAAGAGCTTACCTATTTTGTCCCTTGGGACACGGAAAGGAACATCCCCAGGGTACTCGTGGATGTTTCGGGGGTTTCACTGGATACTATATGGATCGCGTGACAAAAGCCTTTCGCTTCTCCTCACCAGTTGGGCAATGGGCGTACACGTAGTACTACTCAGATTCTTCAAGGGCGCTTGTTGGAAGAGCCCGAAATTTTATGGATTTTGGCTGAGGGAAAGCTTGTGTCGTAATTTCTTGGTAAAGGAGGTATTGGAATGATAGCTGGACCACTGAGTGGAGTGAGAGTCGTGGAAATAACCATGTTTCAGCAGGGCCCGGGGGCCGGAATGAGGTTGGGCGATCTGGGCGGCGACGTTATTAAAGTTGAAGCCAAGACCGGAGATCCTGGCAGGGGCTTTATGAAGATTATCGGCGCCATGGCCGGTCTCGAGGGTCACAATTATTACTTCGAGCACAACAACCGGAACAAGAGGGGAATGGTCTTAGACCTGAAAAACAAGAGAGGCATGCAGATATTTCTCAAACTCATCGATACTGCTGATGTGTTCCTGAACAACATGAGCATAGAAGCACCTATAAAGATGGGTATCGGGCCTGAGGTGCTCTTGGCGAGAAACTCGCGGCTCATCTACGCCCAGGCCTCCGGTTGGGGACGGAAGGGACCCGATGCCCATGAGCTCTCCTTCGACTACACCGGCATAGCCAGAAGCGGGCTGATGATGTCCTGCGGAGAGCGGGGGGCCCCGCCGACCCAAATACTGCCCGGCATCGGCGATGAAATAGGTGGGCTTATGTGCGCATGGGGAGTCACTGCTGCTTTATATGCTAGGGAAAAAACCGGCAAAGGCCAGGTGGTTGACACTTCTCTGATGGGCAGCATGATCGGCGCCTTGGGATTTATCATGGCCGCTCCGGCAATTTTGGGCAGGGAATTCCCCAGAGAAATCAGGGCAGAAGCGGGTAACCCGATCTACAATCACTATCAATGTAAAGACGGCAGGTGGCTCGCCATCGCCCACCTCGACCTTAATAATCGATATTGGCCCAGGCTCTGCAAGGCGCTGGCCATTGAGGAATTGGAGCATGACCCCAGGTTTAACAACATCGAGGCCAGGAGCCGAAATGGCAAGGAATTGGTTGCCATTCTGGACCAAGCATTCGCTACCAATACCAGGGATGAGTGGTTCAAAATCCTCAAGAAGGCAGGGTGCATTTATACCCCCGTACAGGCGCCATCAGAGGTACTCAGTGACCCACAGGCATTAGCGAATAACTACTTCGTAGAGATAGACCACCCTGAATGGGGCAAAACAAAGATGACCGGGTTTCCGTGGGATTTCAGCGAGACTCCGGCATCGTGCCGACGTCCGGCCCCGGCATTTGGCCAGCACAATGAAGAGATCCTGCTTGAGATCGGGTATACCGGTGGTGACATCGCGCAGTTTCGAGAAGAGGGAGTAATCCCGTAAGGGTTATACAAACGACAGCCTGATACGGCGGGAATTCTTGGATCAAATCACAGACTGCCCACTATTGGAAATCAGAGGGTATCTGTTTTGCCGGGTAACCCTCTTTTTTTGTTTTTGCATAGTAGCTCCCGACTATTTTGCAGCCGGACCGCTTGAGGGGCAGGGCTTTCTTCTCGGGGCCCTTGAAATAGGGTAAAAAGTCCTTATTTTCTGGATAGACACAAACACCATGAATTAACCGAACAAACAGAGGAGAATTACCATGAACCGGAATAGATATTTGTATATGACAATTATCGGTGTAATGATTATGTTTCTTTTCTCTGGATGCGCGTCAATGCTCACAGGCTACGGGAAATTAAGGCCACAACCGATGCGAGGCGAAGGAGTTACCATTGAGGAGCTAGAAGAAAATTGGGAAGACTATGTTATTCATTACGCTGGTATAACTGTTGGTACTCCAGCCGGGATTATGTTTGATCCCAAGGACGACGACAGGACACTGACGGGCGATGAATGGATCAAGGTCGAGGATAAAGAGACCCTGTCAGAGCTCATCGGCTGGATGAAAACCTACACCGAGTTCAATCCGCAAGTCTGGAGGATCCTAGGGCCGAATAATGAGTTCTTCGGTTACCTTTTTTATCCTTCTTACATCATGCATGCAGAAAGAGTAGTGTTTAAAGTTATAGATGATAAGACGATGTATGTTTACGATGTGGAGTCGCCCAGACTTCAAACGAGGAAAGGCCTCTTTGGCATGTAAGTTTCCGATGACCGAAACAATGACTCGATTAGGGAGCCTGGTCGTTGCATTGGAAGAAGTTAAACGGTCTTGATTTTCTCTTTTATTCTGTAATAGACTAAAGATTGACAGGGTGTGGGCATTGCCTTATTGTGAAGGGTAACGCTTTCACTCAGAGAACATATAGCGTTTTCATGCTGGTAAGGGTAGGGGATACTTTTCCCGGTTAAGTGGAGGAAGGGGGGAACCTTTTACTGAAAAGACCTCAAAAAGGAGGAGATGATGAAAAGAAAGAAGATGTTTCCAGCGATTCTACTTTTAAGCCTGTTTCTGCTGTCGTGTGCCACGACGCAGCAAATCTCAACGAAGGTAGTACCGGACACCGCCCGTGTTGTGAGGTTGTATGTCCCTGCATGTACCTGAGAGGCGAGTGAAGCGAGGATACGTGCTATCCTGGGGAAAATCGACGGTGTATATGAGGTGAAGGGCGATGTGCTGAATCAATACGTTTACGTAACCTTTGATCCTGAGAAGACGAGCCCAGAGGTCTTTATGAAGGCCCTCGAAAATGAGGAGTTTTTTGCTCGAGGAGAGCCTGTGTATATAAAGTGACGTCGTAGTGCATTGGTCACTCAGTGGATAGTTTTTTGGGCTGATGGCCTTGAGCGTAATAAGCTCTTAACTTCAGGTACAGCCAAAAAGGGGGAGAGAACCTCTCCCCTTTTTTGCTGCACCACCGCCTTCCTTCCATACCATCTGGTCTACTCTCCTCCAGAAAATAGCCTCCAAAAGCGAGTTTACAAGACCATGGTGATTCAAGCCAATCTTTTAAGACCTGGGTCTGACAATATTCTCAGTTTCATTTCTCCCCTCTTAATCCCGATTGCCTCTTAGATCACGGCAATTCACATTGCAAATTTTCTCCTGCGTGGTACAGTTCTAGGAGCACACTGAGCAAGAAAGGAGGAGAGGGGTTATGGCGAGCCTCAATAAGGTAATGCTCATCGGAAACCTGGGTGCCGATCCAGAGATCCGCTACACACCGAGCGGAGCGGCCGTTGCCAACTTTAACATGGCAACCAAGGAGCAGTGGACAACCAAGGAGGGGGAAAAGCAGGATCGAACCGAGTGGCATCGGATTGTGGCCTGGAGACGGTTAGGAGAGATCTGCGGGGAGTACCTCCAC
>DATKZQ010000095.1:0-8900 GCA_035527895.1 Desulfatiglandales bacterium
TGGCAGTAACGATGCCCTGGCCTTCTCCCTGATGGAGAAGAAGATCACCAGTGCCCGGGGGGCAGGGGCACAGTATGTGGCCGTGGCCTGTCCGTACTGTCATATGCAGTTTGATACCGTGCAGAAGATGATGAGTATAAAAAATAACACCAATCACACCCTCGCCCCCGTCCTCTATCCCCAGCTTTTGGGCCTGAGCATGGGCATGGACGGTGAGAGCCTCGGGTTGGGGATGAATCAGTTGGATATCACCGGGGTTGCGGGGTTTGTGGGGGGATAAAAGGCCCCTCTGTACAAAAGGATTTGGAGGACGTTAACGATTATTGTTTTAGCTCCGTAACTACGCTGTCCTGAGGGCAGAGAATCGTAACTCCTCAATAAGTTCGAATGATTCCTTGCCACTGCCATTTGGCGTCATTGCGAGGAGCGGAGCGACGTGGCAATCCCTGGCCCAGACCCCTGGCCCAGACCTGGCTCAAGAGGGATATTTGTATGCCCCAAAAAACCAGAATCATGCCGAGATTGCATTATGTTCGTATCTCGTCGCGCCAGGGCAGGCTGGCTCTCTGTATGCGCTGATGGAAAGGCATGCATGCAGAAGAAGAGAGCACAGTAGCATATTCAAATCATGTCGCACCAGGGCCGGCTCGTTGGTATAAGAGAGATTGCTTCGCCTTGCTCGTAATGACAGGACCCGAACTTATTGAGAAGTTATAGAAAATCTGCTCATCACGGCTTTGCGAAGTAAAGGCAATAATCGTTAACCGCGACCTGAAATACCTAATGGGCCTCAAGTCCATTCTACATACAACACCTTGCGTGGCGTTTTCATAATACGCCTGCCTTAGCCCACCTTATACAGGTGCTTGGGGGGAACATGCCGGAAGAAAAAACCGGGGCCGTCATGGTTGTCGGCGGTGGTATCGGGGGAATGCAGGCTGCACTGGACCTCGCCGATTCTGGATTCTATGTATATCTGGTTGAGAAATCCGCCAGTATCGGCGGCCGAATGGCGCAGCTGGACAAGACCTTCCCCACCAACGACTGCTCCATGTGTATCATGTCACCTAAGCTGGTGGAGTGCGGCAGGCATCTGAATATTGAGATACTAACCCTTTCAGATCTAGAAAGCGTTTCAGGAGAAGCAGGAAACTTTCAGGTCAGACTCCATCAAAAGGCACGGTATATTAATGCCGACAAGTGCACCGGATGTGGAGATTGTGCTCAAGCATGCCCGGTAACGCTTTCCGACGTATTCAACCAGGGGTTAGGGACCAGGGCGGCAACATACCTGGCCTATCCCCAAAGCGTTCCTCGAGTCTACGCCATTGATAAATTGGACCGTCCTCCCTGTAATACCGCCTGTCCGGCTCACATCAATGTCCAGGGCTATGTGGCCATGGTTAAGGCCGGCAAGTACAAGGAGGCGATCGAGATTATCATGAAGGATATGCCCCTTCCCGGAGTCCTGGGAAGGGTCTGTGTGCGGTTTTGTGAAGAAAAATGCCGCCGCCGCGAGCTGGATGAGGCCCTATCCATCAAGGAGCTCAAGCGGTTTGCCGCTGACCAGGTCGATATCCTCTCCCTTCCCCTGCCGGAGATAACCCCCCAAAAGGAGAAGGTTGCCATCGTAGGGTCGGGTCCCAGTGGCCTCGCGGCAGCCTATTTTCTGGCACTGAATGGGTACAAATCCACCATTTTCGAAGCCCTCCCGGTGGCCGGGGGATGGCTGGCCGTGGGTATACCGGAATACCGTCTCCCCCGGAACGTGCTGCACACCGAGATAGAGAATATCAAGCGCTTTGGCGTGGAGATCAAGACCAATACCCCAATCGGCAAAGACAGGACCATTGACGATCTCTTTCAGGAGGGCTTCAAGGCAATCTACATCGCCGCCGGTACCCATAAAGGGGTAAAACTCAATATTCCCGGGGAAGACAGCTTTGAGAATTTCCACCAGTGTGCTCCCTGGCTCACCGATGTAAACCTCGGCACAATCACCCAGATCAAGGGCACGGTTATCGTGTTGGGCGGAGGCAATGCTGCCATTGACGCCGCTCGGGTTTCCCTCAGGCTGGGAGCCGAAGAGGTCCATATCGTCTATCGAAGAAGCAGGGATGAGATGCCGGCCGACCCGGTGGAAATCGACGAGGCCCTGGAGGAGGGGGTAAAGCTCCATGTTCTGGCGACTCCAAAAACGGTTTTAGGGGCTCATAACACCCTCACGAGCCTCGAGTGCCTCAAGAACCGGCTCGGGGAACCCGATAGCTCCGGGAGGAGAAGGCCCGTGCCCATAGAGGGCTCGGAGTTCACCATCCCGGCAGATCACATCATAGCTGCCATCGGACAGAGCGTTGATCGTTCCTTTGCAGACGGAGCAGAGGATGTCGATTTCTCGCCTGCCGATCTCGTGGCGGTCAACCCGGACACCCTTCAGACCTCCAGGAATGGGGTCTTTGCCGGGGGAGATGTTGTCACGGGCCCGAAGACAGTGATAGAGGCAATGGCTCACGGGAAAAGGGCGGCGGCGTCCATTGCCGCGTATCTTCAAGGTCGCGACATGCCATCCTCTGATGATGCCGATTACCAGGAGAAAGTCTATAAGCCCATTGATGCCGGTGAACTCAAACTACCCCGCGCCAAAACCCCTGCCGCCGTTGTGAGCGAGAGAATAAAAACGTTCCAGGAGACCAGCCTCTCCATGGATGAAGAGACGGCTCAAGGGGAGGCCTCCCGCTGTTTGGACTGCGGTGTGTGTTGTGAGTGTTACCAGTGTGTGGAGGCCTGCAAGGCTCAGGCCGTGGAGCACGACATGACGGATAAGTGGATGGATATCAAGGTGGGGTCAATCATACTTGCCTCCGGTTTTCAACCGTATGACCCCGCTCTCCATGATACCTATCACTATGCCCGCTACCCCAATGTCGTTACCAGTTTGGAATTCGAGCGTATCCTGAGCGCCACCGGCCCCTATGAAGGCCACCTCGTGAGGCCTTCCGATGAGAAGGAGCCGCAAAAGATCGCATGGATACAGTGTGTCGGCTCCAGAAATATTCACGCCGGGGATAAGGGTTACTGCTCGGCAGTCTGCTGCACCTATGCCATAAAACAGGCCATGGTGGCAAAAGAGCATAGCGATTCCCCCCTTGACACCGTTATCTTTTACATCGATATCAGGACCCACGGAAAGGAGTTTGAGAAATTCTTTAATCGGGCCAGAGATGGGGTAGGGGTAAGGTTTATCAAATCGAGAATAGACAGTGTGGTGCCGACCGATGAGCCGGGGAACCTGAGAATTCACTATACCGATGAGGCTGGAAGGGTTGTTCGAGAAGAATTCGATATGGTGGTCTTATCGGTAGGTCTTGATATATCACAGGAAGCCATCGATCTGGCTCACAAGATGGGCGTTGGCCTTAATCAACACAACTTCGTCGACACAGGCTCCTTTAACCCTGTCCAAACGACCAAACCGGGCATCTTTGTGTGCGGGGCCTTCCAGGGACCGAAAGACATACCCGAGACGGTAATGCAGGCAAGTGCATCTGCTGCTGCCACCTCTACCCTATTATCAAGCCAGAGGCATGCCCTGACCCGAGTACGAGAGTACCCCGAAGAAATCGATATCACCGGCCAAGACCCCCGTATCGGCGTTTTTGTCTGTCACTGCGGCATAAATATAGGGGGCGTGGTTGATGTCCCCCGGATCGCCGAATATGCGGCCACGCTGCCCCACGTGGTGGTGGCCGACGAAAACCTCTTTACCTGTGCGCAGGATACCCAGGATAAAATAAAGGAAAGGATACGGGAATATAACCTTAACAGGGTTGTTGTGGCCTCATGCTCGGCAAGAACCCATGAGCCGCTGTTTCAGGATACGATCAGGGAAGCGGGCCTTAATCCCTACCTTTTCAGCATGGCGAACATCCGGGATCAGGACTCATGGGTACATCAATCCGATAAAGAGGGGGCAACCGAAAAGGCAAGGGACTTGGTGAGAATGGCAGTGGCCAATGCCGCGAGGCTTTCCCCGCTGTATAGAACAAAGCTCCCCGTAGTCAAGAGGGCGCTTATCCTTGGCGGTGGCATCGCCGGTTTGACGGCGGCGCTCAATATTGCAGAGCAGGGCTTTGAGGTGGTTTTAGTTGAAATAGAAAAGGAGTTGGGAGGCTTTGCCAGAAAGATCCATAAGACCCTGCAAGGTGATGACATCCAAAAATACGTAGATGATCTGGTCGAGCGCGCTACGCACCATGAAAAGATCCAGGTCTTGACGGAGACCCTTGTGGCCGATTTTTCGGGGACCAAGGGGGATTTCAAGACAGCGCTAGCAGTGGGACCGGCCATGTACCACAGGGAAGTGAATCACGGGGTGCTCCTTATCGCGACGGGCGCCACCGAATATCACCCCACAGAACATCTTTACGGACAGCATGATTCGGTAATGACCCAGGTTGAATTAGAGGATATGCTGCTGAATAAGACGCAGGATATGGGGGAGTGGAAAAACGTGGCCATGATCCAGTGTGTCGGTTCCCGAAATGAAGAAAACCCCAACTGCAGCCGTATCTGCTGTCAGCAGGCAATCAAAAATGCCCTCGCCATAAAGGAGCGTAATCCGAATACCAATGTTTTCATACTTCACAGGGATATCAGGACCTACGGATTCCTGGAGGACTACTACCGAAAGTCAAGGGAAGTGGGAATTCACTACCTACGATTCCCCGAGGACGAAAAACCGCTCGTTGAACAGGTTAATGGAAACCTGCACGTCACCTTTAAAGATCTTACGCTGGGAAGAGAAATAAGACTGAACCCCGATAAGGTCATCCTGAGCACTGGGGTTGTAGCCGGCGATACAGAGGAGCTTGCAAACATACTCAAGGTGCCCCTCACGGCCGAGCGTTTCTTTTTAGAGGCTCATGTCAAGCTCCGGCCGGTTGATACACAGTCAGACGGAATCTTTATCTGCGGTATGGCCCATTCACCACGTCTGATTGATGAGAGTATCACTCAGGCCCTGGCTGCCTCTTCAAGGGCCTGTTGCCTGCTTTCCGAGGATTCAATAGAGGTAGGGGGCGTTGTGGCCAAAGTTGATCCCGATCTCTGTGCCGCCTGTCTTATTTGCGTCAGGGCCTGTCCTTACGAGGTACCGGTGATTAATGCGGATGGGGTTTCGGAGATCGACATTTCCAAGTGTCATGGATGCGGTGTCTGCGCCGCCGAATGTCCGGCCAAAGCCATTACGCTCTCTCATTATGAGGATTCGCAGATACTGGCCCAAATTGACGCACTCATGGAGGCAGTATAGCACATGACGGAGTTTCAACCGGTAATTATCGCGTTCTGTTGCCACTTCTGAGGGTATGAGGCAGCGGACCTGGCAGGTTCCATGCGTCTCCCCTATCCTGACAGCATCAGGATAATACGACTCCCCTGCACTGGCAAAGTGGATGTGGTCCACCTGATGGACGCCTTTGAAAAAGGCGCCGACGGCGTTTACGTTGCAGGGTGCCTGGAAGGCGAGTGCCACTTCATTAGAGGTAATCTCAGGGCCAGAAAGCGGGTAGAATACGTTAAAAAGCTGCTGGACGAGATCGGGGTTGGGGGAGAAAGGTTGGAGATGCACAACATAGCTGCTTCTGACGGCCCTAAATTTGCGGAGGTCGCTCGGGAAATGCACGAAAAGATCAAGGCCCTGGGCCCCAGTCCAATCAGGGAGGCAATCAGAAATAAGAAAGCTGCCTAGCAAACGGCAGTGTTCGTTGATAGGTGTCCGTAGTGTGTTGTTCTTTTGCTCCGGTGAGATCGTGCGCGTCTGATTCTACCGGAAGAGAGGCAAGAGGACCTTGCCGTCAGAAAGATTCTTTGCCACTGACCACTGACAATGGACAACGGACTTTTGCGTAGCAAACTAATTTGAAAGGTGTTGCCCTATGATCGTTGCGGAAAGAAAACCCATCGATGAGATTATTGGATTCATTGCTGCCTGCAAAAAGATCCTTCTTGTCGGATGCAATGAGTGCGTCACCGTATGCTATGCGGGCGGCAGAAAAGAGGTGCAGATCCTGGCCTCAGCCCTCAAAATGGCCTTCATGAAAGAGGGAAAAGAACTTGCTGTCGACGAGGTGACATTGGAGCGCCAGTGCGATCACGAGTACCTGGAGGAGATACGAAGTACTATTGATCAATATGATGCTGCTATCTCTCTGGCTTGTGGTGTTGGGGTGCAATTCATGGCTGAAAAGTATTTGAGTATACCCGTTTATCCGGGCCTTAACACCCTGTTCATGGGCGTAACCGAGGAGCGGGGGGTATGGGCCGAACGGTGTCAGGGATGCGGCCAATGCATCCTCGGGCAAACAGCAGGGATCTGTCCCATCTCCCGATGTGCTAAACGATTGTTGAACGGTCCCTGCGGCGGGTCCACCAAGGGCAAGTGCGAGATCAACAAAGAGCTTGATTGTGCGTGGCAGCTCATAATCGATCGACTGAAGGAATTGGGCAGGCTCGATGACTACGATCAGCTCATTCCCATCAAGGATTGGTCTTCTGAACGGGCAGGCGGGCCGCGAAAAGTGATCAGGGAGGATCTGAAATGAGGAAGACTCAGACACCGAGTAAACTGGAGAAGATCCTAGCGGCAGGTCATCTGGCCGTCACATCGGAGTGCGGTCCCCCTCGTGGCAGCGATGGAGAGGCGATCACCAAAAAGGCAGAAATGATCAAGGACCATGTAGATGCCATCAACATAACCGACAATCAAACCTCGGTCACACGCCTCTGCAGCCTGGCATCCTGCATTCGCCTCAAACTCATGGGCTTGGAACCTACCCTGCAGATGGTTACCCGGGACAGAAACAGGATCGCGCTGCAGAGCGACATCTTAGGTGCCGCATCATTTGACATCCATAACATCCTGTGTCTGTCCGGCGATCACCAGCAATTTGGCGATAATCCCCAGGGCCAGAACGTCTTTGATCTGGATTCCCTGCAACTCATACAGACGGTACGGTATATGAGGGACGAGGGGAAATTCTTAGGCGGGGATGAGATCGAGCGGCCACCTCAGATGTTCGTTGGTGCGGCAGCCAACCCGTTTGCCGACCCTTTTGAGATTCGCGTCCGCAGGCTCGCCAAGAAGATAGCAGCCGGGGTCGAGTTTATCCAGACACAGTGCATTTACAACCTGGAGAAGTTTGAACTCTGGATGAAACAGGCCCGAGATCAAGGCCTTCACGAGAAGGTCTACATCCTCGCAGGGGTAACCCCTTTCAAATCAGCCGGTATGGCAAAATACATGAAAAACCGTGTGCCCGGGATGGATGTTCCCGACGAGGTGGTGGAACGGATGAGCGGCGTTCCCAAAGAAAAACAGCCTGAGGAAGGGATCAACATCTGCGTGGAGACTATTCAACGGCTCAAGGAGGTGGAGGGGGTAAAGGGATTTCACATCATGGCCATAGAGTGGGAAGAAAAGGTCCCGGAGATCGTGGAGCGCAGCGGCCTCTTCCCCAGACCCAAAATCGAATAGACACACCCAATATCTTGTCAGTTTACCCTGCGCATGCGAATTTCAACCTATTGCCATTCTGCCTGCTCTGCGCCTCAAGTCCCATTACAATCGGACGCTCCTCAAGCTTTGCCCTCGGTAATCTCCGATTACTTCCTGCCCCCGAAAAACTTTACTATTGCCTTTTTTGCCGTTTTTTCTTAAACTCCTGAGCATACAAGGCTTATATATCCTGCGGTTGCGATTTTTCGCCCGATTCGCCTTACTCCTCCGGCAGTTAGCCCCAAGCGAAGCGATCCTCAAGTCCCCGCTGGGCGGGACGTACCTGAAGCAGAACGATCTGTCTATGATCCATAGTAGAGTGGTTCACTCTGATCTCTGACTTACAAACGGCTTTCGACTCCCGGAATCGGAATAACCTTCCAGCAAGGAAACAGGGAAAGGTGAAACCTGTAATCACTTTCATAAGGAAAAATAGGTTGAGTCTTTCAAAAACCCCGTCTCACACTTTGCGAGGCGGGGCTTTTGTTTTCGCCAGCTAACTTTTTTCATAAATGTTTCACCGTATTTGCCAATACTGTTCGCCAAAAAATGGGTAGAATGCTTTGTCGAGCAAGGGGGCACTTTACTGCGCAAGAGTCAAACGGAGGCTTAACCCCTTTATTTGATATTGGCGCAAGGCAAAGTTGCCCGGACAATTTGCTGATATCAACTTATAAAGGCAAATCAACCTGACAATCAATGGTTAAGCTCCATGAAAATGTATCACGTAAGGTGAGTTAATGAATAACTTCCCAAATTGGCTCAAAGCGCTCCAGAATGGATCCATAGGGGAAATTAGGACAAAGTCATTTCTGATGGATAGGTTTTGGGTCTTGGAACGATCTGTAGATATTCATGGGGCTGATTTTATAATTCAAAGAAGATTGTATGATAAAAACATCTTGGACGACCAACCAACGAGATTCGGTGTTGTCCAAGCTAAGTTCGCTCAGGATGATAGAACAAAGCATTATATAAAGAACGAATACATTTTAGATAAAGAAAACAATCCACGGATCGAGTTTTTCCTTATAATCCATTCTGGAGACGAAGAAGAGCATAAGATGTATTTACTAACATCTAAAGATATTTCAGAGAATTTCTCAATAAATAAAAACAGTGATTTCGTAATAGCAACAAGCAAGGTAATTTCATCATCAAAATTTCAAATCACGAATAGAAAACACAGTTTAGATAGGATTGAAACGGCGCGTTTCTGAGACAATGTCTCAATTCAGAGATTAATTACACTACAAGTCGAGATTTGATTGAAGGTAAGCATTAATGGATTCATGTCCTCTGTCAAGATATTTTGCTTTTGACGGTTCACCTCCTTTCGAAAACG
>DATKZQ010000096.1:0-13629 GCA_035527895.1 Desulfatiglandales bacterium
GCATTTGTCCTTATGTCAACACCCATGCCTTCTATCTCTTGGATCTCCCTGTCCAGCACATCTTTGGGCAGCCGATATTCCGGCATACCCACTCGCATCATGCCGCCCGGCTGGGAAAGTGCTTCAAAGATGGTCACCCCATGGCCACACACTCTCCTCAAGTAATAGGCTGCGGTCATTCCCGCGGGTCCCGAGCCAATAATGGCAACACGCTTGCCGCTCGCTTTGATCGATGACTTCCCGAAATCCATTTTCTTTGCATGATCTACCGCGAAGCGCTTGAGCGCCTCTATCGCAATAGGGGTATCTCTTAGTGTGCCCCTCCGGCACTTGGTTTCACAGGGTGCACGACAGACGTAAGCGCAGACCGAAGGAAAGGGTACCTTTTCCCGGACCACCCGCACCGCCTGATCATATTGACCATCGCCGATCAGGCGAATGTAGCGAGGCACGTCTATGCCTGCCGGGCACGCGGCCCTGCACGGCGCTTCAACAATCGGAGTCACATCAGCCCCAATCAGCAAGAGCACCGGAGGCTCGCCCATGCCATAAGCCGCCTTATAGGTCTCACCAGAGAGCCTGGCCCCTAGTTTGTTTGCAGCATCCTGTACTTCAAAATAGTCCTTCAACTCTTCGCCTGCGACGATTTCCATCTTGATCTCGGTTTTGCCGATGAGTTGGGGGGCATGCAATGCTGCCTGAGCACAGTGCTGAGCAACCTGCAACAAGCCTTCTTGTGCGAACTTTTTTCCATCATATAATGGCATCTCGATTCCTCCTTATCTCTTCTTTGCCGGATCACCAGCCCTGTATTCCTTTCCGGTGGCTGGTCTCACCCCCAACTGGTTCACATTGCTGCGAATAGCGTCTATCGCCCTATCCAAATTCACTAAATGGTAGTCCACCGCAGGATCCGACGGCTCACACTTGGCCCTTGCGTTTATAGCAATACCGAGAACAATGTCAGAATTGCAACAATAGCCAAGCTTTTGAGCTGCCAGCCCTATGCTTATGAAGGGACGTGCATCAATGTAAAGATGCGTTGCCACCATCAGCGCGCTGCCCACATTATAACCAAGCTGATGGGCATAGAGAGCGCATAGGGGGCCACGAACAAGCGTATCAGATCTTCTATCGGTGTCATCAATTATCCCTGCTGTCTGATTTCTGTTCTCATATACGAAGCTGCAATCAGGTCTGCCTGCACACAGGCCGCATTCTCCGTTCCAAGGATTCGAGTACGCACGGGTATTTCCGAGTAGTAGAAGGGTATCTGCCTGCCGGGCCATTACGGCCTCATACAGGAATATGTGTTGCCATACCTCCCGTTCATGAGCGAGCTCCTCCATTTTCCGCGCAATCTGCTCCTGCTCTTCTTCACCGTAAACGATCTCACCTTCAGTCATAGGCAAGCCCCCAACATTGGGTGCAGTTAAGGCTGCATTCATCATTAGCCTTGCCGCAACAACCGTATTCTCCCGTCTATTTTGATCTGTCGGTGAATATGGAGGCCAGTCTCTAATTGTTATTCGTGGCATAGTGTGTCCTCCTTGATATTAAGTTGTGAATATAATTGAGCGTTGCGCCTACTGCCAGCTTCCCTTTCTGAGCCTCTCTTCAACTGGTCCATCTCCATTGCTGCTATCCATGGCAACAAGGAAGCCCCGTTTCCTCAACATATATTTGCCCGGTGCAATTGAAGATAGTTTCCAAAATGGAAACCGATGAGGCAAAAAAATCTTCTCTTTTAGGTTGCGCATTTCATTTTTGTTAGCAGTCCATAACACATAATTCACTATATTTACCCTTCTTTCTTAAAGAAACCTTCAGGCAGAGGAAATGCTGTTATGATCGATCAGATCGTCTTTCTATCCTGATTCTGGATTCGATTGAATCCATTCGCAGGTTGCGCTTATAGGAATACATCACCGCCAAAATCTTACACCTGTGTTTGCCGATACTCCTGCCGCTATGAGGTATTCTGGAATCGAAGTAAATACTGTCCCCTTCATTTAAGGTATATTTTCTATTGTCATAAATGAATTCATGGACTCCTTCAAGAGTATACATAAACTCTTCACCCTCGTGTGAAAAGACGGCCTTTTCAGCAAAGGCTGGCATGAGGAAAAACGGTTCCATATTCTTCCCACTTTTTTTGTAAGCCAGGGCCTCATAATGATATCCTTCAAGAGTTGCACTTGATATTTTTTTCCCTTCACCTTTTCGTACAATGCATAAACTCATATCCTCAGATGATTCCAAATCTTCAGCAGTTAAGATGGTAATATCCACATTAAGGGCATTAGCAATCTTGCTTAATGTCGAAAGAGGGGGAGCTTTATCTGATTTCTCGATTTTAGAAATATATCCTTTAGTTAAGCCACTGAGTTCTCCCAGTTTTTCCTGGGGGAGGTTCTTCTCCAAGCGAATTTTCTTTATATTTCTGGCTATCTGTTTTTCATCCATTGTCCAACAACTCACTTCCCTTCATAGTAATCTTAAATGATATTATCTGGATGGAGAAAAGGAAGGAATCCATTTCTACGGTCTGTTTTATGTTAGGAAACGTTTGTCAAGAAAAAACCGGAGAATGGGTGCTCCCTTTCGCTCGATACTCTCTTGTTCGCTTACAATCAAACCATCCCACATTAAGACCGACCCTTTTTCTCTCGGACGTATCTCGTTTTGCCTGGATCTTTGCCTATGATCGTGCCTCTTCCCGGCCACCTTTGGAGTTGGGATACTGCTGATTAGCTATTGAATGTCACGAACAAAGATCTCCGCGGACTAAGGCTACCTAATAGGTTTGAACTTTGGCAAGCTGAATCGTTCGTCAATATCCTCCCTTGTCAATTCCAAGGGCCTCCAGTAGCAGATTTCAAAAGGTGATTCAATGCATCACCACTTGCTACCTTTTGCTGAGCTCATTTCCGGTAACGCATATGCACGCGATCCCGCCCCAAACTGCTCCTCCAAGGTTATGGGTTAACCCCAGTCGCGGGTTTCTCACTTGACGGGGGCCGGCCTTTTCTTGAAGCTGCTTATACACTTCATATTGCATCCTTAATCCGCTGGCACCCAAGGGATGTCCGAAGCACTTCAGGCCGCCATCGGTGTTTACCGGCAATTCGCCTTTCAGCGTAAATGTTCCGGCTTCTATGTCTTCCCTGGCCCTTCCCTTCTCGCTCCAGCCAAGGTCTTCATAGACGGACATTTCATGGATTGTGAAACAATCATGAACTTCAGCGATACTTATTTGTGAAAGCGGATCCGTTATCCCGGCCTCAGCATAGGCCAGTTTAGCGGCACGGGCGTTCTCCTCTACATGCGAAAAATCGTAATCCTGAGATAGTGGATCCCTGGAAGGACCTACACTAATGGCCAGAGATTTGATGTAAATGGGGTCATCCCGGAAATTTTTTGCCATATCGGCACGGGTGACAATTGCTGCTGCCGCCCCGTCACTAACCCCGCAGCAATCAAGCACCCCCAAGGGTGGCGCGATAATGGGGGCCTTCATCACCTGTTCCACGGTCAATTCATTCTGAAAATGCGCCTTAGGGTTCAAACTGCCGTTGTAATGATTCTTCACGGCAATTTGCGCTAAGAGCATTTTACCCTGTTCAGATGATAGATTATATTGGTAGAAATACCTCATAGCCAACTGCGCAAACAACGCCGGCGGAGAAAGCTCTAATTCTGTGCCGGTAGTCCCCATAGTGGTTCTACCAACCACATTCGAGGGTTGCACGCCGGTCCATCCCGTGTCCTTGAGTTTCTCTACCCCCACTGCCAAAGCGATGTCGCATGCGCCTGCGGCCACAGCATAAGCAGCGCCCCTGAGAGCCTCCGTGCCCGTTGCACACATATTCTCAACCCTGGTTACAGGGATATACTGCAACTTCAAAGGGGAAGAGAGACTGAGGGCGGTGTGACCTGAGAATACCGTCCCTAACCAAGCCGCTTCAATGTCCCCAAGGTTTATCCCTGCATCTTCACATGCCTCAAAGGTTGCCTCGACTATCAAATCATCAACGCTCTTGTCCCATAGTTCTCCGAACCTGGTACAACCCATCCCGACTATGGCGACTTTGTCCGTGATCATTCCCATATTTCGTGCCTCTCCCCTTTCGATTATGCTATGGGCCTGGCTTTCCAGAAATAATTATGGATACCGCCCTTTCGGCCAACCTTCCTGAAACACATCTCTACCGGCATTCCTATTTTGATCTGAGAAGGCTCGCACTCGGTTACTTCACACATCACCCGGCCACCGCCTTCAAAATCAACCGTACCTATGACAGCAGGTGACTCCCTGCTTGGGGTCAGATAATCCAGCGTGTAGGTAAAGATATTCCCCTTCTTATCGGAGAATTTGTAGTCCTCAAAATCATCCTTAGTCTGGCACTTTATACACACCCTCTGGGGGGGATATTGAGCGGTCCCGCATTTGTTACATCTTTTTCCATACAAGGCTAAAACGCTCTTGGTCTCTCGCCACAAACAGGTAATCGATGGGATCGGCGACTGAGGGCGAGGCAGTTCTTGTATTGGCACCAAATCTCGCCAGTTCAAATACTTTTCATAACTGATATAGATCTTCTTCTCTAAACGCTCCCTAATCTTTTGATCACCGCGGAACCTCCCTATATTTGCTGTAACGTTCATAATAAAGGCGTCACCGCCGTCCCCATAATTGGCAACCAGAATTGAATCCCCTGGCTTTGCTTCATCCAGCGCGGCAACTACCATCATCGGAAGTGCCGCCGTCCCCGTATTACCAATCGAGTCAAACAGGGGATCTTGTACCTGCATCTCTAAGTCAAATCCAAGACGTCTTGCCAAACTGGTATGGCTTCTCCTGTCAGGCCCGTAGAATACCACCTTAGAAAAATCCTTTGCAGTCACGTTGTACTTCTCCATAATTTCGGATATAACTCTTTGCATGGTATTCATATACCCCTCATTGATAATGAACCTCTCCTCCCACGACCGAGTAAAGGCGTCCCCTTCAAGTCTCCACATATCAAGCAGCTCACTAAATACGGAATGATTCCCTTCAATACTGGCGATGACATCTTCGTTCCCTATGGCTAAGGCAACAGCTCCTTCTCCGAACAGCGCTTCAAATTGGCTCTTTCCCGCTCCCATTCTACAGTCCGATGCAGCGACAATGATGTTCTCGGCAGAACCACTTTTAACCGCATCTACTGCTGAATTCATGGCGATCGTTGCCGCCCTCAGCGAATCGGTGAAATCGGCGGTACGGGTCTCCCTGGGCAAATCAACTGCGGCAGCGATTATGGCAGCCCCCTGCTTTTCCTTGTACGGCGAGGTGGTGCTGGCAAAGAACAAACCATCTCCTTGTTTCCCACCCTTCATACAGCCAAGAGTAGCAGCCACCGCCATTGTTAAGCTATCTTCATCATGCTTAGCGACCGCCCTTTCTCCTCCTATGCTCTTTGTCCCCCAAGCTCGGGAAATCTCATCCCGACTCAGCCGGTAAGCAGGGATGTAGGCTTCGAACGATGTGATACCGACCATGATCTTGCTCCTGTTAACGCAGGTTCTGTGTTTCTGTTATCCAAACGACAGTCATCCCGAACAGATCCGTGAATAAGGGATTCAACTGACCGCTATCTGCGCTGCATCTGGGTTACGGCGGCTACGGCAGCGATCGCGGCTATTTTCTTTTTTTCCGAAAAGGGTTGGGGGAGCTTTTCACCCAGAGAATCTCCCTGCTCCACTATTCGCTTTATATCGTCGAACAGGCCGGTTTCCCTGTCGATAAAGCCGGTCTCCAGCTCTCCTTCGACATAGCGCGGGTTTTCCATGACCGCCATATGGAATGGAATATTGGTTTTGACCCCGACAATGACGTATTCATACAGCGCCCGTCGCATTCTCTCAATGGCCTCATTGCGGTCCTTACCCCAAGAGACGAGCTTCGATATCATCGGATCGTAGAAAGGCGGTATCGAATAATGGGTGTAGACACCGCTGTCCACCCGAACTCCTATCCCGCCTGGAGAGCGGTAATCCTTGAGCTTGCCGGGTGAGGGAGCGAAGTCGTCCAACGGGTCTTCGGCGTTGATGCGGCATTCGATGGACCAGCCGTTTATTCGGACTTCTTCCTGCCTTATGCTGAGGGGAAGTCCAGAGGCGATTCTTATCTGCTCCTTTACGATATCGATTCCCGTCACCATCTCTGTAACCGGGTGCTCGACCTGGATTCGGGCGTTTACCTCGAGGAAGTAAAACCTTCCGTCGGAGAAAAGGAACTCCATCGTCCCCGCTCCTTCATAACCCACAAATCTGGCGGCGTTCGCGGCTGTCTCTCCCATTTTTGCGCGCATCGCGCGGCTCACCGCCGCCGATGGAGATTCCTCGATCAACTTTTGATGTCTTCGCTGGATAGAACACTCCCGTTCCCCCAAGTGAATAGTATTTCCCTTTGAATCACCCAATATCTGAAACTCTATGTGACGGGGACTTGATAAGTATTTTTCAATGTAGACATCACAAAGCCCGAAGGTGGTCGTCGCAATTGCTTGCGTGGATTTGAGCGCATTCGCCAATCCCCCTTCGTTCGCCACTATGGTCATCCCGATTCCCCCTCCCCCTCCGGAGGGCTTGATGATCACCGGATACCCAATCTCACTGGCTATATCTCTTGCGTGCCCGAATTCCGCCACGCATTCATCCGTGCCTGGCACCACCGGGACACCCGCCTCTATCATCTTACGCCGTGCCCTTACTTTGTCACCCACGAGATCAAGCACCCTACTTGATGGTCCGATAAACTTTATGCCCTCTTCCTCGCAGGCGCGGGCAAATTTTGGATTCTCAGCAAGGAAACCATAACCGGGATGGATAGCGTCGGCCCCGCTTTCCTTTGCTGCTTCAATCACTTTTCGGATGTTGAGATAGCTCGCCGTGGCCGGTGGAGGGCCGACGCAATACGCGTCATCAGCATACTTGGCAAATAAGGCCTCTTTGTCCGCTTCAGAATAGACGGCAACGGAAGCAATGCCCATTTCCCGGCACGCACGCATGACCCGGATGGCGATTTCGCCGCGATTGGCTATGAGAATCCTATTGACCATTATTCCACCACCATCAAGATATCTTCAGAGGCGACCATCTCACCTTCACGGGCCAAAATCTCTTTTACCACGCCCTTACGGGGTGAGTTGATATATCTCCTCATTTTCATGGCCTCGATAATTGCCACTAGATCGCCCTCATTTACATGAGCGCCCACCTTTGCTTCAATCGAAAGTATCAACCCCGCCATCCCGCAAAGCACGGCTCCGGAGGGTAATTCTTTCGGCCTCTTCGGCGTCCCCGGTCTCTCTGCCCCCATAGTCCTTTCAGTTGTTCCGGCCCCATTCCACGCTGGCCTGATCTTAACGTTGAATACTTCCCCATCCACGTCCACGGTAAATTCTGTGGGGAAATCAGCGGATAGGCTAACGGGCCCCGTCGCTTTGACCACAGTCGGAGTTGCCGTTTTCTTTGTCTCAGCGCCCTTCACAGGTTTTCCTGGTATCAGGATCTTGAGCAGAAGATCGTCATCGGAAAGTTTCGGGCCGATTTCCCGACGCAGCTCTTCAACGGATTTATCGTATGCCCCGGGCTTCCAATTTTCAAATTGCTTGGCCCTAGGTAAGCTCATGACCCTATCCATGACGTTCGGGGCTATAGAAACAACCGGCTCTCCGTAGTACCCCAAAACATACTTAATGACCTCATCAGTTATCTGTTTATACCGCTCGCCCGAGATGACATTCTCTATGGCCTGGGCGCCTACGATCTGCGAGTAGGGTGTTGCCATCACGGGATACCCGAACTCCTTACGGACCAGAACGACCTCCTCCAGGATCTCGTCCAGACGGTGCTCCATCCCCACCTCCCTGAGCTGTCGTGTGAGATTTGTCATCATTCCGCCGGGCACCTGGTGCTCAAAATGAAAGAGGTCGTATTCCATCGGTGCGCCGATCGGAAACCCCTCTTTTTCGGCTATGTTTCTGAAATGTGAAGAAACGGTTTCAAGGGCCTCCTCATTCAGGTCCGCGGAATAGCCCAGGCGGCGAGCATTTCTTAGAATGGTTTCCGTGGCGGGCAGGGAGGTTCCATTGGCGAGAGGTGCGACTGCCGTATGCACCGTTGTGACACCTGATTGAATCGCTTCCAGATAACACAGAGGAGCAAGTCCCGAATTACAGTGTGAGTGGAACTCGAGGGGTAGTCCCTCACAATTCTCTTGAACGGTGGACACCAGCTCCCTGGTGCCTTCCGGCGTTATCACTCCCGACGCATCCTCAATCATGATCCGATCGACATATTCCTTCGCTTCCGCTAACAGTCGGGTCTTTCGCGCCCAATACTCATTCGTATGGGCAGGGCTGGAGGTATACATCAAGGCCGGCACGACCTCGGCGCCCTCAGCCTTGGCAATACGCGCGAAGTAACCGAATTTCTCCATTTCATACTGGTAATCGCAAATCCAGAAACTCTTTATCCCATTGGCAACGGATCGCTTTATCCAGAGGCTGATGATATCACGCGGGGTACTCAGATCAAAGGAGGAAAGACTTCCGATCTGATAGGACCCGCGAACAGGGGTTCTTGTTATCAGTTTGGAAAGAATCCTAATCCTCTCCCAGGGATCCTCATTGAGATTGCGCACCTGCACAGTAAATGCTTGGCTGCCTACAGTCGCGATAGCTCTGTATCCAACCTTATCCATCATTTCGGCAATCGGGGTCATATGATCGGTTCTCATCATAAAACCCCACAGACTCTGTTGAGCATCTCGTAACGTTTGATCAACAAAGCTGATCTCATTCATTACAAGTATGGTCCTCCTTTCCCTAAATTGCCATAAAAACGCCTCATCTATCGATCCTATCCAAACTCAAAAGATGTGAAAACCGGCATGAGCTATATCCCCGTGAGCTATGAGGCCTGAAAGTGCTGTACTGATCTTATTGCGAAAAAACTACCTCACCTTTTTTGTGCCCAATATTCTACTTACAATTCTCATTGCTTACCCAGCAAATGTCCTCACATCTTTGCCGGGCACACAATATATGATTCGAACCACCCTCGCCAGCATCACATTGCCATTAGAAATTGCCTAAAACATCGAATACAATGCCTTTGCTTGGAGACCTTCGGGCTTTTTACGGGATGTTAACTTCTTTCTCTGCTCTTGCTCAAGCTAGGGGAGCAATATCATTTCTTGATTCCAGAAAAGACTATATCGCTCTGTTTCCTGTTTATCAACCTCAAATTGTATTATGTGGCTCTATCACTTTATCGTACAACGCCATTCTGCATCGAGTGATTGTCTCGGAACTGAATCTATCTGGAGAAATATATTTAATATATTGATATTGCAGTATTTTCCTATCTAAGACTTTTGGGCCGTCCCTGACAATGTCTGTTATGGGTTAGATACTTGCTTTCGACAATTGATCAAAGTTTCCTAATATTCAACCATTATGTACCACCTGTGTTTCATTCACTGCTCTTTGCAACAGTCTCCTGTTTAAGCCTGTATAATGCTCCACTCATCAACAATGACAAAAAATAATGGGCAAAAAGGAATCAAACCTGGAGGAGGCTAGTGAAGGGAATTACGGCTTTGAACCGCCATTCATGCTATCTACTTTCTCGACCGCCCTTTCGATTATCAAAAAGGAGGCATTTATCGCGAAAAAAAAGCAGTGGTAACCGTATCCTCCTAGTGATTGCTCGGGGTGATTTATATTGACTCGCAGTCTCTTTGTCGCTATTTTTAAGTGCATCTTTCTTTCAATTATTTGACTTCTCAACAAAATCATGATTGCTGAAAAGCACCTCAAGCGTCTTTTCCAGCTCTTTTAGTGAGAATACGGCGAGAGGCCATGTCTCTCTGGTCATGGACAGAAAAGTCTGAGGTCGTTTTCTTTACCCACCCTGGCCAGTTCCGGTGTGATAATGTACCAGAACCCTAACTCATGGAGGTAAGCCAAATGATTATTGATGCATATAATCACATCCTGCCCAAGAAATATCAGGACACGTTAGAGAAAAAGGTAACCAGCCGCGACCCGAATCTGCCCTCTTCCCGTTGGGCCAAGACCGTGCACACTCTGGTTGACCTGGAGGCCCGGTTTCGAATCATGGACGCCTTCGACGGCTACATTCAGGTGATATCCATCGCCGCTCCACCGACCTACGCCATCGCACCAGCCCCTGTGGCTGTTGAGCTTGCCCGGATCGCCAATGACGAACTTGCCGAGCTGGTGCAAAAATACCCGGAGCGCTTTGCCGGCGGAATAGCCACCCTGCCAATGAACGACCCCGAGGCTGCCGTGGCTGAGGCCGAACGGGCCATCAAGGACCTGAGGCTCCGCGGGGTTGAGATCTTCTCTGACATTGCGGGCAAGCCCATAGACGCACCGGAGTTTATGCCCCTGTACGAGAAAATGGCGGAGTTCGGGCGCCCCATCTTTATCCACCCGCGAGGGGAAATAAGCACGCCTGATTATGAAGGTGAAAAGATCTCCAAGTATCGGCTCTGGACGAAAGTGCGGTGGCCCTATGCCACCACCATGGCCGTATGTCGTCTCGTCTACAGCGGTGTTTTGGAGCGGTTTCCGGACTTGAAGGTGGTAACTCACCACTGCGGAGGGCTCATCCCTTATCTGGTCGGACGACTGGACTGGGCCGACGACGCCAACGAAATGCTCTTTGGTCAGCGCGATATCGATCTAAAGGAGCACGCCTTGGTTTACTTCCGCCGGGTCTTTTACGACACGGCCGTGAGCGGGAATGTAGGGGCACTTCAGTGCGCCCGGTATTTCGCTGGCGTGGATCAAATGGTCTTTGGGACGGACGTGCCCTTTGGAAATCAGCTGGGCCGGCGACTCATCCGCCAAGCCATTGAGGCGGTGGAGGGCATGGGCCTGGATGACGAGGAGAAGCGGAAGATCTATCGAGACAATGCCATTAAGCTGCTGCGTTTGCCCCTGGGTTTCCCTCTGGAGGCAAGTTAAGGCCTTTTTTCTTCACGATTTGGTGAAAGAAACGGAGTGCAGCGGACTTGTCCGCCAGAATCACGGCGGGATCTGCCCTGCGTGGCTGCAGGGATGATTCCCCCCGTCATGAAGTTAGCCCAAAAAAGCATTGACAGGACGCAATATTTTAAATATTGATATTTAACGTATTGATTGATTCTCTTAACAGCCACTTTTTCAGTGGCTCCTCCGCTACAAACCACTATGGGAGTGGCCGGACAATGCGAGGGTTGAGATCTATTGTAACGGATTTACCCCGACGTGGAACGGCTCGCTATCTTCGCACCGCTAGCCCAGAATTCAGATCAGACAGTGTGATCAAATTGCAGGGGTCACGTGCCTCCGGGTTCCGTGAAACCCACGTGTTTTCCCTTTAGTTTCGGCACAAACCGGCAGAGGTATCTGTTGATTACCGGCCTTCATCTTGAGCAGCTTCACAGGACCGGGGCCGATTAAGATAATCGGAACGGTTAAAAAAGCTCCGGCATGCTGCCTGCAAGCCACGCTCGAGCCGGGAAGAAGAACATTTGGGTTATGCAAAATGTGCGGTGAGGGAATACATTCTGCTTTGTGGTGCATCTGTGGGGGCGAAATGCGTAGGTTCAACAGGAAAGAATGAATACACGATTCGGGAAACATGTCAGATAAACTCATATTGAAAGAACTGTGCCGCTATGACATAGGAACCTTTGCTGATATTATTTACAGAAATGCCCTTTTGCATTCCGGCGCTGAGGCCTTTGTATGCGGTCCCCAGAGAGTAACGTTCGCCCAGTTCAATGGGCGGGTGAACAGCCTGATCCATGCGCTTTCCTCATCAGGAGTCAAGAAAGGGGATGTCATGGGCATTCTGTCATGGAATCGTCTTGAGTACCTGGATGTCTATGGGGCTGCAATGAAAGGGGGATTTATTGCCTCACCCTTCAACCCCAGGCTCCACGGTGAGGAGCTGGACTACCTCATCAATTACTCGGAGGCAAACACACTTTTTGTCGGCCCGGAACTCGTTGCAACGGTCAGCAGCCTGCGATCTCGTCTTCCCGGAGTCAAGCACTATATCGCCTTCGGAGATCCTGCCCCCGGTATGCTCTCTCATCACGAGTTGCTCGCCACCCATCCATCGGATGAGCCTCATATGAATGTACGCAAAGACGACCCATTTCTCATCTTCTATACCAGCGGCACCACGGGTGTCCCCCGCGGTTCCCTCTATACGCATCTTCGCAAGCTGGATAACACCCGAATAAAGGCCCTGGAAATGGGCACGAAGCCCGGTGATAGGCATATCATGGTACTGCCGTTTTTTCACATCGGTGGAGACAGCCATGTGTGGCCGTTCTTCCTGGTTGGGGGTTGTAATGTGATCATGACTCAAAAAATCTTTGATCCGGTTTCTGTTCTACAGGCGATTCAAGACGAGCGGGCTACGGACATGCAAATTGTTCCCACACAGCTGGGTTCTATGTTGTCCCGCCACGACTTGAAAGACTACGACTTAAGCAGTTTGAATAGGATCTATTATGCGGCATCCCCCATGCCGGTGGAGTTATTGCGAAAGGGTCTTGAGATATTCGGCCCGATTTTTTCACAGGGCTATGGACAGACCGAATCGGGACCACAGATTACTTCCCTTCCGAGGAAGGCTCACCAAGTACTGGACAGGCCATTGGAAGAACAGAAAGTGCTCCGTTCCTGCGGACAACCGAGTCTCGGTGTTCACGTGAGAATAGTCGATGAAAACAAAACCGATGTTGAGCCCGGAGTGGTCGGTGAGATCATCGCCCAGAGTGATTCCATCATGGTCGAATACTGGCACAGACCGGAAGAAACCAGGGAGGCTATCATCGATGGGTGGCTCCATACCGGCGACCTAGGATACTATGATGAAAACGGATTCATCTATATCGTAGACAGAAAAAAGGACATGATCGTGACCGGCGGCGAAAATGTATATTCCCGAGAAGTAGAAGACGTCCTCTATAAGCATCCTGCGATTGGCGAAGTTGCCGTTATCGGCATCCCCGACCCGGTATGGGTGGAGCGTGTTCATGCTGTGGTTGCCTTGAAGGAGGATGCCATTGCTTCTGAGAATGAAATTATCGCCTTTTGCAAAGAGCACGTGGCTTCTTACAAGGCACCGAAGTCGGTTGAGTTCCTTGAATCTCTGCCCAAGAATCCTCAAGGGAAAATACTCAAGAAGGAAATTCGTGCAAAATACTGGGCGGAGCGTTAACGGCCTGCCTGCACGAGTGTATGCCCGACAGGATGTATCCGTTTCGGCGGCAGGAAACATTGCTGCAGTGCTTGAAAGAACTGCATAAGGCCTTTAGCATACTAACGATTATCCCAAAAATTGCCCTTTGTATCCCGTCAATTATGAGGTAGAAGGAAATAGAATGAATATTGCAAAAAATCTGGAACGATCGGCATTCTACTTTCCTGACCGACCTGTCGTGAGCGAGGACCTGTCTGAAACCAGCTATGCTCAATTCAACGAACGAGCAAACCGCGTGGCAACCGCGCTCATCAAGATGGGCGTTAAACCAGGCGATCACATCGG
>DATKZQ010000097.1:0-21287 GCA_035527895.1 Desulfatiglandales bacterium
CATCCACCCATTCCGGTCTTTTTCCCTTCTGGACCCCGACCGTATCCTCCTGCTCCTCGCCGGCTGGGGTTGAGGGCCTCACCCTCTCCTCTTCACGCTCCCGTGGAGCAGCCTTATCGCCGGTCTCTTCAGCTCTTAAATGATCAAACGACCTGTCTGCCCTTGCTCGGATCTCATCCGACGGAACTCTCTGCTCGGTTGCGCACCCGGTGATCATGAAAAGAGCTATCAAAAGCACGAGAATACAATTCCTCATCCTTGTCATAACCTGACTCATTCTCGAAGTTGTCGGCGATCAATTGAGGGTTCGGAATATGAAGAATCTCTTCTCCCCCGCTTGTACGGAAAAGGGTTCAATTACCTTGGACCCCAAAATAGCGCCGCGGCCATCCACGAAGTCTATTTCCCCGGCATACTCCCCTGGGGGAATGACCGTTCTTCCCACCCTGATCTCCGCTGGCAGCAATCTCCAGTGCCTGATATCCGCTTGCTCCGTGGCAACACTGGCGATATTTGCGGCAATCTTGACAAACAAGCCGGCCCATTCTCCTCCTTGGTCTTTGGCGGCCTTCTCAGCTGCCTTGCTGGCCACGTACTTCGTCATGGCCCGCGCAATAGCCTTTGCCTTGATCCTGTTGATCCTGTTGTCCAGATTGGTTGTCGCAATGGCCCCGATATCCTCCATCAATACCGTGGGGAAAGGAGCGGATGGGCCTTCTTGCTGGTTCCTGATGGTTATCTCTCCATGCGAGATCTGAAAGTTCTTTTTTACAAACCGGGGGTAGGCCATCTTCATAACGTAGCCGTCGGGCATCTTGGTGGTAAAGGAGTCTTCAGCCTTTTCGGGCCCAATCCCGTTGTAATGAATAAAAAATACCTCAGCCATGCCCCTTTTCTCTGCGAGATCCCTGGATGTCACCTGGGGATATTCACTTTGGATTTCTTCCATTTCCTGGTAAAAGCCCATGCCCTCAGCTGCGGTAAGCAAATCCTGTATCAGGAACTCCGGCGGACGGACGCCGTAGTTCGGCAGATAGTCGGCCCGGTAGATCTCTTCTGCCTTGCGGTATGATATGAAGGCATCGTTCAGCTCTCCGTCCGCCTCATACAGGGTTCCCGTCAAAAACCGAATAAAGCCGTCCTCCTTATAGACATTCTTCTTGTCTTCATCGTAGGTGGCGTTGATAACCACCAGCTTATTATCGACCTTTCGGGCCTCGACCAGGGAATCCTCCCATGCGCCCAGTGCGGCGTAGTTTAATGCCATAAACAGATTAACCATCGCCCTCTCGAAATCCTCTCCACCGTATGGAACGGTGTTGTCGCTGATCAGGAATGATGCCGCCTCTTTGGAAAGAGACTTCGTGTAAAGCTCGTCCATGATAGACTCGGCCCTGGAGAAACTCTCGTTGCTCTGCAGGTACCGGCCGGCAAGATGGAAGGTGATCCCCTCATCCAGATAGTAGAGCGCAGCATTCCGCTTCGGATACTCCTTCTTGCTCTTTTGAACCAGTTTGCAGGCAGAGTCGTAGTCTTCCTTAAGAAGGTACTGATTAATGGAAGGGTAGTGTTTGACGCTCGCTGCGCAGGAGCAAAAAAGGAAGATGCCCAGCACAATGGGGAGGGCTCTGAGCCCCGCTCGCCTGCTCGTCATGATGATCTCCTTTGGAATGCTACAACTTGAACTTGGACTTCTTGATCAGCTTCTTGATCTTCTTTTCTCCGATCCAGGCCTTCACATTAGTGGCCATATTTACGAGTTCAAGGTTGCTTTGGTAAAACATCACGGCCTTGCCGCCTTCCTCATCCCTGATGGTGTTTATGGTTCCGATCAGCATGAAATCAGCCCCTATCTCCTCGCCCGGGCCCTTCATGGTTTCATCTGAAGCATGCTGGGCCTGATCCAAGCGCTCCTCCCGTACTCCAACTCTCTCACCCTTGGAAGCAACGAATTGAACCCTCCCTGAATTTATCAGGGACCGCTCTAAATCCTTCACAAAGGTCTGGACATTGATATGCTCATGGCTCCGGTTCCTGACCTGCCCGACGATAACCGTTGGCCGGTTCCCTTTATGTGTATCCCTGAACTGTTCCAGCCAGGGCCTGTCAAGGCAGTCTTTGATCATCTCCTCTGCCACCATCCTCGAATCCGCATCATTCCACCGGCCGCTGATGTCAATAGTCGTGTCCACCTCCTTTCTTTCAACCTTTGTGGTAGCGCAGCCTACAAACAGCGTCAAGATCCCTGCGAGCAGGATGAGTGAACCAATCCTCAAAAGCTTTCCCTTTTCCATGTTTTCCTCCATTCGTTTATTGGTCGCTTTTTCCACCCTTGGGTTGCTCACCAATAGATATCGGCACTTTTTCTTCTAACCTTATCTTTTTGTAACACTTTACCTCTTTGAAACTAATCTTAACCCGAGCATGGAGATGTCTTTTTTTGACTCTGTCCTCCCATCGTTCAGAGGAGTGGGCGTTTCAAAACGGCGCACACAGGCTGCTACCTTAGTGCTAAGGCTTATGGGGAGGTGCGTCGGTTTGAAACGGCCCTGTACGGGGCCTTGTTTAGAGGGCAGAGCAAAAAAAGATATCTCCATGCTCGGTTCCCTGGGTTCCGTTACGAATAGCCACCGGGCATTAGCAAATGGACAGGAGCGCTACCTTTTCAAAGAGGTAAAGTGTTACATCTTTTTTTATCTAACCCTTTTTAAGACCGACTCGGCTATCCTCTTCTCCATCCTTATCAAGACATAGAAATGATCACGAGGCCCGTAAACTCCGGGCCGATCGACCCAGCGCTCAATCACCTCGGTGTAGTTGAGCTCGGCGTCTGAGAGAATGCTCAGGATCTCCTGCACATACTGGCCGCTCGAGGTGCTGATAGAGGTATCATCACTCCTGACATGGGAGACTATCATCCGCCCCAGTTCTGCCCTGGCACGCTTGATCGCCTGATCCCAGGCATCTGAAATCTTGGGAGTAGGACCTGAAATCCCAACTGCATAATAGTTGTCTTTGTCTTGGGGAATTGAGTCCAGCCATCCCGGCGCCGGCTCAGGACTGCTGCCGCAACCGCTGGTAGCCATCAAAAGCGCTAGGATGCCGAAACCGAACAGATAGCGCACGTTCTCCTTACCCTAATTACCCATACATTACGGATGAGGGAGATCCTCTCGGCTTTGGGATGCACCGGCAGAAACAACAGCAGCACTTACGTTTTCGGGAAAAGCCCTATTCAGAATCCCCCCGGTCTCCATCGATCAAATTCCTAATCCACTCCTCACAGAACTACTTGTGCTGGAACCTCGGGTTTGCTTTGCGCGTTTGCGTGCTATTAAGACAGCCCTTTGATAGGGCTCAGATGATAGCAGGTTTATTGAAAGTATTATCGGCAGCATAACGAGGATAGTCAAGGAAAATATTCATTCCAGTGGAGCCGCTTCGCCTTCAGCTGCCATACCAGCCCATTTACCCGCTTGCCCTCCGAGCCGCGCATACACCGCTCACTGGGTGGCCTACTCTCTAAGGATGCGTTACCTTGATATTGTCAACCACCTCAATGACTCCGGATGTTGTGCGAGCTATCTCCATGACCCGGTCTTTCTGATGTTGATAGCCCACCATCCCGGTCAGGGTGACCACGCCTTTATTCACGTCCACATCGATATTGAGCGAACGTATGCCCGGCTCCTTTATCAACTTGGCCTTGACCTTACTTCCGATCACCTTGTCATCGAAGGCCTGTCCCCAGCTCCTAGATCCCACCTGAAGATTGTTCTTCACCTCTTTTACGCCGGGCACTCCTTGGGCGACTTCAACCGCCTTCTGGACCTCTTCTTCGGTTTCGACTACCCCGGTCAAGATAACGGCCCCCTCCACGGTATCCACGTCGATCTTTCGAGCCTTCACCTCGGGGTTTTCTCCCAGGGCATTCTTGACCTTGGTAGTGATGGTTGCATCATCCCACACCCCGCCGGCACCTCGTTCGTCGGTTGCAACCTTGTAGCCACCAGCGGCACCGGCCCCCACGAGTGCAGGAGCGCATCCGGCTGTGGTTACAAGTAAAATAAGCCCACATAAAACCAAACATGCTCTCATTGCTTTGATTCCCCCACTATATGGATCAGTCATGTCTACCCCTTACTATTACAATTCTTTTGTCGCCGATCAGTGCTCCGGAAGCACTTGTTTATTCGCATGAAAGGCGCAGAATCGCAAGAAACCCGTGCCCAATCATTCAATCGTTATGGTACAGGTATTCTCCGCCCAACCCACCTTTGGTAAATTGTCCAGGGCAATGCTGATGCCTCTCATGCCCCTCATGTTGGTCCTCTCAACAGGTGGAAAGAAGCCCTTGGTAAAATCCAGGTCGAAAAGTGACAGAGGATCCGTGGTGGCAATAGCCTTGATCCTTTCCGTTCCCGTGGGAGGCTCAATGGTGAGCTTGAAGCCGTACTCCCTGCCTGGGATGATATACGTCTTGCCTCCCCTTACGAAGTTGTCCTGAAAGAACTGATTGGGAAAAAGAACCTTCACCTTCCCATTTGGTTCATAATCCACCAGGGTCAGGAAACAGTCCTGATCTGACCGGAAGTAGAAACGGATCTCTTCCCCGAGACGATACCGCTTCTTGTTTGTCCAGATATCTATGTTGAAGGCCGGCTTATCCTGCTTCAGATTAGCAATGGTGACAAGTGGGTCGGCCATAAGGCTAATGGACAGTGACTTATTCTCGTATAGTTCAAGATCCTGAGTCTCCGGCAGATATCCCTCTGCCCGTGCCATGACAGTGTGTTTACCCGAGGGCACGTCCTTTAAGATCATCACTCCATGGGAGGCCTTGCCCTTGATTTCGCCGTCCATAAGGATTTCTCCCTGTGGAGGGACAATCCTCAAACTTAACGTGGCCCGCTTTGCCGTAAGGGGAACAGCGATGATCCTGTCATCGTTCAGATAGGTACTCTGGTGTAGCGCCTCATATCCTCTGGCGGTCACGACGATGCCCCGTTTTCCCTGAGGAAGGTCCCTGAAAACGGCAATCCCATCGGTGCACCGAGCCATCCGATCCCCCACTGCCACAGATGCCTCTACATCGGAGGGGGTGATGGCCACCGTGAGGGTAGCGGTCTTTAGGCCTTGAAGCATGCTCGTAACAGCGTGGTCTTTAGCGATCTGTGCTTCCGCAACGGCGAGGATCTCCCCATTCGTATCGATCAGTCTGGCATTCACATCAACACGGGACCCGCAGTCTATGATGAATCCCATGACCATCGCATCAATCCCGATTTTACCGCAGACAGACTGTACCGTATCTTGATCGAAATAACCCTCCATCTCGACCTTCTGTTGCACCAAGAGATCCTGCAGGAGTTTACGCTCCAGTACCTTATCAAATCTCCTCGACTGGAATAAACGCGTGATGAGCTTCTCAGACATGAACGATCCGAGCTGGGTATGGTTGTCATAGGGGCCGAGGAAATCCACAACCGCGATTTTCGGCCGTCGGTTCGGTGCAAGAGATCCTGAGATCTCATTCGCCAACTTATCGACTCCCTTGTCTATGGTCAACTCAGTACCAACAGGCCCTTCCGCAGGCTTTACCGCCTCT
Organism: Desulfatiglandales bacterium; assembly: GCA_035527895.1. Lineage (GTDB taxonomy): Bacteria > Desulfobacterota > DSM-4660 > Desulfatiglandales > B25-G16 > JADFWK01. The sequence goes on from DATKZQ010000097.1 coordinate 5,609, forward strand.
TGAGCACCAGCGCACCCGAGAATAATGAGCGCCAAAAGCATAACAAGGTGAGCAGGTCTCAGGTGGACTCTCCTGTGTCTGAAATCCTCTCCTGAATGTATTGCGCCTCTCATTTGAGCACCCCCTGGGGTTCAGTGATCATGCTGAATGCAACGCCTTTGCTTCCTGCCCTAGAACGATGGCCTCTATTGCTTTTTCTTCGACCTATCATGCGCAAAATGCTCCCTAGCGCTGCCCATTTAGTTCCTCAAAAGGATCGCTTTTCTCCTTGCCTTTCCTGAGCTGGTCCACCTTTTCCTTCATCTCATCCATGAGATCTTCCATATCTTCCATGGACAGCTTCATACCCTCTTCAATCATGGCGTTAAATTCAGCGCGTATCATCTCTATGTCATCCAACTGCTCCAATATGAATTCCTTTCCACGGAATTCCTTTGACAACTCAGGGTGCTTCGCCAAATAACCATAGCGATCAAACAGCCCGAACTGGCACTCCAATCTCCTCCCGGAAAACGCGATCTTCTTGTTTAACTCCAGAATCTCCCTATTCGTTTCCCTGGCCTTTGCCATAGAGAACTCATACTCCACCTGGTCACCTCGCTGCTCGGCCTCCTTGGCCAGCGCCCGATACCTTTCCCTCTTTTTCGTCAGGGCCTTTACCTCATCAACGAGGGTCTTCAGGTTGTCCCTGCGCTGGCGTATTTCACTGTGTACCAAAACACCATATCTTCTGCCGTCTGCAAAGAGGCTTTTTCTGGCATTTATTTCAGCCTGTTTCCACTCGGGCCTGAAATCGGTCTCTGTCTTTATCCTTTTTGTTTCTATGGAAACCTGCGCACCTTGCTTTTCAGACAGAGTGCTCGACTCCGTCTCGCTATCAACCGAAACACCGCCCGATGCTACTCGAACCAGCGTGGTTCCGTCCTCATAGGAGGCTGCCTCAAATTCGGTTCCTCTCACTCCAAGAACGGCAGTTGGGGTTTGAACCTCGTAGCCTCTCATCTGCACAACCTTGCTCCTCACCTTGTTCCATATTCTTCCAAAGAATAAGAGGACGGAGTTTCTCTTTTCAAGGGGAGAGATGATAGTATTCAGCGCCACATGGGTATTGGGCTGAACCGTCATTAAGCTTTCATCGAGAAAGGTTATTGTTATGTTGCCGTCTTCAGATGTTTTTATGTCGTCCCCATAATAAACAGGCATATTGCGCTCAGCCCTCATCCATTGCGTCTCTTTCTCTCTCTTGATTTCCACACTCCCCGAAACAGACGTGATCTTGCCTAACGTATCTTGTTTCGCAAAACACACCTGACTGAGAGCAAGAGAAATAACCAGAGCAACCAAACAGCCAGAAAAGAATAGCTTTTTCACGGTTCACCCCCTCAACGATAGGACCTTGTCCGCCTCCCCGTCCTCAACAATCCTCGGCTCGCGCCGTCAATCGTATTTTACAATCGCTTGCCTTGTCAAAAAACCTTTTCATAATTGTCTATACCATTAGCAGATTCCTGACGCCCAGGTCAAATGTAAACAGACCCGACGAAACCGATCAATTCCGAAAAGCCGACCTCTTCCCTCACAAGTGAAACACCTATGATGATAACGGATGGCCTCCTGTTACTTCACCGTTTTTTCGTCGTCACATTCAATTGCATTGATTTCATCCTTGATTCTTCCTATAATTATTTCCATCCTTGGATAGGCCCAGATATTCGGACGTCATAGTAGGGCCTTATTATCCTTATATCTAGCTAACACACATAAGAAATCCTACTCATTCGATACAGCCACACGCATGATAACGTAGAGGAGGGGTATTATGATAACCAAACAGTTCCCGAACGCCTACCGGTCCCTATGTCTATCACTGATCCTTCTCGGTGTCTATGTCATGAGCGGCTGCGCTGCTAACGTAACCAGATCTGCTCCCTGCACGCAGCTTCGCCCTAACATGGTTCAGACTCCACCGTTGTTGAAGGGGTGTCAGCTCGCCGTTGTCCAGTTTGACACCAGCAACACAAAAATCGAAGGGGGACATCACGAAGGGCTCCTGCAGGTCCGCCAACCGTGGATCTTCGGCATTTCGAAGGAGCAGAAAGAAATGCTCTATGGAAATGCGGGACAGGTTGCTGCACTCTCCTTCGTTTCTGAACTGAAAAACCAGGGGCTCACCGTCACTCTGCTTAAAGATATGCCGGGGGCTTCTTCAAAGGATTTCGACCTCATACTCACCGGCAAGGTGGAACGCGTTGTCCTGAATACCTTTGGGCATGGAACAAAAGAGGGATTTGGTTCGGCAGGAGACTACTGGGAAGCCACGGTATCCTTCTCAAATATCCAGTTGAAAGATACGCGCTCGAATAAGGTCTTTAGAGTCGACGATATCCAGAGCTATGCCAAGCTGGAAGACTCGCCTGCAGAACTAGACTGGACCATGCTGACAGTAGCCGTAAAATCTTTACAAGGGGCCTTATACCTTTCCCAGATGCAGGCAGCTTCCAGCGTGCTCGCCGCGGCTTCTAAAGGGAAAAAATACGTCGAGACGTGGAAGGCTGATTATACGTTAGATAATTACACGGTATCACCGATTGAGGTGGCAGCACGACACGCCGCCGCTCGCTTTTTACAAGAAGTTAAGCTCACCAATCGATGAACGATTCCCTATAAGGGAGATCAACCTGTAACCCTCGCTCACACTTAACTACCACAATGAACACAGACCGCAGCTCCTAAAATCAAATACGGACAGGGTATTCCCTCCCTTCCATGCCTTGCAAAAGCGCCAGCACGTTCTTGCCCAAAACCTGATGATTGTAGCCCCCCTCAAGGAGGGCGAAATAGCCGCATTGCTCGCCTTCACACCGCTCCCTGACCATTTTGCCTATGGTGGCATAGTCATCCGTTTCCAGCACGCCTCCCCAATCATCTCTGTGATTATCGAATCCTGCTGATATGCCTATGATGTCCGATTGTTGCTCTTCTAAGGCGTGCTCTATTTCCTTTAGATACCCTATCCGAGCGTTGTGGGAACCATTAAAGATCTCTACGTAGTTCTTCCCCTTGAAAATATTCACGGTGCCATCGCCAAAATGAAGATCGATATCCAAAACAAAGGCACGCTCTATGCGCTTTTCTCTTTTCAGGTTTTCCAGGGCAATGGCCATATTATTGAAATAACAAAACCCCCACGATGTATCTGCCGAGGCATGATGACCTGGAGGCCTGATCAAGCCAAAACACGGCTCTTTTGATCCCTTTGATGCAGCCTGAATGGCTCCACCGGCTGCCAGAGCCGCAATATCGTAGAGGCCCCGTTCCTTAACGTGTTCTATGTGGGAGGTGGTATGAACAGCGGCAATATCCTCTTCCGTGGCAGGAGCAGGTTCGGTGAGTTCATAACGGCTGGAAACAAGGTCAACCACGCTTTCCATTCTCCCCGGAGCGGCCGCCGGATCTGAGGTGTAAACCTGGTAGAAATCAGGGTGAAACATAACTTTCATGATACGCTCCTTGCCCTTTAGAATGGTTAAATTACCACACCGAAGGTATTGGCTTATTGAAAGTGAACTAAAGTTTAAAGTGAGCTAAAGTGCCTAAAGTTTATTCAATGGCTGAAAAGCCATATCCAGAAATTCGAATATCTTTGGTCACTTATTTTTTCCAATAGATGTGAAAATAGCAAGCAATTCACTGCACTCCTCATGTTCATGTTTCACTTTGTCCCAGGGCAACCATTCCATCTCGACAATCACCTCTATCCAATACTGAGTTTCACTAGCTTCACTTGCACAAATAGCAATCTTATTCTGGAAGTCCGCCTTGCTCCGAGCTCGATTAGACTCCCGGTAATTGGCGCCAATAGAGGTTCCAGATTTTGTAATCTGATTCCTTATGACCCTGCTCTCGGGGGTGTTGGGTAAAGCTGTTGACAAACGAATTATTCGTACCGCGAACTTCCGAGTCCGCCTTTCGAGTTCCCTAGCGAACTGTTTATGATCCATCCCAGTCTGTCCACAATTTTGGTTCACTTTAGGCACTTTAGCTCACTTTAGTCACTGTCATGGGATAACCGTGAAGATGGAGTTTACAACAAGCTCTCTAAGTTACTCGAAAAACCGTTTCCGGCAAACTACCCTTCGAAATTCCTTCTCACGTCCTCCGGAAGGGCAAAGGCCGCTTGATGAATCTGAGGGTTATAGTACTTGGTTTCAAAGCTACCGTCAAAACGGGGCAACCCTGAACCCCCCTGGGGGTCGATTTCATTCGAGCAAAATGCGAAGCAGTACGGAAAAATAGTATAAGAAGGTATGGGGGCATAGAAGATCTTGGCAATGTGAAACGCCTCTTTGAGATTGTTGAAGACACTCATGACCAGATGAGGCTCGAAGAATACGTCGCCCACCTGAGCAGCAACAATCCCCCTCTCCGTGAGGGCATTCAGGCAATCCTTGTAAAAGGGTACGGTATATAACCCCCCGCTCTGTTCAATGACCGGATCCGTTGAGTCAATGAGAATGATATCGAATTTTTCTTCGGTCTCTTTCAGGTATTCAACGGCATCCGTCACGAGGACGTTTACGTTGGGATGATCAAGGGCTTGGGCTAGGGCAGGAAAATATCTCTTGGAAACAGAAATGACCTCCTCATCTATCTCAACGAGCTGAATCCTGCTGATCCCCTCATGCTTGAGCACTTCCCGAGCAGTGCCTCCATCTCCACCGCCCACAATAAGCACATTGTGCGGTTCCGGGTGGGAAAACAGGGGAACATGAGCGAGCATCTCATGGTAGACGAACTCATCCCTCTCGGTGAGATTAATAACCCCATCGAGAACGAGCATCCTGCCGAAATCGAGAGAATCCACTACCTCTATCTTCTGGAAGCCGGACCTCCCTGAATGCAGAATTCCGTTGCACTCAAGATATACCCATACATGAGGAGATATCTCGTAGCGAAAGATATGGGGCACCATTGCTTTATCCGGATGCTGCCTCCAAGAGCGAAGTAGGTTCTTCTTCCAAGTCCCCTCGCGCGATCTCTTTACTCACCCATCTCTTGGATTGCAGTTCTCCCTTGATGTATTCGAAGCCAATCCACGGATTCACCCGGGTACCGCAGGTAAAAAGGTCTACCGAGGCATATCCGAACTCGGGCCACGTATGTATGGCCAGATGGGATTCTGCCACCACCACGACCCCGGTAACCCCCTGGGGGCTGAAATGGTGGAAAATATCCCCTACTACCGTTGCTCCACTTCTGGAGGCTGCTTCCAGCATCAGACTCCTTATAGCAGGCTCGCTGTCAAGAAAGGTGCACTCACATTCGAAGTATTCAGCCAATATGTGCTTACCAAAAGGACTCTCCATTCTTGATAAGCTCCTTTCATAATCAAGTGCGATTCACGACCCGTACTCCTGTCACTTCAGCACAGGAAATCCGCTTTTGCCGCTCGCGCACCAACGGCATTGGTGAAAAGAGTTGTTGATAAAAGGTCGTTTAGGTATGCGTTGATAGAAAAACAGATCGACAGAAGTGCTCCCGCCTAGCGCTCTGGGCAGGTTCGCACCTCAGTAGGTAGGTCAATAGGCGTGTTTATACCGGTGGCCTTGTGCCAAGGCCGCTTCCTCCCTCAGGTGAAATTGTTCATTGATCGACGCTTACAGTCCATTGGCTGCCTTTATAACGCCTTGTTAACGGTTTGTCAATAAGGTAATGAACGTCCGTGCCTTTAAATAATGTCCGCGGCGGTTTTTCCGATAGTGTTTCAGTGGCAGGTTGAAAATCCCCATGGTGCCGACCTCAGGTCTTTCACCTGAGATAGATAGGGTTTGAAAAGATCCATGGCCTCCAGCCAAACACCAATGTTCTCTTATACACCTCTACCCTGTACACTCCCGGCTCTTCAATGTTCAAATTCAGCTCTTTCCCATAGTCTCTCCTCAGGAGTAATCCGTTTCTCACAATTCTGATTAGCCCGCTTCGGGGGATTTTGATCGTTGCCACGCCTGGACTGTACGGAGCCTCTTCACCCATCTCGAGTCTCTCTCCGCTGTTGTCGCTGGTAAAGAAGAACCGGAAGCCATTTGCAGGGAAGAGGCCGTCATGGCCAACGAAACACTTGCCTGTTTTGAGAGAATGGTACACGATCTCCTTGTCCGTCACCGCATCCCCTATCAGGGGTGAATATGTCAGTATGTGCGTGTTGATGGTTCCCAGGAGAAACCGGTATGAAAGGGGCGTGAACCTAAAAGGCCCCAGCTTTACGGAAGATCCGTGAGCATCCGAGCCCCCCACGGCCACCACCTGAGTCTGAAGACAGAGTTTGTCCCACGTGGCCAGGGTCTTTTGGCTCGGAGCCTTTATCGTGTAAGTCTTAAAGATAAGGTGGAATATCCCATGGTATAGGGTTTTGACGTTTTCCTTCCACCGAGAGGTGAAATTCCAGATCGAGATACCGGTAAACCCATATACCGACCAATCATTCCAGGTATAAGCCGTACCACCCTCCAAAAAGGGCATCCCCTGTTCAAACGGATGGGCCACGAACCCGAATCCGCCCTGACGATTCACGGCATCGATAATCTCCTGAGGTGAGAGATCCTCGCCGCCGATCTGCTCCTTTATATTAAAGGCAAGGTAATGGTGAAACCTCGTGCCGATCTCAGAGCCGACTAGAACAAGGACGCCCTTATAGTAGCCTTCCTCTTCACTATGAAGTGTGGTGAGGTATGAATGATCGTTGAGGGCGACAAAATCAAGGCCTACCGCTCGTGCGACCTTGGCGATGTATTGGGCGCTAGCACCACCATCGGAATGGTCTGTATGGATGTGGATGTTGCCCACGTACTCAAGGGGTGATACTCGATTCACTTAATCCTCGTAGTTGCTCAGGAACTTCAACCCGGCTGCCATGGGTTTTTTCACGACCACGATCTGAAGCAGAATGACCACAAAAAACGATCCAATAATCCATACCCACTGAAGCGGGCCTATTGTCTCTTGCCTGAAGTGCGATGAGAGGATAGCATACACGGGCCCGGCCTCCAACGCAACGACCAGAGCTATGAACACCGAACTACTTATCATATAGATCATGCCGCCGAACCCGGTTGCAACCTGGGCGATACTCTCGTGCTTGAAATTGGGGTAGACCGCACCCAAGCCTACCCCCAATGCAACGATGCCAAAGACCATAAGGAATATCGTTACCGAGGACAAGACCATCATAAAGGCCGTCACCTTTAGGAGGTAGTTCGTGTAAATGATCAGAACCTCGGCCAGGATGAGCATGGGGACAAGGTAGGCAACATATTTTGACCACAAGAAACGCCTCGCCGAAAGTGGTGAGGACCGGATGATCCAGAAGGCCTTCCCTTCGGAACTCACCGCAGGAAAGATGAACCGCGCAGACAGGGCGGAGATAACGAACCCTGCCAATCCAATATTCAGGAAAGAGACGGCATTCTGGAGGTAGACCGATTTGATTGGACTTCTGTCCAGGGGGAGAACGCTGAAATTATATAGATAGACCACCACCAAGGCACCCAAGAGGAGCAGTTGGGACCATTGGCTGTTGTCCCGAAAAAAGGTGCGCACATCCTTTGCAATCAAAGAGGTGGTCTCCGGCCCCAGCGGTCTGGTGATCAACGATATTGTCTTATCGAGTATCCTGCTGCCGGTGCGAGTTCTCCTTTTTGCCTCCTGTGCCTTTGAAAAACCACTGAAATACACAATACCGGCCGCCCAGGTATCTATCACCACCAGAGCGGCGGCGGTGCTCCAGAGCAGCAGATGGCTCAGTATCTGGCCTCCCGGATGGCCGATCAGCTGCCTCCAAATAAGGTCTGCTGCCCAGTGGCTCGGTAGGTACGGCGAATCAGGAGCCTTAAGGGCTCCTAGGTACTGGGCTATACTCATAAATGCATCTGGATTGACTAATCGCTCCGGCCTGAGGAATCGAAAAAGAAGATAGAGGCCGATAACTAAAACGATGCAAAGGAAGAAAACGATATCCCGTGCCCGCTGGGCTGGAAAGAATCTGACGAGAATCATAATCACCAGGATTCCTAATCCTGCTGCGATTACAATCAAGGGAAAAGACACATAGAGGAGGCTCAGGTAGTAACCAAACCTCGCGTGGTAGACAACGCCATAGGCCAGCATTACCGGCAAGCCAAACACGATGAGCATCCAGGAGCTATCAACTACCGTATGGGCGGATCGGCTCAAGAATACCTCGGTCAGAGTTGCCGGGGAGGCATGGCAGAGTTCAAGGTCCTGCGCGAGATAGAGATTCGAAAGTGCGCTTACGATGTGGCTGAAGATTAACAGAGAGAAGAAAATGAGTATCACCATGGAGAGGAGATGCCGTGCGAGGGTATCACCGATCATCTCTTGAGATGAAAAGTAGAGCAGCACCTTGCAAAAAAGGGCAAAGAGGATGAGCCAGAACAGAAAGACTGCACCGGCCAGGGTCATAATCTTGATCTTGCTGCTGCCCTGTGACCGTTTGAGGCTATTCCTGAAACCGACAAACCTCGGGGCAATGAGAAGCCTAAAGTTGTTCACTCGCCCGTCACCCCTCCTGTTATAGTGAGGAAAACCCGTTCCAGATCCCCTTCAACGCCTGCCTGCTTTTCGAGCTCCTCCGCTGTGCCCGAGGCCACAATGCGGCCCTTGTCTAGAATGGCAATCCGGTTGCACACCTCCTGGGCAAGACTCAGGGTGTGGGTTGACATAAACACGGTTACACCTTTGCTGGCCCTTTCCCTGAAGAGCTCCCTAACCAGTTTCGCTCCCCGCGGATCGAGGGCAACCATGGGTTCGTCAACAATAATGACCTGAGGTCCGTGTATAAGAGCCGAGGCTATGATGAGCCTCTGTTTCATGCCATGTGAATAGGATTCTATGAGCTCATCACCCCATTCGCTTAACTCGAAGAGTTTCAAGAGATGGCGAATCTCTTGTGTTAAACTTCCCCCTCCTAAACCATAAAGTCCGGCCTTAAATCTCAGGAACTCCACACCGCTGAGCTTTTCATACAGAAAGGGACGATCAGGTATAAGGCCGATTATCCGCTTCACCTCGGACGGCTCTCGAGCGATATCAAATCCGTTTATGTGGATACTCCCACTGGTCGGCCGCAAGACACCTGTCATCATCCTGATTGTCGTAGTCTTTCCTGCTCCGTTCGGTCCGATGAAGCCGAAAATTGTTCCCTTGGAGATATGAAGATTCAGGTCATCAACTGCTTTTATCCCACGGTAGGTCTTGGTAAGGTTCTTGAGAATGATCATCGATACTCTAGGACGGTAATGTTAAAGGTGCCGATCATTGCCGCGATCTGAATCTGCTTTTCAATGCCACCGTTGACCAGCTTAATGTGGGTGGCATCGGCCGGCATTTGATTCAATATGGCATCCAAAGATATCCAGGTATTTATATGGGCCTCATTCCAGGCATGATAGTAGAATTTTCCGTCACGATAAACCAAACCGACGACGATTCTGGCAGGGATACCGAAGGATCGAAGCAACGCAGTGACGAGCGTTGCATGTTCGTTGCAGTCTCCCTTTTTATGGGTAAGGATCTGTTTGGCGTCCGGAATGGATACGAGCGGAACCTTATCGATATTCTCAAAAGCCCATTCCATGATCTTTTTGGACGCCAGAAAAGGATCAGTCGTGTCGTTGATTATTTCCCTGGCCAACTGCTTTATCTCCCTGTCTTCACATTGAACCAACAGCTCCGGCCGCAGGTTGTGCAGTAACTCGCCATCACTGCCTCTGTAAGGGATGGTATATGAGGCTGCAAACGGTGGACGCTCTCTCTGCACTGAAAGGACCTTTCCGTCTAAGGATTGTCTTGAGCCCTCAACAGGCAGAGACGGTGGAACGTGGTCAAACGCAACCTTCAGATATGATAATGTTCGGGGGTTTTTTACTCTTTCATTAACCTTTATGGCTGAAAGATCATAGAAATCCAGCCTGCCTGACGTATCCAGACCCAACTGGGCCTTCATGGGGTTCGATCTGACCAGGGTAAACCCCATGAAACCCTCCTCCCGTAACGGCACCCCTTTTTCATCAACCCATATAAGCAGCGGCCTGCCCAAGAACTCCATCTCTAGCCGGAAGGCCTTATGGGCTTCACCGTTGAGCCTAACCCTCTCTTTTGCCGCCACCGTGATAGTCACCGGATTTGTGGTCATGCTCACCGGGTCAAAGAGCGGGAAGGTAAAAGACTCTCCCACCTGTAACGCGCGGGGCCTGAAGAACTGTGTCAGGCCGGCGCTGATCATGGGCTTTGCCGGTATTTTGATGGATCGGGTCTCCTTTTTCCCCCGTTCCCCTACCTCGAAAAAAAGGTCCTCTCCCTGTACGTACCCGGAGATCCCAAATCTGATAGCGTCAGTGGAAAGGGAAAAGTCAAAGCGGTTTAACCGGAATCCTTCGTCAACCATTGCCCTCGTGCAGCTGAGGATCTTGTGTGCCGAACCCATTAAATTAACCGTAAGGAATATCTCCTCCGTAATCTCAAATTCCTCTTTTATCGGAGCGACTCTCCTCACCGTGTAACCGACCTTGCGTCCTTTTAAGAGGACCTCCATCCATTCCTCCGAGGTCTTCAGCTCGCCTGGCTCATTCGCAGCCTGTCTAGGAGGAGCTGTCTTTGGGGCAAAATGCGTCTTCTTTATCAATGCCGCCAGAAGGGACAGCCAGAAAATAACGACGACGATCCCAGCAATCTTAAAGACCAATGATCTCCGCATGATCGTTTTCTTGAGGTTTTTTGGTACGTTGGGTTCTGTAGGCAACAGGTCTTGAGCAACAACAATTCATCCGATTCTATCAACCAGATTTCGGGAATTGGCAAGCATCTCCTCGAGTGCATCGTCCTCCAGACCACTTCCGCGGGCAACCCTGTGAGCAAATTGGCGGGTCATAAGGTCGGAAATGAAGTGGGCGTCTGAGTTCAGCACGAGCCGTGCACCAAAATCCTTCGCCAACCGCGCAACATGGCCGTTGCTAAGACTGTGGCCCTGGCGAGCTGATATCTCCAGGTACACCCCCTTCTCAACGGCAAGCGCAACGTCCTCCGGGGATATCAGGCCGGGATGGGCCAAGATATCAACCCCCGAAAGGATCGCTGCCTTGTTGGTCCCCTCGGGCACCGGCTCTACAATAGTTTCACCGTGAACGAGAACGATCTCCGCCCCCAGTTCCCTCGCCTGCCTTACCAAAGATTCGATCAGGGTTGGCGGGGCATGGGTGATCTCAACGCCGGGGATAACCCGAACAGATTGTCGTGGATTTAGATCCTTTGCCACCTGAACCATGCGGGGGACCACAAAATCAAGGTTGGAAGAATCGACATGATCGGTTATGGCAACGCAGGAATACCCCATCTCCTCGAAGCGTCGAACGAGCTCCGACGGAAGTAATTCGCCATCACTGAACAGTGAGTGGGTATGCAGATCTATCATCGACGAAAAATCTTACGAAGCGTTGTGGCTGGGATGAGCAATAACTGGGGACGGCCCAAGCCCTTCATGTTGGTTATCTCTTACCCTGCCGTAGGTGACTGAAAGGAATCACATCTTGTATTTGCCAAAATCGTCTGGTTTGAGTTTTTCCAGGATATCTTGCCACTTTTTTCCTTTTTCACTCTTGTCTACAGGCTCAGACCGAACGCTCGCCTCAATCTGCTTGGATTTCTTCAAAACCTCATCGGCAACAAATATAGGCGCCTTGGTCCTGAGCGCGATAGCAATGGCGTCACTTGGTCGAGAATCAATGGACAATGGTTTTCCTTGGCTCGTCAGGTGAATTATTGCGTAGTAGGTGTTGTCTTTCAGGTCACATATCTCTATCTTGTTTACCTCCGTATCCGTCTTCTCCATGATGTTCTTTAGAAGGTCGTGGGTCATGGGCCTGGAGAAGGTCACCCCTTCGATTTCGCTGGCAATCGCTGTGGCCTCGAGCAGGCCTATCCATATGGGCAACGTCTGATCCCCATCGATCTCTTTCAAGATAATTATAGGACTGTTCGTTATCGGATCCATATTGAGCGATGATATGGTCACTGCCTTGAGCATACATTTCTCCCCTTACCGTGTGGTGAATACTGACTACCTTATTGTTTTTTAATTCATGTCACCCCTGTTGTCAACACTACTTTACTGGCACGATTTTGTTGTCATGAAGATCGACTGTTCCGTCAGACAACGTAAATTCGGGCTGCCTTCTTCATCAAGGCATGCTCCAACTCGGCATGGCCAGTCCAGTATGTCAATAAGCGAAAAACGTGCCAATCTTTGAGCGCCCATTTCCATAGGGTCTCTACCAGCCCGTTATGGGCCCTTCCGGTCGCCCTTTCTCGGTTTCCCAAACGGGACTACCTTTCCACCCTTAGTCGTTGATCCCCTCCGGGCCATTTTCGTGTTCTGATCTTGCTCATGCGAATCAGCGTCAAGGGGTTTGACACGATCGATCCGTACCGGATTCCCCTCCATAGTAAAGGGCGCACCGTTTATGTACTCCTCCCGCAAAATCCATGTGACCGTGGTGAGGGGAACAGCCAAAATCAGGAGCTCTACCCGAAACCAGTCCCTCTTGACATCGGGTTCGATAGAGTCGATCCTCGCAAAAAAAGAAGGTTCTTCCTTCAAATGGATCAATACCACATCACCTATCGCGGTCATCGTCCCCTCTTTCAGTCGGCTTCTTTGCACCTACGAAAAATCCCAGAATCCCCTCTTCTTCCGGGGGCAGCCGCACCGGTGCTGAAAAAACCCGATCATCTCCAGGGCATTGCAGCAGAATCATGAACAATGATATTTTCAACCATTGCCGAAACAGTATCACAGTATTCGACCACGGCAAAGCGCAAAAAGGGCTGAACGAGAAGCAGACGGCATAATCGAAATTATGAAATTCATGCACCTGCCGTAAGAAAGTAAACGATTCTTCTTTAAATGCCTGCCGGAGAGCGCTACAATAAGCATCCACGTTGCCTTGCCGAAAGGGGCATGTGCCAATACAGTAATCTTTTCATATTGGGGGCAGACACCATGAAGCCTGATTATGATGTGATCATTATTGGGGCTGGTCCGGCCGGTATCTTTGCTTCGATGATCCTCGCCAACAAGGGGATTAACAAGGTCCTGCTCATCGAACAGGGAAAAGACATCGACAAACGGGACAGGCGATCAGGCCGTGATCTGTTGTGCGGCTGGGGCGGAGCCGGTGCGTACAGTGACGGAAAGCTCAACCTCTCTACCGAGGTTGGCGGTTTTCTGAATGAGCTTATCCCCGCCGAAAACCTGGAGGTACTGCTCAAAGAGGTAGACGAGCTCTATCTAGCCTATGGGGCACCGAAGGAGATCTTCGGGGCAAATGCCTTAGAGGTTGAAACTCTCTCCGTGCAGGCTCGGAAGGTCGGCTTAACCTTTGTGCCCACGCTTATCAGGCATATGGGCACTGAAAACTGTGTGTCCGTCCTAAAAAAGATGCGCCAGGACCTTGACGGCAAGATCGTCATCAACACGGAATGCAGGGCTGAGACCGTAGTCGCCAAGGGAAAGACCGCAACCGGCGTACAGCTCGCCGACGGCACGGTGATTTCCAGCCGATTTGTGGTGGCTGCGCCCGGCAGAATCGGGGCGGGGTGGATGAAATCTCAGGCAGCTTCCCTGAATCTGGCCTCTGTTCCCAGCCCGGTTGATATCGGGCTCCGGGTGGAGGCTCCGGCACCCATCCTGCAGCCCCTCACCAGGGAGGTGTATGAAGCAAAGCTGATTTACTACTCCAAGACCTTTGACGATAAGGTCAGGACCTTCTGCATGAACCCCTATGGCGAGGTCGTCCTCGAGCAGACCGATGATATGATCACGGTCAACGGCCACAGTTACGCCAACAAGAAAACCGATAACACCAACTTTGCCCTCCTGGTGAGCAGCACCTTTACCGAGCCCTTCCGTGATCCGATCAAATACGGCAGGTACATCGCCTCCCTTGCCAACATGCTCGGCAACGGAGTTATCATTCAGAGGCTCGGCGATCTTCTCGCAGGGCGAAGGTCCACGGAGGAGAAGATCTCTAAGTGTGTTACCAAGCCCACCCTGCGCAATGCAAGCCCGGGCGATCTGAGCTTTGTGCTCCCGTATCGATACCTGAAGGACATTATCGAGATGCTTGAGATATTGGAAACTATAGCCCCCGGTATCTACTCCCGGCATACGCTCCTCTACGGTGTCGAGGTCAAGTTCTACTCTCACCGGCTGAAACTGACCAAGGATCTTGAATCCGAAGTGAAGAACCTCTTTATCGTCGGCGATGGCGCCGGCATTACCAGGGGCCTGATACAGGCCTCGGTGAGCGGCATGGTGGCCGGTGAGGAGATCGCGCATAGAATTCGAGGGTGATAGATGCCTCGATAAAGCAAGATATTTCGTTTAGGTCAGATTCTTGCTATTAAAACGAACCCGACTGGTTTTACATTCGAAATCCCTGGCCCACACATGAATTGGAAGAGCCCAGTCTCTATTGCTTAGTCCCTCGATTCATAAATTCGATGACGTATTTATTTACTCGGGACTAAGTGCTGCCCTCGGCCATGAGCCTTTCGGCAGTGAGCTCAAGGCCGAACTGCTCAAGCCGAATGGAGTGAGCAATCGTAAATGTCATACCCCATGAAAATACGTGATAGTATTTGCGAATCGAAGCACTTAGTATACAGTATAACCCAAGACGGAGGTGATTCGAAATGGATGAAACCTTTAACTGGTTTATAAAAGCAGAGCTAAGTAAATATGAGGATAAGTATATCTCCATTGTTGGCAAAGAAGTGGTATGTCCAGATGAAGACCCAGAAATTGCTTACACAAATGCCAAAAAGAATATCCAGATAAAGAGATCGTACTCTGGAAAGTCCCTCATGGTGAAACCTTCATCTTCTAATCAAAGAGAACTAAACTCTATCAAAATGTTTGAGCTAGTCTCTAAACAGCACTCAAACCCATTGGTTCAGGGTACTAGAAAAATGGCGCAACGACCGCACGGCTTGTTTCCGGTGCAGTTGAAAACGACCACGCATAATGAATCTCGGGACTTGCTATTATCCGAGGTGGATAATGAGAGGAGGGAACCATCATGCCATCAGCGGTAAAAGAAGAACTGGCGCGAATAATTGAAAGGCTGCCGGATAAGGCAACATGGGACGATGTTATGTATGAGATCTATGCCCGGCAGAAAATCGAGGAGGGGCTAAAGGCAGCCGATGAGGGTCGGCTCATCCCTCACGAAGAAGTCAAGAAAAGGTTCAGCTCAGAATGAAGCTTGAATGGACGGAACCTGCTGTTGAGTCCCTACAGGCAATTAAGGACTACATTGCCAGGGACAATGAATTCTATGCAGCCCGTTTAGTGGAGAGGATTGTTGATACTGTAGAGAAATTGGCAGATTTCCCGAATCTGGGTAGAAGAGTTCCTGAAGCTGATAGAGATGATATCCGTGAAATCTTTTTTCAGGCCTACCGGATTATATACAGGTTAATGGCGGACCGGGTACAGATCCTTGCTGTCATGCATGGTAGCAGGGATCTGGAGAGGGTTGAAACCAAACCATGGGAGGTGGGCTGAGACGGGATAAATCGCTTTTCGTCATTCAGACAAAGGCTT
>DATKZQ010000098.1:0-6904 GCA_035527895.1 Desulfatiglandales bacterium
GCCCTTTTATCTGTCATCCTTATCCATTGGAACGCATGCGCGTCAATACTTGAAGCAGGAGCCCAGTGCATTAGTAGTGCACGCTGGGATCTGTACGGGGGGTGCCGAGTAATCGGCATTCCTACCGTGATCTCTTGCTCAGCTGACCTCCCGAGTGCTGTAGCCGCTAAACAAAAAAGCCCCACCCTTTCATCAAGTTGATGGAGCTTTGTGTGCATGGCTTGCAAAAGCTTGTTAATCATCCCATCCTCTTCAACGGGTGAATCAGGAAGACTTCGTGCCCACTTCGTTCGAGGAGCGTCCCGCAAAGCGGGACTCGAGGACCGCTTTCGCTCAAGGCGTTAGGCTAAAGCCCTGGGCGAATAGGAAATCGCAAGCGCAGGATAAATCGGCTTATATGTGCAGAAGTTTAAGGAAAAACGGCAAAAAAGGCAATAGTAAAGTTTTTCAGGGGAAGGTAATCGGAGATTACCGAGCGTTGCACTTGAGGAGCATCTTGCCTTCGGCAGGATTTGAGGTGCGTCTCAGTGGAGACGAGACCGAGTTACCGGATACCGACCAGATGTACAGCGTGCCAGCCTTAAGAGCAGCCTTAAAATACTAAAACAATTAACAAAGTTCAACGTAAGAAATACGGAACAAATACGGGACGCCGCTCGGCGACCACGAGCACATGCTTAAATAGGGGAGGCAGGGCCATTTCTGGCCCCGCCCTTAGCCTATTTAATTACCGGAGCTTAGCCTGAAAGCCTTTTACTCGATCACGAATGTGGCAGTACACATTGGATCGATAATGTACTCGGAGCTGTCGCCGGAGACCATTGTTACAGTGTATGTCCCTGGTGCGCTATAGTTTTTAGTTTTCAGATTGAACTGCCATTTGCCATCCCTGAATTCAAACTCATTGCCCTCTGTACCGAATCCTGCTGATAAGGCATCGTCATTTGCATCCACTGCAGGTCCTGCTCCCGAGTTGTACATGACCTGAATCACCGGCGGTGCAGTAATGTCAGCATCGGTTACAGAGTACTCTCCATCCAAGAGTTCGGCCTTAAGGGGGAGCACCCTGTTTTTCTTTACCTTCACAGCCCCTTTGTCCATCGGAGGCTCAAAGCCGACACAAGCGTAAGCTGGTGGCGGAGGACACACGCCGTCCACGGGAGTGGTCATCCAGGTGTCAAAGTCCACGTTATCACTGACGGCACCCCCTGTACCAAAAGGGTTCGTTATTGGGTGATACGGTCCGCTTGCATCTCCCCACCAGTTGTACTTGGCGTCGAGTATGCCTGATCCCTGGTTCCTGGCGGCAAGTGCTGTCGTGCTCACACCTCCGTCGATGAAGTTATTGCAATTGACATGGATATTGGGGGCATCAGCACCAGAGCGAAGCCTGACACCATGTTCGTCAGCATTGACGTTGGACTGGTAGTTGAACTTAACCGTGTTACCGGAGATGGTAACATTGGTTGAAACTGCAGTTCCCCATTCGCCACCCCAAAGTTCGAAGGCATTGGAAGAATTGGCACCGGAATATAAAGGATACGTGTCCTCGAAGGTGTTGTCAGTAACAGAACCACCCACAATGCCAACCTGGAAGCCGGTATACGACATGTCATGGAACCAGTTGTCGCGGATGATTATGTTGCCTCCTTTACCTATATTCATCCCTGTACCACCCTGGCCAGGAGTGCCGTCGATGGTGCCGTCAAATTCATTGCCTTCAACAATCCCATCAGCCATTGGAGTGTCTGTGGCCCAGAATATACCATCTCCCCCGGCATTGAACTTGTTGTAAGCAATATGTAATCTGTCATAGGAGGGACTAATACCACCAAAGTATAGAGTAGCGTGACCTTGTTCATCCTTGAATAGGTTGAAGTCAATCAGCACATCATTATGGCTAAGGTCACCAAAAAGAACCCAGCCACTCGTCGCAGCTTCTCTCGAAACATCAAAGATGCAGTTGGTGAGATGGAAGTTATTGGCATCAACATAGCTCCTGATAATCTGACCGGCACCACCGCTCTCACCGGTAAACTTGAAGCCATCTATTGTAATATCATCAGCAGTAAGTAGAAACGCATACCACGCATGCTTTATGATGGTTTCCGAACCTCTTGTTCCAACTGTTTCAGTAGGATGGGTTCCTACCGCTGGATGCACGCCCCAGTTGGCACCACGAAGTGTAACCGATTTATTTATGGTTACCATCTCATCATACGTCCCTGCCGCCACGTTGATGGTGTCGCCGTTAGTGGCCGCACCAACAGCAGCGTTGATTGTGCAATAAGGCGTCCCTGTTACATCGTTACAAGTGACGGTGTTGTCAACATTGAATATCGCCGGCCACCCCGTTCCGGCAGCCAAAACCACCATGGCCACCAGTGCTAGAATAAAACTTATCTTCGATTTCATGATTTCCTCCTTCCCTTTTTGAAAATTTGTTAATCCAGCTCCTGAGAATTTAAAAAATGTTACCTACTCCACATCCATCACCTCATAGGACATCACCTCCTTTGTCATTTGATGAATTTGGCCAAGCCCACGGTGTAGAAAGCCTCTGACACCAAATCTCGTATCCTTGGGTTGCTGGCTATGCTAGACGCGTGGGTTTGCGTCCTACGGGCATAGATACTCTGGTTCTACAAGATGCCATTATTTAGGCTCCTAATAGCACCTCCATGTCCTGTTAGGAGCCAGGTGGGCAGAATTTGAGGGGGTACTCGATAAGAAAAGCTCCATTATAAGTTTTGCATCAAATCAAAGACCCTGCTTTTGCTGCCATTTTGAATTGTTACCCGTTCTACGGTACGATATTCACGGTGTCCGTGCCCCAAAGTAAGGTCCCATCAAGGGTTTGGCCTTGAAGGAGCCGACGGCAACTACACAGACCGTAACAGCGAAAAACAGGAGGATCTGGATCTTACGCTTGAAAAGGATGTGGAGGAAATCCCTGAGAGACGCCTGGGTTCTTTCCGATGTGTCCATTGCTTCCCCCTGCAAGCCCGGGTAATGACCGGCCCCGCAACTGACCGGGGCAGGATCAGCCGATCACCCGGAATGATGTAACCGTGCGCAATGAGCTGTTTTGAGACCCGAAAAGCAAAACAATTAAGCAGCTTATGATAATAGAGGTATCGGTGCAGCGACAATTGGACTTTGGGTGTAATTTTTCGACAAAAAAGCCCCATATTCCAAGGCGAGAGGTAGGCCTGTTGGTGTAGGACACGTGGCCTAGACTGAGAGCAGCACGTGGAGCAATTCATCCTTTTGAGTTCGCCGATCAGCACGCCGTCGCTCAACCGAAACAGGTTGCTCGGTTAGCCTGCGCTCCCCATAGCGCCTGTCAACGATCACCTTTACGCCTTCCTGCCCCGCAAACGCACTGCGCAACTCCTTTTCCAGGTGGAAATAGGGCCGCTGTACGATGATGGTCATGGCCCCGGCCCCCTGTTCAAGTGGGGAAGTCGCTTTACCGATACTCAAGAGAAATTGGGGCAGTACACTCATGATGACCTCCTAGTCTCTGAACACCGAACAGCCGATCTAACGCCCCATCTAAAACAAGGGGCACGGTACTTGTCAATCGGACTCAGGTTTGATTTTCAGCGGAAAAAGGTATTAGGTGAGGCCTTTGCCGATGGCATAGAGCACGGCCTGGAGGCGCCGGGTGACATTGAGTTTCTTGAAAATGTTGTTAACGTGACATTTGACCGTTTTTTCACTGATGAAGAGGTCCTGGGCGATCTCCTTGTTAGTACTCCCTGTTGCGAGAATCTTCAGGACCTCCTGCTCCCTCGGAGTTAACATCTCCTGAGTACTTCGCGAATTTCCCCTGTTTGAGCCGGCGAGGCCCTGGTGGTCAAAGTATCTGGACATGAGTTTCCGCTCTACCCACAGCTCTCCCCGGTGCACCGCCTTGATGGACTTAACAAGGTCAGACGCAGCAGAATGCTTGGAGAGGTATCCCTTTGCCCCGGCCTTGAGGCACTCGAAGATGATGGTTTCGTCGGCATCTTGAGCCAGCATGATGGCCCTGGAGTTCGGGCTTTTTTGCCTCGCAGGCAAGAGGGTATCGATGGCATCGATCTCGGGCAGGGAGATATCCAGGAGCACGACATCGGGCTTGAGGTCATCGACGAGATTGATTGCCTGGAGACCGTTGACCGCCTCTCCCACGACCTCGATGCCGTTTTCTTCGCCGAGGCTCAGCCGGAGCCCCTCCCGATGGAGCCGGTTACCGTCAGCGATTACAACCCGAATCGGACCTTCCATGTCAACCTCCTGGCCGGCGGAAGTACACGGACTATCTAAGGTCGAGTATTTGTTCTGAATGCAGCGAACGCGACAGCACTGTTGCCATTGTTGATTCCTGCCCCCGTAACGTTATTCGTCTGAGCGATGTGACGGCCTTTTACGGGGTCCCTCGTGACCCCAGGCTGTTCGTGCACGCGCTTACGGGTAACTGTTTCGGCTGAGTTGAAGATTACGTAAGGAATCCAGCGTTCTTTCAGCCTTCAACGAGCGCTTGAGATGAGATAGAAGATCGATGGGGCGGTTGCAGAAAAAAGCCCTCACCTCTGCCCCGAGGTGAAGGCCCTGTGCAGGATGTGTGGAGATCGTTTTCTTTCATCATTCCACAGTTTTTAGACGAGCTGCCTGATTAGACAAGAGATTCTTATGCTTGCACCGATTCCTTATAAAAAATCTTTCTAACAAGAAAGCAGCAGAAAGTCAATACTATTTTTTTCTGATAAAATACGATAGAAAATCAGTAGTGCTAAATCGATAAGAGGTGGGATCGAAGGTTCGCCTTTTTCTTTTTGAGGCCCAGTTTCTTTCTGATACTGTCTCGGTGAGATTCAACGGTGCGCCTGGACAGGTTCAATACATCCGCAATATCCTGGCTCGTTTTTCCCTCCCGTATCATGCCTGCAACCTGAATTTCCGTGGGGGTCAGGCTCAGGAATTTGGCAGACAGGGTGCGGGAAAAGGGTGAAATCACGTTGTTGAGGTTGGACTCAAGGACCTGCACACAAGCTGCTTGTTTACTGGTGAGGGAGGTCTTTTTTAATTTCTCAAGGAATGGAATAACCAACTGCTTCATGTTGAACATGACCTTTTCCTCGAGCTCCACTCTGTCATCGTCTTTCTTCTCCAGGAGCACCCGTAAGGCGGTGTTCAAATCGGAAAGGCTGTCGGCCTTGATCTTCAGCTCCTTTTCCCCTTCTTTCAGGGCTTTCTCAGCCAGTTTTTGCCGGGTGACGTTCCTGGTGATCTGCACAAGACGGACAACAGCACCAGCCTCGTTTTTGATCGGTACAGCATAACTATCCCAGTAAGCCTCTCCCTTTGTGCTCTTCGAAGTCGATCGATGCACGAGAGCGTGTTCCATGTGCCCGGACTTCAGCGCCTTTTTACTTGGGCACGCAGAGCACGGGGTATTCCTACCGACCAAGGCTTCAAAACAGTACTGACCTACGAGCTCTTCAGGAGTTATCTTGAGCTCTCTGGCGGTTGTTTTGTTTGCCCAGATGATCCTCATATCGGTATCTGTGAGCCTGATCCTGTCGACCGAGGCATCGAGTATTGCCTGTTTCTGGGCCTCAGCTGCATCGAGTGCCTCATCTGCCCGCTGTAAGCCTGAAACCCGCTGACGGAGATCCTGTAGTTCATCGATGAGTTGCTCTCTGGTTTTTCCTTTATCTTTCATTGCAATACCCCGCATGATGACAAAAAGGCGTACCGAGAGGCCTAGTGTTTCAGCCTCACCTACTTTTCATATCCGGTGATCGGGCCATGTGGCAGATACGTTGAAAGGGCCAAGCAATGGGGGAACCGATATTTATCTCTTCTAACCTACCGAATTTGAGTGCAAGTGACAAGCAGAAAATGCCCTAGGCAAAACCGTTCTAATCCTGCTCCTCAAGCATGGCCGTTATGGCCCCTGAAACCCGTTCGATGAGGTCGGGCATAGTTTGTTTCGTGTAGCTGATCGTCTCAATTGGTTCTCCCAGTTGGATCACTATTGATCCTTTGCGTATCGTAAAGCTCCCCTTGGGCATAATCTCCTTGGTGCCTTTGATCGCCACCGGAACAACGGGAACACCGGAGGCGACGGCGAGCTGAAAGGCGCCTCGCTTCAGCGGCTGCAAGTGCCCGTCGTAGCCCCGTGTTCCCTCGGCAAACATGACCAGCGAGGTGCCACTCTTGATCCGGTCAACGGCCCGCTCAAAGGTACGCCTGGCCTTTGCAGGGGAGGAGCGGTTAATGCTGATGTAACCTGCCCTTTTTATTGACCAGCCGAGGACGGGTATACGCATCAATTCCTTTTTCAGGATAAATTTGAAATCAACGGATAGATAGGCCAACAAGGAGAAGATATCAAAGAAACTCAGATGGTTTGGAACAAAGATATAGGTCTTTTGTCTATCTATGCTTGGCAGCCCCCTTATCTCAACCTTCACCCCCGTACCCCAGAGAATAATCTTTGCCCAGGGCACAGCGCAGTAAAAATGGATGGTCTTGCTCCCGGCAAGAAAGAGGGACAGCAGGATACCAAAGAGTATCCAGAAGAGGGTGTTGAATATGCCGAAGAATACCCAGAAAAACAGAGATCTGATCATCGTCATACGTCAAGACCTTAATCAATACCATAAACTATCCCGCTACGAAGCGGGGCGGTCCAAGCTATGCTATGCAGGTGAGTGGGCTCTGACTTCTAACCTCTCGCCCGCTCCTTAGGGTCGCTCGAGCCCGCAGAGGCCGCTGAGTAAAATAACTACGGAATGATTGCTTACCGTTTTATGGGAGAAGGTCTTTAAGGAAAAAAGAATGCATTCTTTTTTCCTTTTAGAACCTTTCCCATACACAATCCCGCGTAGCGTGCTTGCACGCCCCAGAG
>DATKZQ010000099.1:0-21323 GCA_035527895.1 Desulfatiglandales bacterium
TCGATGTCGGCTCATCGCATCCTGGGGCTGAAGCAGGTCCCAAGGGTTTGGCTGTTCGCCAATTAAAGCGGTACGTGAGCTGGGTTTAGAACGTCGTGAGACAGTTCGGTCCCTATCTTTCGTGGGCGCAGGATATTTGAGAGGATCTGTCCTTAGTACGAGAGGACCGGGACGGATGAACCTCTGGTGTTCCAGTTGTCGCGCCAGCGGCACCGCTGGGTAGCTATGTTCAGCATGGATAACCGCTGAAAGCATCTAAGTGGGAAGCCAACCTCAAGATTAGATATCCCTCCCGATGGAGACATCGGGACTAAAGACCCCTTGAAGACTACAAGGTTGATAGGCCGGGTGTGTAAGTGCAGTAATGTACTCAGCTAACCGGTACTAATAGGTCGAGAGGCTTGGCCATAATTATTTACCTTTTTTCTTGTTCAACCTCCTCCTTTCATCTTGTATGGTTTTTCGGTGGCAATAGCGAAGAGGAAACACCCGTTCCCATCCCGAACACGGAAGTTAAGCTCTTCAGCGCCGATGGTACTGCGTGGGTAGCTGCGTGGGAGAGTAGGTCGCCGCCGGGATCTTTTTGATACCCCTTGCTAATTCGTTAGCAAGGGGTTTTTGTTTTTGCTCTTTAGCGCAAGTTGCCAGGAGATAAGGTTTTTTAGTCCCCTAGCTTGTTCTGTACCAACAGGGATCAGGCTGATAGGCGATATGGGATTTGCGAATCCATATCCCACAACCCATATCTCATATCCCGCATCTCACATCCCATTTCTCAAACTCAAATCTTCCCATTCGTACTGAATAATCGAAATCAGCGTGATAGCCGCTGTCTCAGAGCGTAGGAGTCTCGATCCCAAGGAGACAATGCGAAACCTCGTATCTTTCGCAAGGCCGATTTCTCTCGGCGTGAAACCCGCTTCAGGACCTACAATCGCCACAATATGGGGTAGTTGTCCTATGGGCCTTAGGAGGCCCTTGAGGCCTGCCTCCTTCTCGGCCTCCCATAGGAGTATCTTAAGCGTGCCTTGGGGTGGCGCGCTCCCTATTAGCGCGTTAAATGCCAGGGGAGGGTTCAAGGTGGGAGGTTTGACCTCCCACTTTGTTTGCAGGCTGCCTTATTATCTCCTCCCAGAGAACCATCTTCCGTGACATCTAAGAAGAATCGTTCCATAATCGCCATTTTCAGTCTCCCTTACCGGTTTTATGGATAGGATGTTACTCAATATTTTGGTTTTTTTAAGGACGGGTGGAGAATACTTTTATCTTGTGCAAGTTTTTGCTTGACTGATTTTTTATGATCATATATCAGTGATCATAATATCTTTTAATATCAAATGCATTTTCGTATGCTCTTTCCCATCATTCTTTGGTAACGTTTCTCCTTGATTCGAAAAGAATTCTTTGACCCATTAATGCGTGGGTGCAACAGAAATATCATTCTCCTAAAACTTCTTAATTTCTCTTCAACGCTTTCTTAAACGGTATGAGCTAGGTTTTGAACTCCAGATATATTCTGCAAGGGTAATCTTGGGAGCGATTGACCCCGGCGCTACGATTCAGAGTTATTCATGAAAGACACCTTCATACTCTATTTTATATTAAGTTTCTCAGGAGGTAGTTATTGATGGTGCTGAGGGCTATAAAATCATCAACGCTTCAAGATTCAGCATATAAGCAACTTTTCCGGGCCATTATAGAGGGAAAGATAGCGCCTGGGGAAAGAATTACCATGGACGGGTTGGCTAAGCAATTACAAGTGAGCATCATGCCCATCCGCGAGGCAATTAGGAGGCTGGAAGCAGGAGGATTTCTCACAATTAAGAATAGACGAATCGTAGTAAATGAACTTTCCGAAAAGAATGCTCATGAGATTCTCGAGACACGCATCCTCCTCGAGGGCTATGTAGCCGAAAAGGCTAGCATTCGACAAAGCCCAAAAACATTGGAGAGATTGGATGAGCTGATCCAGAAGATGCACCAGACTAAAGACCTCGAGATCTATTTGAAGGCAAACAGAGAATTTCACACTACTATATACAGAGAAGCTGGAATCACGGTCATGCTTGAGATCATCAATTCACTGTGGGAAAGATACAGCCCCTATTTCCATATGCTAAACAATATAGATTGGAATTCGCCTGAATTAGCTGAAACTCATAATGGAATGTTCGAGGGGATGAGACAGAAAGACCCAAAAGAGGTACGGAGATGGTTGGAAAAGGATCTAACTATTGCCGCTGACCTAATAGTGGCGATTCTTAAACAAGAGAAGAAGGGCAATGGTTAACGCCAGGCCCTTTTAGGATGAAATTTGCTGAGTTCACTATGGCCTTGCGTGCAACATAATACATCCCTGATTTGGCCTCAGGGACGAAGAAGAATATTCAACAAACTGACCTTCTATAACATCCTTTTCATTCTTAAATGTCAACGAGTTCATTCGCTACGAAAGGAGAAGGGTGCAAAGTGACTCAGATCAAGGATGATCTCACCATGGAGCAACTCCAGACGGTGATGAGTTACGTGAAACAGGGCGAGAGCACCTATGCGGATGTGGTTGAGACGGTTCACACGGCGCCACGGAGACCGGAGAATGTATTCTACCGCGACATCGGGCACGGCAGGAGGATGTGGGCCAGAAGAGCTTCAGGCAAGGAGCTATTTGGTCGATTTGCTGCCAGGTAATTAACATGTAACAAACCTTAACGCCTTTGGGCAATGGGAACAACTGTGTTTTCATCAATAACAACAAGTTAAGGAAAGGAGGGCAAGATGAGTAAGAAATTATCGGCCATTGTAATAGGGATAGTATGTGTATTCCTCATCGCCACCTTGTTTCCCGCTGTTACGTCCGCCGCGGGCAAGACACTCAGGTGGAGGATGCCGGTCCTATACCCTAGGGGCACCGCGTTCACGCAAATATATCACGGGTTTTGTGAAGATGTGAATGTCATGTCCGGCGGCAGGTTGGTGATCGAAGATATCTACGACGGTGAAGGTGTACCAGCCACGGAGATATTCAGCGCCGTGAAGTCAGGGCTTGCTGAAATGGGGGCCCCCTATATGGCTTTACACGCGGGGGAGTTGCCAGCGGGCATAATCGAGTTGATACTCCCGGGGGGGCCGGCGAATTTCGATGAGCTCCGTGCCTTATTCACTGATCCAGAGTGGGTCGGGACGCTGGAGAAGGCCTATGCGAAGCACGGCATATACAGATTAGGAGAGTATTTCCAGGGCGATACCTACATGCTTACCAAGAAACCAATCAACTCCCTTGATGACCTCAAGAAAATGAAATTCAGGGCTCCTGCGGCCTATGGAAAGATGGTGAGGTATTTGGGGGCTTCTCCTGTTGTCACAGCCTTCAGTGAGGTCTACACGAGTTTGGCGACCGGCGTTGTCGATGGCGCTGCGGGCAATCCCTTCGTCGATCTCAGGGACGGAAAGTGGTACGAGGTCGCTAAGTATTTGTACCCTCTCACCATTACGGGAACCCAGGTAGCGCCGATAATCGTTAATATGGATCGGTGGAATGAGCTGCCCGATGATCTGAAGGCGATCCTCAAGATCGCATGCTACAAAACCGGCGGCATTATGCGGGTGAAGACCCTGCTGTGGGGAAAGGAGGCCTATGATGAAATGGGGAAGGCAGGCGTAAAGTGGAGCCCTCAACCATCACAGACAGATGTGAAGAGGTGGAACGAGGCCGCTCGAAGTGTTTGGCCGGAGTACGCTGCCAAGGACGAGCTCTCCAAGGAGCTCATCGGAATCCAGGAAGCGTTCTTGAAGAAGATGCGTCATTGAAATGGCAGTTCGGGGCTCGCCTGTCGATTAGTGCGAGCCCCGAGGCCCGAAGGCGTTAAGAAACAAGTTCATATCCAAAAGGAGCCTTAGAGCTGCTATTGGTCATCAGTCGCGGGTTTGGCAATGCAAACACTAAGATTATTCATCCGAATCGTGGATAAACTAAGCAAATGGATAGGTCTCTCGACCAGCGTGCTGCTCCCCGCAATGGTAGCTGTGTTAACCTATGAGATAGTCTCTAGATATGTTTTCTCCAAACCCACGGTTTGGGCATTTGACACCGCCATCTTCATGTTCGGCTATTGCGGGCTACTATCCGGAGCCTATGTTCTTAGAGAAAGGGAGCATATCAATGTTGATGTGATCTATACCCGCTTATCACCGAGGAAGAGGGCGATTCTGGACTCCGTTACGAGCCTTTTATTCTTCTTCTTTATCATTTTGGTAATTGTCTACGGTTGGAAGTCGGCGATAAGCTCAATCGTCTTAGGTGAACACACCGCTACTGAGTGGGGCCCTCCGGTGGGCCACTTTAAGCTCATGCTTCCCATCGGAGGCTTGTTGCTGTTTTTACAGGGGATTGCCAACTGGATACGAAGCATCTATCGTGCAGTCACCGACAAGGAGTTTGACTCTTGAGCATAGGAATATTAACCATCCTGCTTTTTCTCAGTATCCTCGTCGTATTCGCCTTAGGTGCCCCTGTGGGATTTGCCCTGGGGAGCGTTGCGATGCTCTTCGGGGTCCTATTTTGGGGTTCGCAGTGCTTCAATATCATCTCACATACGGCTATCAACGCGGTGTCCAGCTTCATTATACTGGCATTACCCCTGTTCATCTTTATGGGCCAGATCCTTCAGCGCTCGGGCCTCGGCGAGGCCATGTTCCACGCCGTACACGTATTGGCGGGACGGCTCCGTGGCGGTCTTGCCATAGGGGTGATTATGGTCTGCAGTATAATGGGTGCCATGGTCGGGATTATCGGTGCCGGTATCATGACCGCGGGCGCCGTGGCCCTTCCCCCCATGCTTAAAAGAGGCTACAACCGTCACCTGGCCTTGGGATCGGTGATGGCAGGAGGTGGAATGGGCATCCTCATCCCGCCGAGTATCCCCATGATCCTCTTCAGCTCCATGACCAATACGTCCATAGGAAAGATGTTCGCCGGGGGGATCATTCCAGGCCTTATAATGTCGGGTCTTTTTGTTATTTACATCGTGGTGCGATGTTTCATCAATCCGGAAATGGGCCCTGCACTGCCCAAAAGCGACAGCGGTGCTGCCAAGGAAAAGCTCGTTGCGGTCAGGGATGCCGGCCTCGCATTCGCGCTGATATTCCTCGTCCTTGGCTCAATACTGTTCGGGGTGGCGACGCCTACCGAGGCAGCGGCCGTCGGCGCCGTGGGAGCCCTCTTCATCACCATCATCTACCGGCGATTCAGTTGGGGCGTCCTCAAGGAGGCCAGCATCCAAACCATGAAGCTGACCGGAATCTGTGTGTGGATACTGATTGGTGCCAGCGTGTTCAGCAATTTCCATATGCTAATGGGGGCGGGCAGGCTCGTGAGTCGGATGACCAGCGAGTGGAATATTAGTCCGTGGGGCGTGATCATCTTGATGCAGATCAGCATGCTCTTTATGGGCTGCATCATGGACGAGTTCATCATCGTCTTGATATGCGCTCCTCTCTACACCCCTATTGCGATTTCCCTGGGCTTCGACCCCATCTGGTTTGGCATCCTGATGATCCTCAACATGGAGATCGCTATCCAGACCCCGCCCTATGGTTTCGCCCTGTTCTATTTAAAGGCGGTTTCGCCGAAAGATGTCACCATGGTGGACATCTATAAATCCATAGTGCCCTTCGTGGCACTCAAGTTCGTGGTATTGGGATTGTGTATGGCCTTTCCCAAGATCGCAACCTGGCTGCCCAATCTGTTATTTCAATAAGGTGCCTCGCATTTCACGGTGCGGGCCGGAAACACAAAGGGAGAGTGGTAACTATCCTGTACGCAGCCGGAGAATAGAAATTATGAAAGTGGCGTTTAAGGATAGGAAATCGCAGAGGATACGATATGGATAGGGAGAAGTGTATTGAGTAGGCAGGAGCCTTTACATCTTGAGGCCTTGTCATACCGGCATCGTTGCTGACTCAGCGGGAATAACGGTGAAGGAGGGAGAGATCAATCATGAGCGTTGAGAAAGCGGTTGAGGTGCTTGACAGGATCTTCAACGCAAAGTCGATAGCCGTGGTGGGAGCCTCCAGTGATCCAACCAAATTCGGGTATATGACCCTTGATTCCATCATACGTGGAGGGTACGAGGGAAGAATTTACCCAGTCAACCCTCGTGGGGGAGAGATTCTGGGGCTGAGGGCTTACCAATCTCTCGGTGAGGTGCCAGAAAGGCCGGAGCTGGTCGTAATAATCGTTCCGGCCCAGTATGTGCCGAACGTGACTCGCGAGGCGGCCGAGAAGGGAGCTCAAGGTGCCGTTATCCTGAGCGCCGGCTTTCGAGAGGCCGGAAGGGCCGATCTCGAGGCGGAGATTCAGTCGATCTCCCAAACATATGGCATTCGTTTGATAGGGCCCAACATACAGGGCATCAACTACTTGCCCAACAAACTGTGTGCCATGTTTTTTCCCGTGATTACGACCAAAGGACCGATGGCTATTATCACTCAGAGCGGATCGGCAACTGCAGCGCTTTCGGAATGGGCAGCCTATGAGGGCCTGGGGATTTCCGCTGCGATAAACCTCGGAAACCAGGTCGATCTATGCGAGTCGGACTACATAGACTTCTTCAGCGCCGATATGCACACCAAGGTGATCGCCCTATACCTAGAAGGGATCAGAGATGGCAGGCAGTTTCTGGAAAGCGCAGCGAGGGCTGCTCGCCAAAAGCCCATCGCAATCCTCAAATCCGGACGCACGTTAACCGGGCAGAGGGCCGTCAGCTCTCATACGGGATCATTGGCGGGCAGCCACGAGGTGTTCAGCTCGGCCTGCCGACAATTCGGGATTATCAGCACGAATGACATCGAGACCCTGTACGACTGCGCAAAGGCCCTCGGAACGATGCGAGAACCGAGGGGAAATCGGCTTTTAAGCATTTCTTCCTCAGGCGGAATGGGCACCCTAGCCGTTGATGAGGCGGAGTCCCTGGGATTGGCCGTGCCGTCCCTGCCAGAGGAGTTTGTAGAGGAGTTAAAGGGATGTGACCTCTCTCCTCTGGCCTCCCTGTCGAACCCACTCGATCTAGCCAACATTTCGGCAGAGGATTTCAGAAAGGTGGCCTTGCTGGCCGATGGCTTCAATATTGCCGATATCATCTTGTTAAACTTCGGTGATCCAGTGGCGGGTGCCCCAGAGATGGTGGAATATCTGGCGGGAAACATAAAGGCCAGTGTCGCTGTGAGTTATCTGGGAGGGGGTGAGGAGGAAAAGGTAGGCCGCATCAAGATACAGAAGGGAGGGGTTCCGGTTTTTCCAACCCCTGAGCGAGCCATACGGGGCATTGCGGCTGTGGTAGAATACGCTCGCTATCGTGAGAATCGAACTGAACAGCCCCGCGAGATAGTATTGCACAATAGAAAGAGAGGAGGTCTGGAGGCCGAGGATCGGCGTTTCCTCTTGGAGCCTGAGGGGATAGAGTACCTGAGGAGCTACCAGATTCCCTATCCCGATCACGGGTTGGCGCACAGCGAGGAGGAAGCCGTAGATATTGCCGGTCGCCTGGGATACCCGGTCGTATTAAAGGTCGTCTCGGCCGATGTGCCTCACAAAACAGACGTAAATGGTGTCGCTGTCGGACTGGAGGGAGGCGATCAGGTTGCGGCTCACTTCAAGCGAATTCACGAGGAAGTCAAAAGGGCCTTAACCGAAGCCTCCGTAGAAGGTGTCTTGGTGTGCAGGCAGGCACCAGAGGGCCTCGACGTGATAGTAGGTGCCTTGGATGATCCCGTATTCGGGCCAACGGTTATGTTCGGCCTGGGAGGCATCTTCACCGAGGTGCTTGGGGACGTCACCTTTCGAATTGCGCCGCTGGAGCGTCACGACGCCGAGGAAATGGTGCGTGAGATAAGGGGCTATCCGCTCTTGGCAGGGGTGCGAGGGCGGCAGGGATACGACACGGAGCAGCTCACGGAATTGCTCATGTCGGTATCTCGGATGGTTATCGAAAGGCCCGAGATCAGGGAGCTAGACCTCAACCCCGTGCGCCTCTTTGAGCGAGGCCTCATGGCGTTGGATGTGCGGGTTATCAAAGGACACTCGTTTGATCAGGAAGATGAAGGTGGTGCTCCTGCGAATAGAAGATCGTAGATCATGGGAGCGGCATAGGGTTGGATCTATATCCCCTCGAGGGGTACTATTCAAGAGGGACATGGCATGAAAAGGCTAAGGATAGGCATAATCGGCTTAGGGAGGATAGCAGAATCTCATCTTGCAGCGTACAAGGAGATTGACACAGTTGAGGTTGTGGCGGGTGCGGAGATTAACCCTGAACGCTTACACGAAATAACCCGGAGATGGGGTATCCGCGGCTACGCACACCACGATGAGATGCTCATCAAGGAAGATGTGGATATCGTATGTATTCTCACTCCGCCACGGGTACACAGGGAGATAATTGAAACTGTGGTCGCCCGCAGAATTGATATCCTGTGTGAAAAGCCGATTGCCGTTACGCTTGAGGATGCCGAGGGGATACTATCGGCCTGCAATAGGGCAGGCGTGAAGTTCTACTACGGATCATCGTATCGATCTCTGCCTGCCTGCATAAAGGCAAAGGAAATGATAGATGAAGGGCTTCTGGGGCACATCTACCTGATGCTCGAGACATACGTAGGCGGTGAGGGAATGGAAGGCTGGCGCGATCTTGGACCTCATCATTACCCACCAGGTGGTCCGGGAGGCGGTGGCATGGGCCTCGTTGACCATGGTATACATATGGCGGATATGTTCCGATGGTTTTCAGGTAGCGAGGTTACTAGGGTCTTTGGAAGGGGAAATTATTCCGGCAAGCCACCTGCCACGGAATATCTTACCATGATCTTCAAGAGTGGTGCCGTCGGGCAACTTGTTTACAACGAGGTGACCCATCCCACCAATATGCCCTGTGAGGGCATCTTTAGCCTGGGAGCCAGCTGGGGCGTCACAGGCGAGTTGCTGCCAGGGGGAAAGTGGGATCCTCAGCCCGGGAGTCTCCATATCCATGGTGAGAAGGGCGCTCTCCGCATTTTTCATTACGCCAACAAGCTGTTCTTCTTCGGCAGGGATCGCCAGGAACAGGTCCCCATCCTGGATCGACCCAATCCGGGTCATTTCGGCCTGCAGATGGAGGCATTCGTGAACAGCATCATACACGGTACCGAACCCCCGGTCACTGGCCTCGATGGCCTCAAGGCGCTGCAGATAATCCTAGCTGCCTACGAGAGTTACGCGAGGAATAGCGTTGTTGCGATAACCGATATCGCCCAAAAGTAAGGGGTCCGGTTCCGGAGGAAGTGATAGGTCGAAATGACCCTCCCGGGTAAATGACGCAGTAGCAAGTCGAGTGATTGGTTTTCCAGTCAACAGGATTTGATGCTTGACCCAACAATGAAATAAGAGCCGCAAAACGCGATGGATTCAGCAAACGCAAACCAAAAAGGAGGTAAAAAGCATGGATAAGGGCTATATCTGGAACTACGCTGACTCATACGAGTTCATGGAGAAGGTGCAGACGGGCATGCCGCCGCTGATCATCTGCATTGCCTGCAATGGCGGCGTGCAGGGGAAGGAGTACAACGAAAACCTCCCCGAAACGGCGGATGAGATCGCAGAGTCCGTGTACGGGGCGTACAAGGCCGGCGCGACGCTGGTACATATCCACGCCCGTGATCCCAACAACATCGCCAGCTGCGCATCGACGACCGAGGTGTGGTACGAGGTCAACAAGAAGGTGAGGGAACGGTGCCCCGACATCATCATTAACAACACCACCGGCGGGGGCCTTGATTCGACCATGGAGGAGCGGCTCTCCTGCCTGGACGCAAAGCCCGAGATGGCCTCGCTAAACCTGGTGCCTGATATGAGCAAGTTCAAGATGAAGGAGCGAAAACCGCCACTGCCCGATCCCCATCCCGCAATCGAGTACGACGAGTGTATCCCGTTCTCCTACAAGCTGGTCAACCAGTTCGCCACCGAGATGAAGAAGCGGGGCATCAAGCCGGAGCTGGAGACGTATCATTCCGGAGGCGCGTGGGTCATTCGGGACCTGATCGAGCAGGATCTGATCGAGAAGCCCTATTGGATCCAAACCGTTATGGGCTACCAGACCTCGAGTTTTCCTACCGTAGAAAATGTGGTGAACCTCCTGCGAGAGTTCCCCGAGGGTTCCCTGTGGCTGTGTTCGGGGATCGGCATCTTTCAGCTTTCCATGACTACCTTGGCGATCCTCATGGGCGGACACGTTCGCGTCGGAATGGAGGATAACATTTACTACCGCAGGGGCGAGAAGCTCACGAGCAACGCTCAGGTCGTCGAGCGCACGGTGCGCATAGCCCATGAGTTGAACCGTGAAGTCGCAACCCCGGTTCAGGCCAGGGAGATGTTGGGCATTTCCACAACCCCAACCGCGTACTAACAGGAGCACACAATGACAGGGACTACCGAAAAGGTGGCCATCATCGGGGTAGGCACACAGGGCGCTCAAATCGCCTATCGCTGTGCCGTTTCCAATAAGACCGTGTACCTGTTCGATACATCCAAGGAGATGCTCGACAAGGCCACCCAGAAGATCACCACGTGGCTTGATGACCACGTGAAAAAGGGAAAACTCACCAAGGAGGAGGCGGATCTCGCCTTCAAGCGCATACACGTGTGTGCGACGCTGGCAGACTCCCTTGCAGACGTTGAGCTTGCCATTGAAAGCGTACCCGAGGATCTCGACTTGAAGCGAAAGGTGTGGGCCGATATTGACTCGATCGCACCTGCGAAGACCTTGCTAACCACCAACAGCTCTTCTCTCCGCAGCTCGGAGATAGCCGGTGTCACCACACGAAAGGATCGGACCTTCAACGTGAATTTTTCCTTTCCCGTTGACGACTACCTCGTTGAGGTGATGTGGAACAAAGATACCTCCGAGGAAACCAAGGTCGCAGTCCGACAGTTCCTCGACTCGCTGCACATGGCGGTCGTCGAGACCAGACGGGAGATCAAGGGATTCACCTTTAACAGGGTGTGGCGCGCGATAAAGAAGGAGTGCTTGTTTCTCTACGGAAACGGCTACTGTAACCCACAGGATCTCGACAGGGCGTGGATGCTCGAATTCGGGACCCCCTTCGGCCCCTTCGGGCTGATGGATATGATCGGCCTCGATGTGGTGAGGGATATCGAACTGAGCTACTATCATGATAGCGGAAATGAGTCAGACAAGCCGCCCAAGTCCCTCTACGAGATGATAGAAAGGGGCCACCTTGGGGTCAAGACCGGAAAGGGATTCTATGAGTACCCTAATCCTGCGTACGAGAGGCCTGACTTCCTCTTCGGGCAATCGCCCAGAGAGCGCTAGGGTGCGCCTGATTCATTGAGCATAACGCTGAAGAAAGGGGGAGTGTACGTGAAAGATCCAGCGATGAAGCTCACCCAGGAAGAGCGAGACATCTTGGAGGGCAACCAGGGATTGATCCTTCAGAAGGTCATGAGAACCTTGATACTTTATGGAGAGGCGCTCAGCGCGGAGAAGTTCGTTGATATCGAGGGGCCGGGGCATTTTTCCATTCCCTTTGCCCTCCCAGGAGTAGGACCAAGGCTCGAGAT
Source organism: Desulfatiglandales bacterium (assembly GCA_035527895.1). Classification (GTDB taxonomy): domain Bacteria; phylum Desulfobacterota; class DSM-4660; order Desulfatiglandales; family B25-G16; genus JADFWK01. Next base: position 11,609 of record DATKZQ010000099.1, read on the forward strand.
GCTAGATGAATTGGCGGAGGCGGGCCTAAAGACCAAATACCCCTTCACCCTCGATCCCAAGGCACCGCTGGATTTCGAAAATCTTTTCCTCCGCAGGGAGCAGGAGCAGGCCTTTGACGAGATGTTTCGCAACCAGGGGCCCTACGATAGGAGGATGCTCCAACTCGGCCTCCGCGACGAGGATGCCTACACTTGTACCCCCTACCTTCCAGAAGTGGGGAATATAGCACCGAAGGGTACTATTCTGGCGTGGTCTGAATCCTCGTGCGTGGTGTACGCCAACTCCGTGCTGGGGGCGAGGACCAACCGTAATGCAGCAATCATGGACATCCTCTCCAACATCGCGGGCAAGACGCCGCTGGCCGGCCTCCTCACCGATCAGGGCAGGCGAGCCACCTGGAGGGTTGAAGTGGACACCTCTCAGATGCCGAATCCACAGCTGCTCGGTGCGGCCATTGGCATGAAGGTCCTCGAGGATGTGCCCTACGTTGTAGGCCTTGATCGATTCCTTGACACGGAAATCAACGAGACTACGAGGGATTACCTCAAGGAGATGGGCGCGGCCTGCGCCGCAATCGGGGCAGTCGGGCTCTATCACGTGGAGCATATTACCCCTGAAGCGATTGATCATGGAGCCAATCTTCTAAGACATGGCCACAGGAACTACCATATAGACGACGAAGAGTTGCGAAGCCTCATGGACTCCTATCCCGTGATGTGGACCGAGAAAGGGGCCAAGCCCGAGAAGTGCCTCATCGGGTGCCCCCACTTGAGCCTGCGGGAGCTGAAGTGGTGGGCTTGCCAAATCCCCGCTGCGCTGGAGGCACACCACAAGGATCGCCTAGCGGTTGACACGGTGCTCTGTGCCGCACCGCAGGTTTTGCAGGAGTTCAAGGCAGAAGAGCAGGGCTACGAGAGGCTGAGGAGCGCAGGGGTCAAGCTCAGCGGAACCTGCCCTGAGGCGTACATGGACAATCAGCTCTGTGCGCGCGACGCGGTTATCACCAACTCGAACAAGCTGAGGGCCTTTACCACGGCAAGGATGTTTCTCGATGAGGACCTGCTCGAGGTAATCGTCACCGGTGAGATATGAGAGGAGGGTTGAGATGAGCAGAGTTTTCAAGGGAAGGGCGATTCTTCCGAGAAATCTCGAGGGAGAGGCACTTGTGACCCATTCTGGATTTAATACCCTCGCATCTTTCTATAAGAGCATGCTCACCGAGGCGGAGGTAGCCATCTGCCACGACCAGGGCAATAAGGAACTCTTTGGGAAGCAACTCACCGACAAGATAATCTGTCTCCCCAAGACGATCGGTTCCACCTCCGCTGGCGCCACCTTGGATAGGGTAGCTCAGCTGGGCATTGCCCCAAAGGCAATGCTGTTCTCGCAGCACATCGACTCGCTGGGCGCAGCAGGATTAGTGCTGGCTGAGGTGTGGGTAGGTATGCGAATCTGTACGATAGACCAGCTGGGCGATGATTTCTTGGAGTATGTGAAGGATGGACACCGGATCGTGGCCAAAGAGGATGGGACTGTGGTAGTGGAGTAACATAAGGCGGCTATTTCTAAGCACAAATACCGAGTTTATCTAATATAACCAAATACCCTCAATTCGCACTACACCATCTCAAGGGCGCAGGGCATGGACACACCACCTCCCCCGCAGAGCGTGGCCAGGCCGAGGGACTTGTCTTTGTGCTTTATGGCATAGAGGAGGGTGACCGTGATGCGACACCCAGTTGAGCCCATGGGGTGGCCGAGCCCAATGCGCGAGCCGTTCACATTGGTGTTCTCCCGGTTGAGGCCCAGCTCCCTCTCGCAGCCAAGGTATTGGACAGCGAAGGCCTCGTTGAGCTCGAAGTCAACGAGGTTGAACTCGGGGTTTCTGCGCAACAGGTCCCTGACGGCGGGCACGGGACTTAAGCCCATCACCGAGGGGTGGCAGGCACCTCGGCCTGTGGCCAGTATTCGTGCCATGGGCTGGATAGCTAATCCTCTGGCCTTATCGGCCGACATGATGACCACTGCGCTGTCGCCGTCATTGCTGCCCGAGGAGTTGCCCGCGGTCACATTCCCGGTCTTAGGGACAAAGGCGGAGGGGGAGCGCGGCAAGCTGCTCCATGGTAAGCCCGGCCTGAAGTGTTCATCCTTGTCAAAGACAAAAGGCTCTCCCTTGTTCTGGAGTACCATGACCAGCGCGATCTCCTCCTTGAAGTCAACCTCTATAGTTGCCCGCTCGGCGTTATTGTGGCGCCTAAGTGCTACCTCGTCCAAACCCCGTTAAATGCTCGCCCCATGGAATGCGTAGCCTACTCCATTGGGGCGAAGCTTATTTAACTGGGGTTAAAGATCAAAGACCCTTTTAGGGTCAAAACCAAGTCACCCTTTTGAGGGGCGGTAATTGAGTGACTTATTGGCCGTGACTCAGATTCAAATCCCCCCATTCGTACTGGATGATCGACAGGAGTGACAGGGCTGCTGTCTCGGCACGGAGGATTCTGTTTCCGAGGGAGAGTGTCTGAAAACCGGATTCCCTGGCAGCATCGATCTCATCTGGGGTGAAGCCGCCTTCAGGCCCCACAACGGCCCAGATACGAGGCCGCGGGCTGGTCCGGTTTAAGATCTCTTTCAGCCCTACCTTTTCCTCGTTTTCCCATAAAAGGATCTTGAGCATCTCGTTCTTTGGCGCACTCTCAACCATTTCTTCAAAGGGAACCGGGGGCTCCAGGCTTGGGAGGTCGGCCCTGTTGCATTGCCGGCATGCCGATTTCATGATCTCCTTCCACCGGTTCATCTTGGCCGTGGTGCGCGCGGGCTCTATTTTGAGGACCGTTCTTTCTGAAAAGAAGAGCCGGATTGCACCTACCCCCAATTCGGTTGCCTTCTGAATAGCGTAATCCATAGCCTGGGATTTGATGAGTGCCTGACAGAGGGTTATTGCTATAGGTGAAGGGGGTTGCGGGGGCATACGTCCTTTGATCCTCACCGTCACTGCCTGGTAGCTCACCTTTTCAATTGTGCACTCAAAAGACTGGCCTTTGCCGTCCATGATAATGACCTCCTGGCCTTTTTTCAACCGCGACACTTTGTTGATGTACCGTGCTTCCCTGCCGGTGATGGTCAGGCGATCCAGGGACGGCCCAATGTCTTCGATCAAGAGTCTTTTCATGTATCCTCTCTTATTTCCATGAAATGCTCGACACTCTTATAGCATAGAACCGTTGTGAAATGAATTAAACGCTGGGGATGGAAGATTTATGAATCAAGGGACCGTTAAGGTTGGTGGCGCTGTTACACCGTGGACAAAAAAGCGGCAGTGCCGATTGTGTCGGCCCTGCCTTCGAAGTTTGTAAGACGCTCAATACGTGTTTCTAAGACACTAAGCTTGCCATTTCAGATCAGACACCAGCAAGCTGAGCCACTTGTTTATCCTCAGCCAGTCCTCCCTCCGCTCGAACTGTGACCTTCGCTCACTTCCGCTTCTTCTCTCAACCCCTCCGTTTTTTGAGTAAGCAGAATTGTGGTTTCTGCGCCTGTCCCCTCCTGAGCGCCGATCAAAATCAGTACATCTCTTCTCTACCATGTGCTCGCCCCCTCAGTCCGCTTTTCGAATTGCCTTATGTATCTGAAAATAAAACTACGTTCAATTCCGTTTTTAATCAAGAAACCGGCGAGCCCGACAAATCAGTTCCAATCACCAGCATGGTCCCGGTCTGGCGAAAGGGCTCCGCGAGTTCGCTGTGGCTTACGTGTGAGCCCAAACAAAGGCCGTTACAAACCCGGCAATAAAACCGACTGAAAGGGCTATCAATACGGTTATCATGTTTTGTCCTTTCCCCTTTCTTTCTTGTTGCGTTACCGTCTGTACTGCAAAAAGTGTGCAAGGGGTGACAGTAAAAAACCTACCTGCAATTTCAATTAGTTATTTAGATTATATGACAACCCTACATGCCCATATGAAATAAAATACCACAGTATTCAGAGAGAAAACTCCACTTTATTGGTAATGTTTTACATAGTCGGATATGGATTGGCAAACGGGGTTGGATACGCCGGAATGAAAGCATTTCTTCAAGAAGCGGCGACTGTCGGCAGGGTAGAGACGGCAAGGCCGGAAGACATGGTGTTGCTTGGGGCTAATTGGGAAGCATTTTCGCCAGTAAATACAAGTCGTAAGGGTTTACCCTCCAAGATATGAAGATTCTTGTGAAGCACGTTCGGTGCACAAGGATATATCTTTCCCAAACCACCGGTATGCAAAAACACCCTTGAAGTGTGGTTACAGTATCTCTTCAAGACATCGAGAAGTTGATGGGCCGAAGCCTCATCAAAATCGCCCACCAATTTCAGGTGTAAGTTTGCCTCGTTCCGGTGGATAGAGATTTCAAAAACTCTTGCCATGGTATGTACCTCTCTCAGACCAGCTGGGATCTCAAATATGCAAGGTTCGTGCAAAAGTATTTGGAATCGAAATTGTATTGGATTTTAACCAGTTACAGAATTCGCATCAGAAAACGGGTAAAAAGATGCCATCCCTCTTGAGAAATGAGGTTTAACTTTTCGGTAAAGCATTACATACTAAAACAATATGGGAGTCAAATCGTCAGAAGATGCTATGCTCGCGCTGCAGGGGGAAGTGGTGAACGGGCAGGTCTCAACATGTGGGGGGGGAGGGTAATAATGGCGAATAGTTCCTTAGTGGGTTTTTGGAGCAAAAAGTTAGTAGGAACAATAAGTTAGGGGTGATTGAAGGCGATTTTGTGTCTCACGTTAAATGCGACGATTTCACCGAAAACACGACGAAATTCAAAAAATTCTCACGTAACTGGCGACAACTTCCCGGGGAGATATTGAAATTTCTAGTCCGTTTTCTTTAAGTGGTCTCTTTTTTTGGCTTCCCAGTTTGGTGCTGCTCTAACTAAAGAGGTTAAGACGTCAGCCACGATTCCTTTGAATTCGGACCAGGCTTCTTCATAAATAAATTTTTTCATCTTTTCTATTCCGTCACTAGTGAGAATGATGCCTGTCTTCTTCATAGCTTCAAAAAGTAGGATATTTATACAATGAAACTCAGTAAGGCCGGGATCTATATCCATTATTTTGTCGATCTGTAAAGCTTGAAAAAGGTCTTCGTATTCAGCACGGTAAACTTCTCCTTCCTCTAAGATTATCCATCTAGGATTGACAGAAAATTCCTTGCAAATTTTTATAATAAACTGGCCGGAAGGGGAGGTGACGCCATCTCTATAGTTTACAAGCGTATTTTTGGATACACCTGTTTTTTGGGCAAATTGTGCCAAAGAAAGCCCAGATTCTTGTATGATTTTGCCTATTTTTTCAGATAATGTGAGCATAAGTAGTTCCTTAGGTAAGGAACAGAAAGGAACTTTTAACTAACATATTGATTTAGATAGAAAATTACCAAAAAAACACTAAAAGACTAAGGAACCAAAAAAATGGCTTGACTTGAACCAAACTCTTGGTTTAAAAGGTAATCATGATGACTAGATCTTATAGCAAAAAGTTAGCAGGAAGTCGAAACAATTTTAATAAAAAGGAAAAAAAGGAGATTTCAAAAGAGCAAATCGCCAAAGGAATAAAAGGTCTCTGTGCCATACGCGGTGAAAAGATGGCCCATTGGGCTTCGGAATTAGGTGTATCTCGGACGGCGGTATATCATGTCATTGCAGGCCGTTCTGAAAGTCGACGCATAAAAAAATGGCTTGAAGAGCATTTGAAATTTCGTTTTTGGAGTTAATATGGAACAGTGGTGGACTTCTATACAAATCGCGAAAGCTCTTAACAAATCGTCAAGAGGGATTAGGAAAAGGGCTGAAAGGGAGGCGTGGCCCTCCCGAACGGGGCATGGGAAGGGACGTGCAGGGAATTTTTATGAATATGAGTTGGAAAGCTTACCAATTGAGATACGGGGAAAATTAATAGGTGGAGCTATAGCCCTCCGTCCTTCTACATTTGCTCAAGCGGGGAAAATCAATTCCGCTCAAAAAACACTACCTTCGGGAAATATATTAGACCATAAAAAAGTTAAACGTTGGCTTCCAGCAATTCAACAAGCGATGGGGATCCCTGTAGGATATGGAAAAAAGGAGTGGATGGAGACAGTTGCCGGGAAACATGACACAACTTGGCAGAATCTGTATAAGCTAGTAAGAAAATATGAAGTTCAAGGTCTCGGCGGGTTGGAGGGGAGGAGATCTGATAAGGACAAACCAAAGGTTTGGACACCGAAGGCCCTCGATTTTTGGATCGGGGTTTGTCTGAAAAGGGAACACCGCAGGATCAGCAAAAAGGCCCTGTACGAGGTGTTGGCCAATGAGGCCGTTAAACAGGGCTGGGAGATCGGCAGCATCCAAAATGCCTATTATTGGTTTCGGAGGAAAGCCATACCCCAGCTCACGGCATTACAACGGGGCGGCCTGCGGGCGCTGGACAATTCCCTGCCGCCCGTGCTCCGCGACTATTCCGATCTGGAACCCTTCGAGATCCTCGTGGGCGATCAGCACCGGTTCGACTTCTGGGTCATGGACGACGACACGGGCGAGGTGTTCCGGCCCGAGGGTTACTTCTGGCAGGATCTGCGTACGCGCTGTTTTTACGGTGGCGCCCTGGACAAACGATACGACGCTCATCTCATGGGCCTGGCCTTGCGCGTGGGCATGCGGATCTTCGGCCCCTTCGGCTCCATCTACACGGATCACGGCAAGCCCGAGGAGAGCAACTATATTATACAGTTGCAGAAAACCATGCGCCAGTGCGGGTTGTATGTGCAGCGCACCGTGGATATACCCGCGGATCTGGAGGGCGCAGACACGGAAGAGATAAACCCCTGTACCCTCATGCCCGGCACCCACACAAAAGCCATCGTGCGCAACGCCAAGGCAAAGATGATCGAAGGCACCTTCAATAAACTCGAAGGCGTCCTTCGGAATGAGTTCCGCCTCCCGGGCAACGTAAAAATCCTGGCCGGCCCGCAAGAGGAAAACGAGATCGATCAAAAAGACCTGGCCCGCCTGATCGCAGCCGGCAAACTGCCTACCTTCCGCGAATTTTCCGTCGCCCTGCTTAAAGCGATGGATCATTGTAACAATAAACCGCACCGGGGCGTCCGTCGAGAGTGGCGTCATGGACAGCCCCCTGACCATGCCACCCCGATGGACTGCCTCCGTGCTTGTCATGCCGACGGATGGAAACCCGTATACCTGAGTGACGAGGCCGTAGATCTCCTGTTCCTGCCCCAGGCTACCCGTGCGATCGACCGGGGCCGGATCACGTGGAAGACCGAGCCGTATGAACATCCCGCACTCATCGAACTGCCCACCGGCCGGCGGGTGACCATCCTCCATGATCCGATGGACCCGGGCTGGCTCCTGGTGTTTCAGGGGGGCGAATTTCTATGCCGGGCCGAGCCCGCGGAATTCAGCTCTATGAAGGATAAGGGCTTGGCCGCCCGCAAGATCGAAGAAAAACGCCGGCTCAGGCGCCGGTATATCGAACAATACCGGGAGCTCACCGCGGCCATACCCGACTTCCGGCGCTACTCCGAGGTGCCGGCGGCCGAGCGCGTGGCGGCCCAGATAGGGGCGGCCAAACGGGAACAGATCGCGGAGCAACAAGAGCGGCTGCGGGTGCGGACGCCCGAGGAGTTGGAGGAGGCAATCGGGAGGCTGGAGGCGCGGGCAGAGGAGACACGATGCGGGAAATTGCAGAAATCAATCCCCGAGCGCCCTCTGTACTTTCTCACCGATTACGACCGGTACAAGTGGATTGTCGACGTCGAGCTTGCCGGCGGAAATCCGGCCGAGGAGGACGCCGCATTTAAAGAAGGCTACGAGGCCCGCATGAGTCGGGGCGAGGCTGAGCGTTGGGCCATCAGCCGTGAATTAGGTGGGAGTTAGGGGGGTCGCATGCGAAGGGTTTTCATCGAAACGGAGAATGCCAGCAGGTCTCTTGACATGTGCGCAGAATTAGAGAGCCCAGAGAGTTTGATCGGGCCATCCCTGGGTATGATCACCGGTCCGGCGGGCCGAGGTAAGTCGGAATTCGCAAAACATTATGCGACGAATTCCACAGCTATTTATGTTCCGCCCATGAACATCAGAACACCCACGATGTTACTGAGGGAGATCACCTTTGAGCTTTGTAAAATCAGACCAGGTCGCAGCGAAACATGCCTGAATATTATTGGCGATGAGATGGCAAAGGAGAGAAGGCTCATTATCATTGATGAGGCGGATCTCCTGGCTAAGAACATTCTGGAGATGCTTCGAAACATGAACGAGCGGTATGGATGCTCCATTCTTCTGATTGGTGAGGACGGGTTGAAGAGCAAGGTAGCAAGTAGAAGGCGCATCTCCAGCAGAATCCGGCGTAGAGTGGAATTCTCTCCTGTCGCACAGCCTGACATAATCCTTTTCTTTCGAAAAGCTCTCGGCATTTCGATATCCCCGGCTGCGGTGCGAAATATACAAAACTATTCAAAAGGGGATTGGCGGCCGGTTTTGTCTGTAGCTATTGCGGTCGAGCGGAGCATGAAAGCTACTGGAATCCTTGAGAGATCTGATCAATTAATTAATGGCTTAATCAATGCGAATTCCCAAAACAGGCATGGCCTCCCGTATACGGGACTGGATAGCGAAGAGGAAACAGCCGTTTACGCCTCGGCATCTCTATGAGGCATTAAATATCCCGAAAGGGCCGTGTCGAAGCTATGTTCGGCTTGCTATTCAGGATTTTCGGGCACGCGGGGAAATTGAAGAGGTTCGGTTTGGCAAATACCGCCATAATCACGCGTGGCAGCAAAAAAGGGCGATCGGAAAAATGAAGCTGAAGAAGAAGATCTTAAAGGCTGCGTATGTCTCTCATACGAAGTTTTCAGCATCTGATTTGCAAAAACTGTCTGAAGCCCCGACTCTGAACTACGTGCAGAAAATCATCCGTAAACTGCGGGCAGCAGGCTATCTCCGGCAAGTGGCCCGGCGCCCCTGCCCGCATGGTATTGGCTTTGAAAAGCTCTACGGTGTTTGCGATAGAGATAGATTTCGGATCGATATAATGGAATAAGGAATATTTAATGAATCAAAGAGAAAACCGCGAATTATCTCCCAGGGCAAAGGCTGCATACAATCAGATTGACGAAATTACCCTGAAAATTATTCAAAAGTCAAACCCACTCAAGGGAAATCGAAATCAGGCTATCCGAGAGCTTAAGGCTAAAGGCCTGAATGCCGAAATCCTGGCCGAAATTTCAGGACTGTGCCGGGGCAGCATTTTCAGAGTTTTAAAGCCAAAAGATGACATACCTGAATATGTAAAACAAGAAATAGCAGGATTGACAGGAGCCTTTCAATCTCTCCTAACTGCTCTCACAAGAATCCTGGGGAACACTTTTCAGAAAGGAGGTGAAAAAGCGTTACAAGCAAAACAGGGCAAACAGGACTAACCAGGAGTTTAAGAACCAAAACAACAAAAATAGGGGGATAAAATGCCGGAAGAATCCAAGGTCGCTAAAGACCAAAACACGTCTTTTGAAGGCCAAAAGAAGCTTATGGATTACCTAGCGTGACTTTATTAAGAAAATAGCCCAGCATCATGTGATGTCCAATATTTTGTCAGCAAAATCAGATAATTAGAGCGACACCATAACAAATCTTTCCGTATACACTGAAATATCAATGATAAACTGAGAATATTGAT
>DATKZQ010000100.1:0-8731 GCA_035527895.1 Desulfatiglandales bacterium
TGGGTTGGAATACCCTTCATGTGAACTCTACTGCGCTGAGTACTTGGAGGATTTCTTCGTAAGCAACGTTGCTCCAGATGCCGCAGCCGCGCTCATTGTGGAACCAGTGCAAGGGGAGGGGGGCTTTATTGTCCCGCCCCAGGGCTATTTCAAGAAGCTCAAGGCCATCTGCGAGAAGCATGGGATCCTGTTTATCATGGATGAGATTCAGACAGGGATGGGACGAACGGGAAAGCTCTTTGCCTCTGAGCATTTTGATGTGGTCCCAGATATCATACTCACGGGCAAATCCATCGCCGCAGGCCTCCCATTGGCTGGCGTTACCGGTAAAGCAGAGATCATGGATGCGCCGCATTTCGGTGGCTTGGGCGGAACCTACGGCGGAAACCCCTTAGCCTGTAAAGCAGGGTTGGCAGTGGTAGACTTGCTGCAAGGAGAGATATTAGAGAAGGCCGTTCAATTAGGAGATAAAGTTCGAGACAGAGTTTTAGATCTCCAAAAAGAATATGAGATCATAGGGGATGTACGCGGGCTTGGCCCGATGATAGGCATGGAGCTAGTTAAAGATAGAGAAATCAGGGAGCCAGCCGGCGATGAGGCCGGGGAGCTAGTGAAACGCTGCTGCGAGAGAGGTCTTTTCATCATACGATGTGGTGCATACCATAACGTGATTCGAATTCTTATGCCACTTGTTATTACAGATGATCAGCTGGAAACGGGTTTTTCTATTGTGGAGGAGTGCTTGAAGGAGGTATTGTAGATTGGAAGATACATAGGGCATGTACAGTACAAAAGGGGGCGAAATTACCAAAGCTGTAATCTCATTCATCAAAACCTTTTTTCCCTGGTAGCCCTATACGCTAATGCATATAGGCATGCCTTTCGCCTATTTGGGGAGAGGTACCTGAATAGGTATAAAAATCTATAAATGTTCTATGCAGAGGGGATAAGATGGGAAGGTACCTTGGAATTGCTGGGATACAGATGCGAGTTTTCCGCGGCCAGGACAACTCGGATGCGATGATGGAAAAGCTCCATACGGTTTCAACCCAATTTCCATGGGTCGACCTGGTATTTTTTAGCGAACTCTGCGCTTGTGGGCTAAATCCCGACCTTGCGATATCGATTCCAAATCCCACGGTTGACAAATTCTGCGCATGGGCTATTAGGGAAAAGAAATGGCTTATCCCGGGGTCTGTTTATGAAAGAGAACAAAAAAAGGTCTATAACACTTCGATTGTGATCTCTCCTGATGGAGAAATCGTAACCAGATATAGGAAGCTTTTTCCTTGGGCTCCATTAGAGCAAAACGAAGCTGGCGAGTCGTTTTGCGTTTTCGATATTCCAAACAAAGGGCGAATCGGCCTCTGCATCTGCTACGATCAATGGTTTCCTGAGGTGATCCGAACTCTGGCCTGGATGGGGGCGGAGGCTGTGGTCCATCCAACAGCCTCCTATACTTCAGACCGGGCCCTCGAACTCGTTCTGTCCCAGGCAAACGCGATTGCAAATCAAGTCTATTTCCTCAGTGTGAACGGGATCGAAGGGGGCGGGATTGGACAATCAATTTTTGTAGATCCAGAAGGCCATGTACTGCAAACTTCAGGGGAAGGAGAAATGATCCTTACGGAGGTGATTGATCTGGACATGGTTTCCAGGGTGAGAGAATACGGTACTCTCGGGCTCTGCCAGGTTTGGAAATCGCTTGGGAGCTTTGGACACAGATTTCCCGTATATATGGATGATATTCGCAGGGGAGAAATATTTAAAAACCTCGGACAGCTTAAGCTTCATGGAAAAATTGGGGACGAGTTGCCGGCGTACTCGCTTTCCAAGTTAAAACAGAAAGGAGGTGATAGTCACTGAAACAGAAACCTGAACCATTTGGTTGCCACCTAAATCTGTCGTCGGATTTTTAACTCTCAACTGCTCTTTTTATGGTGAAAGGTTGAGACAAATACTAAAGAAAGGGGGTTAAGATGAAAAGTACATTTCGAAATACCTTTTTAATCCTGGTGATAGCCCTCCTTGCGGTGGCATTTAATGCCGTACAGGGCCAGGGGGCAAAGTTGCCCAAGGATATACTCGTGTTTGCCTCCACCGATAGCATCACCACATGGGACCCAAGCGCAAGCTATTCCACGGAATCCGTTTACATGCCCAACATTTATGAATGTTTGATCTGGGTGACGCCGCTCGGTAGTGAAAAACCTTTTGAGCCCGGCCTTGCCACGGATTGGAAGGCAGAAGAAAACGGCATGAAGTGGACCTTTACTTTGCGGAAAGGTGTCAAGTTTCATGACGGGGGCACGTTGAACGCCCAGGTGGTCAAGGATTCCATAGAGAGAACCATGAAAATGGGGCAAGGTGCGGCCTTTATTTTTGGGCCCGTAAAAGAAATCAAAACCCTTGATGAATACACGGTCCAGTTCATCCTGAAAAATCCCGCCCCATTTAACAGGATCATTACCTCTGCCAACGCCGCGTGGATCATCAGCCCTGAGGGTGTCAAGAAGGACCGGAAATGGTTCGAGGCGGGTCGTGAAGCGGGTTGTGGACCTTATATGCTGGAAAGCTACAAAGCGGACGAGGAGATTATTTTTAAAAAATTTGATGCATACTGGCGGGGCTGGGAAGGACCTCATTTCAACCGAATCGTTGTTAAAATCGTCAAAGAAGGGACCGTTGCCGAACAAATGCTCGAATCGGGTGTTGCTGATCTGGCCACCCGTATTCCCCTTGAATCAAGTAAGATCCTTGATACGAAAGCATGCTGTGAGCGTCTGGTGGGTCCAAGTTTCATGAACTATGCCATTCACCTGAACACCACAAAATTTCCCTTTAATAATAAACTCATCAGAAAAGCGGTATCCTATGCAATGCCCTATGAGAATATGATTGAGATTTCCATGGGCGGTCTCGGGAGGCAGGCTGTTGGTCCGGTGCCCTACGGCCAGTTCGGCCATGATGACACACTCTACCAATATAAATACGATCTGGTAAAAGCCAAAAAACTCATGGCCGAGGCGGGTTACCCTAACGGCATCAAGGAGAAGGTCATTTTCACCTATGCATCGGAAAACGACATCGAGAAAGCCTTCGCTCCCTTACTCAAAGAGGAACTGGCAAATATTGGCATCCATGTTGAAATTCGTGCCATGATCTGGACCGCCCAGTGGGATCTTATGCAGGGCGGGGCCGAGAAGGCCCACGATATGGCAGCCCTCTTATGGTGGCCCAGCTTCAGTGATCCCTATGAGACCCTTTATAGTCTGTGGCATGTTGAGAAAAAGCCCTATTGGAACTTTTCATATTATAAAAATCCAGCATTCGATGAGACCATTCTTAAAGCGTACTCCACCCCCGATGGCACAAAGGCCCAGGCCCTATATTCGCAGGCCCAAAAAATGCTCATCGAAGAGGCACCATCGATCTTTTTATTCGATGTGGAGGGGCCGATTTTCAAAAGAAGAGAACTGAAGGGTTATGTGATCAATCCGAATTACCCCCGGGTTCCTTTCTGGTATAATATGTATAAAGAATAAAAAAAACATTGATGTAGTGGCGCTATGATCGATAATGGTAGCTTGATCTTTTAAAAGCTTTTTCGAGAAGATTTGGTCCATGTTACGATTTATCATAAAACGAATGGCATGGCTCGTTCTTGTGCTATTGGGTCTATGCGCCATTACCTTTACCCTCTCCAGGGTCGTCCCCGGCGATCCTGCCGCTGCCTACCTCGGACCGCGCGCCAGACCAGAACAAGTGGAAAAAGTTCGTGTTCAGTTGGGCCTTGATAGACCCCTTCCTGTTCAATTTGTCTTTTATATGAGAGATCTGCTTCATGGGGATCTTGGCGAATCGCTTCGCACACACCGCCCCGTGATGGTGGGTATTCTTGGGCATTTGCCCGCGTCGCTGGAACTGATGCTCAGTGCTATCATCATCGCACTGCTCGTAGGGATTCCTTTGGGGGTCCTATCGGCGAAAAAAGAAAATACTTTGACCGACCATTTGAGTCGGTTTTTTTCTGTGGCCAATGTCTCATTACCCTCTTTCTGGCTGGCCATGATTTTCCAGATCCTTTTTTTCAGATGGCTTGGCCTTTTTCCAATTGGAGGAAGAATTGACACTGTCGTGAGTCTAGTGAACCCCATTGAGCGTGTCACCGGGTTTTATGTTTTAGATGCCTTAATGACATGGAATTGGCCGGCATTGAAAAGTGCTGTGGCCCATCTCGTCCTTCCCTCAGTAACCCTCGCAGCCTATCCCACAGGTCTCATATCCAGGATGACCCGTTCCACTATGATCGAGGTGCTTCGTGAAGATTATATTATGACAGCCAGAGCCGGCGGCGTTTCTGAAGGCGAGATTCATTTTGTTTATGCGCTAAAGAACGCTATTGGACCGACCTTGACGACCGCAGGCTTATGCTTTGCGTATATGTTGACTGGAACTTTTTTCATAGAACTCATTTTCTTTTGGCCAGGATTGGGGACTTTTACAACAAATGCTATCTATCTCAATGATTATCCTGTCATCATGGGTGTGACCCTATTAATGGCCATGCTCTATGTTACGGTGAATCTATTGGTCGATTTGCTCCTGGCAGTGGCCGATCCTCGCATTCTGCTTGGGTGAAAGCGGGTTATGAAAATGCCCTGTAATGAAAGGCTTGGGAAGCGAGACTTTTATAAACGAGATTATTTGAGGGGGATGAACCTGATTCTCAGGAACCCTTTAACGACATTCGGTCTCGGTATTATTCTTATTGTTATCATTACAGCCCTTTTTGCGCCTTATCTGTCACCCTATCCCGACCAAGGTAGGGGTTTTTCAAATCTTGACGAAAGATTGCTCTCGCCCAGGCTGAAACATCCACTGGGAACGGATAATCTTGGGCGAGACATCTTGAGCCGCATCATGTACGGTGCCCGGATTTCTCTAAAAGCCGCTGTCATCGTTGTCCTGATCGTTAGTAGCATTGGCGTGCCTCTCGGTCTCCTTGCAGGGTATTTGGGCGGAAAGGTTGATGAAGTTATCATGCGGTTTGCGGACATGATACTTGCATTTCCTTCATTGCTATTGGCCATTGCTATTGTGGCATCCTTGGGTCCAAACCTCATCAACGCTCTGATTGCCATATCATTACCCTGGTGGCCCTGGTACACAAGGCTCGTTCGGGGCCAGGTAATCTCGCTCAAGGAAATGCAATTCGTGGAATCTGCAAGAGCCGTCGGGGCATCAGAATTGCGAATCATGTTTCGACACATACTTCCCAATTCTCTTTCGCCTGTCATTGTGCAGGCAACCCTCGATATGGGATATATCATACTTTATCTCAGTGCTCTTGGTTTCCTGGGACTGGGCACGCAACCTCCCACAGCAGATTGGGGCGTCATGGTCAGCGATGGAAGGGAATTTTTTCTCACCCAGTGGTGGATTTCAACTTTTTCAGGCGGCGCTATTTTTCTCACCGTCCTGGCCTTTAATCTGCTTGGTGATGGCGTGCGAGAGGCACTAGATCCGAAGATTCGATGGAAGTTTCAACGAACGTGACCCCTTGGGGACTGAAGGCAGAAACAGTCATCTGGTAAAGCGTTAATGCTAATGGCCACTGAAAACAACAATGTACCGGTTTTATCCATAAGGGATTTAAGAACCTATTTCCACACCCAGGAGGGTGTTTCCAGAGCTGTAGATGGCGTGAGTTACGATGTCTTCAGGGGCGGAACGCTGGGAGTAGTCGGTGAGTCAGGATGTGGAAAGAGTGTCACGGCCCTGTCCATTCTGCGACTTATCCCCACGCCGCCGGGAGAAATCGTATCGGGGGAAATACAACTGGAGGGTCAAGATCTACTTGGGCTGCCGATGAAGAAAATGAGAAGTATCCGCGGTAATCAGATCTCCATGATTTTTCAGGAGCCCATGACCTCCTTGAATCCCGTCTTTACAATTGGCAACCAGCTCTCCAAGGTGTTCAGACTCCATCAGAATCTATCGAGAAAAAAGGCCGACAAGAAGGCTATAGAAATACTTTATGCTTGTGAGATCCCCTCACCTGAGAGAGTTATGAACGCATATCCCCATCAGCTTAGTGGCGGGATGCGCCAGCGTGCCATGATCGCTATGGCTCTCGGGGGTAATCCGAAAGTGCTCATCGCTGATGAGCCGACCACGGCTTTGGATGTTACCATTCAGGCACAGATCCTTGATCTCATACTCCGATTGAAAAAGGAGTTTGGGATGGCCATGATCTTGATCACGCACAACCTCGGCATTGTAGCAAAAGGCGCTCAACGGGTCGTGGTGATGTACGCGGGGGAAAAAGTCGAAGAGGCTGATGTATCGGATATTTTCGAAAGATCACAACATCCTTATACCAAAGCTCTCATGAACTCCATTCCCGTTCTCGGAAAGCGTACTAAATTCCTGGAGGAAATAAAAGGTGTCGTCCCGGCCCCTTTTCGGTTCATCCCAGGATGCAAGTTTGCAGACCGTTGTCCTGAGGTGATAGCGCAATGTTTGGAGACGCGCCCGCAGCCGAGAGAAAGGGAAAGGGGACATTGGGTCGCCTGCTTTTGTTAAAAACTATAACGCTGAGAGTCATGGGCTGTGATAAACGTATGATAACCGGATTAAAAGCGCCGAATGAATGATATCAAAAAACCTTCTTGAAATAAGAGATCTGGTCAAGCATTTTCCACTTAAAAAAACAGGCCTATTCCAGCCTCCCCGCTATGTATTTGCCGTGAATGGTGTGAGTTTCAGTCTTAAGAAAGGCCAAACCCTCGGCTTGGTGGGTGAATCGGGATGCGGAAAGACCACAACGGGGCGGGTCATTCTGCGGCTCGAGGAATCCACGTCCGGTGTGGTCGAGTTTGAAGGCCGAAAGGTGGCGCAGTTCAATAAGAAAGAATTAAAGAACTTTCGGGAATCGGCCCAGATGATTTTTCAAGATCCTTTTGCCTCTCTAAATCCCCGGATGAATGTTGGGGCGATCGTCGAAGAACCGCTCCTCGTTCACGCCATAGGAAACAAGGCCGATAGGAAGGATAGGGTCGCCGCGGTTTTGGAAAAGGTCGGTCTGGAGGCCGACTATATGCGACGATTTCCCCATGAGTTCAGCGGGGGACAACGCCAACGCATCGGTATTGCTAGGGTCCTCACACTCAATCCGAAACTGATCATCGCGGACGAACCGTTATCCGCACTGGATGTGTCCATTCAAGCACAGATCATCAATCTTCTCGTAAGGTTGCAGGAAGAATTCTATTTGTCCTATCTTTTTATTTCTCATGATTTGGCGGTTGTGGAACATATCGCAAATCGGGTTGCCATCATGTATTTGGGTAAGATTACAGAGGTAGCTCCAAGCACCGATCTATACAGCGATCCAAGACATCCTTACACGAAAGCCCTGTTATCCTCCATCCCCATCCCCGACCCACAGGCCAAGATGGAAAGACAAATTCTCCAGGGAGACATTCCGAATCCCGCAAATCCCCCATCAGGATGCGGCTTCCGAACCAGATGCCCTATTGCAAAAATAGTCTGCCGGATAGAATCTCCCAAAATGGTCAAAGTAGGAAAGGATCATTATGCTGCCTGCCACACCCTGTAATCATATCTTGATTGAGTCGTGCAGCTCTTAAAAATTCCTTTTGTCTCCCCTTAAAAAAAGGGGAGTATATCCCTTCCGCCTTTACTAAATGGAAATCGAGAGAAATTTACTTCACTACGTGTGTCTTAATAAAATACCAATTTCTAAAGTTCCAAAAAGTGAGATATAAATAATCCTAAATAATGCGTGAGAGAGTTATTACAAATTTGGGCACCTATAAATTTAGTAAAGGGTGGACGTAAAGGGGGTATGTTCGGGCAGAACGTGCTTAACATCTTATGAGCCATCTGATAGTATCACACCATGAAGAGGCTCGCGAGATTGGATGCCCGCCCCTCTCTCCCCTGAGGATCATGATGGCGGACGGGCACGCGGTGCCTGCAAAAGACAACTGCGTGAAGGCTCGTTTGACTGCTTTGGTAAGGCCAGCAGTTTTTGTGATCAGCACGAATGCAAGTATTACGCATGGTGCGTATTGTGAAAACGTCCTCATGGGGGGGTTGGCTTGGGTTATCAGTAAGGCGTCTGAGTGAAAAGGGGTCAGCCCTTGACAAAGGACAAATTCATATAAAGGACAGGCCAGGCAACGCGTTCTCTCATAGAGGAAGCACCCATGGCCAGGCACTCCGCATTGAATATGAGGGAGCCTTCTACCACATATCCGCTCAGGGTAATGGGCAAAGGATGATCTGCAACTGGTCAGATAAAGGGTTGAAGCGATCGGGGCTCAATTGTCCCGAGTCAAGGGCTGACCCTATTATTACGGCTGTGGGCGCAGACAGTGGAGGACCCGAATGGCCGCAGCCTCCTTCGACTGTGCTCAGGATAAACTCACACGCAGACGCACCGCATTATAGATATTCTTTGAACTTTTCCTCAGAGATCTCCGCTTGTTTTAAGATCGTTTTCAAGGTCCACCGGTCAACTTCTTTATGGTCAGGAATTATGATGACACTTTCAGTCTCACCCTTTGTTTCTGAATTCATGTCTCAAAAGTTGGATTGAATTACACTACATGGTATTGTGAAGGGGGATGGACTCACGGAGGGAGCCCGTAGGGCGACCGGAGTTAGTCCATCCCTGGTAGCGAAGAAAGGAGTATACCAT
>DATKZQ010000101.1:0-41783 GCA_035527895.1 Desulfatiglandales bacterium
CCTTTTCGCGGGCCACAATCCCAAAAATGAAGCTTCGCGTCACCTCCTCGAAAAGCTAGGTTTTCGTTACAGTCATGATGAGTACTATGCGCCAACGGGCCTCAATCACCCCTCGTACATGATGACTGCGGACGAATATGACCAGTTAAAGAATTCAGATTAGTGTTTAACGCCGCATAAGCAGTCTCTCGCAGCGGGCAGCTGATTGCTGCGGCTGAAGAGCATCGTTATGCCTCTATGATAAAACTTGACAAGACGTACGCAATGACGTACTTTCTGGGTATACAAATTAAACTACGTCAGAGGTAAATCATGCTGGCACTAACAGCCACTGAAGCAAGATCAAAGCTTTATAGGCTTATTGACGAAGCAGCGTCTTCCCACGAACCAATTATCATAAAGGGTAAGCGCGCCAATGCTGTGCTTATCTCAGAGGATGACTGGCGCTCCATACAGGAAACGATCTATCTTCTGAATATCCCTGGTATGCGGGAATCAATTCGGGAAGGATTAGCCACTCCAATCGAGGAATGCACCCAGGAACTTGACTGGTAATGTGGCGAGTGGTTTTCACAAAACAAGCTCAAAAAGATGCCAAAAAGCTATCTGCTGCTGGTCTGCGTCCGAAAGCCGAGGAGCTAATTGAAATCCTGCGTGAGAATCCTTACACGACGCCTCCACCATTTGAAAAGCTATTAGGTAATTTATCCGGGGCCTTTTCGCGGCGAATAAATATTCAACATCGGCTGGTCTATCAGATTCTTGATGACGAAAAAGTGGTTAAAGTCATTAGGATGTGGACTCATTATGAATGACCAGGCATACTGCGCTTGCAGTCGGACGCGCCTAAAGCTGCGCCGCTGAAGCGCTCGTCCTCGTCCGACGCCAAAGGCTATGGCCGACGGTGTCCGCAGGCCTGCTCCGCCATAGTAGCCAAAAAGGCTACGAAGGCCGGGTGACCCAGCTACGGAGGATGGAAAGGCGGGGTTAACCGCGCCGTCTTGTCCCGCCGAAGTTTTAACGAAGGCGGAAGCCCATAGAGCGCAGGCGGGTTAACTTTGGCGCAATTCCGCTTGATACCCTGGAGTTTACTGCAAGAAGCTTCATTTACAAGGAGGCGTTAGCGTGAACATGAATAGAAGAGAGTTTCTGGAAAAATCAGCTAAGACTGCTGCTGTTGTGGTAATTGCAAGCACTATCCCGGCATCCATTGCATGGGGTGCTGAAGGCTCACCCCGTTCAGCCACTCATGGACTGAAACAAGCGAGAGGGAACAGCATGAAAGACCAGCAGGGTGGCAATTACTACATATCTCAAAAATCGAAACTATTAGAAGATTTCGACAAACAGGCACTCAAATACTCAAGAAAGGCCTTAGTGCCTCATTTTGGCGATGATCGGACGGACACTATCCTCATGGATGTTCGTCAAGAATATGAGGGTATCATCCCCAAACTGCCTTATATTGGAGGCGAGAACAATATCAACACGACATTTCTCATCATGTCTGCCGGGTGCTTGGCACTCTATAAGGTGCTCAAAAACTATGATATGACAGCGGAGCAAATCGGTAAGGTTATCTTTGAAATGGCAGAGGCACGGACCTATGCTTACCCTAAGTTCTTTCTTCGTCTTGTTGGCAGGCTGAAATACGGCAAGAAATACGAGAAGTATCTCAAAGAACAGGCAGCACAATCTCAAAAGCGCCAGTATCCCGGAGACTGGGTATTTACATTTATTGAGGGTGACCGCAGAGAATTTGATTATGGCCTTGATTTCACTGAATGCGGGGCATGCAAACTCTTTCACGACCATGATGCGGACGAATTGGCGCCATTCTTCTGTCTGCCCGATTTCGTTTTTAGCAAAGCGTTCAACAGAGGATTAGTCCGGTCTATGACCCTGGCAGAAGGCTATGATAGATGCAATTTTCGGTATAAAAGAGGCAGGGAAACCTTTCTAGTGCCGTTAAGAGATGGGTGGCCTCCTCAGTTTGCTAAACACGTGTAAAAGGGTACGGGCTCATTTTTGCCTAACCGGGTAATCTACCTGGCTGGTATTCCGCTCGCAGTTCATACCAGTAGGTGATCCGGGGTGATAGGCGGCGAATAAAGAGCGTGAGGTGCTCAAGATGGGCAGGACTCGAACCGTGCACACGGAAATTGCCCATTAAAAGAATGTGGGCAACAGGCTGACAGTTCGTGTCACTACCCCCTGGCCCATTTCATGAACGCGTTGCTTTGCCCGCTTACGCCTCAGCAGGTCTCGAGACTGCCAGCGATAGGGCACCCAGGCCGATTAAGAGGCAAAACAGCCTAAAGATCCACCCAATAAAGGGAATCAACCCGATGAGCGCGATGATGGTGATCCCCACCACAAGCGGCCAGAACAGTGAAGTAATTTGACTTCTTTTCAGGGCGCCGATGGCCTTCCTTCCGATCCACACGCCGATGTAAATCCGGCTGACATACACGATGATGGCATAGAGAAAACCGGCGATGATTGCAGCGGGTATGCCCACAACAGTGACAAGCGCGATAACAATTGCAACCGGCACTACCACTAAGAACACCAGGCCGACACCAATGCTTTTCCAGGGTGACTCGGAGATTGCCCCAACGACGCGGTTGGTCTGGTCTGGAAAAACAGCGCTGATGATCAATCCTACCAGTACAAGGGCAATGGTGGATATGAACCAGAAGGCGATACCGGCTCGTTTTGCCGCCCTTTCTCCCTTTTTGCGCCACGCATGGACCTTTTCCGTTTTCAAGGGCTTTTGTCTTTCAGTGACGGTGCCGAGTACCTGCGATCCGTCCTGTTTCTCCAGAACAGCGGCAGAGTAGGTAAGGTTGGCCCTTATGATCGTCGTGGGCATGAGGGTCAGTCTGGCTGCCGCCACCTCAACATCCTGGTCAAAGGTGCCGGAAAGGACAATGCTGGCGCCAACGGCCGTCACCTTACTGGCGAATGTGCCGGAGAGATCGATGTTGGCACCCGCCGAATACACCTCACCGCTTACGGTGCCCGGGATGTTGATGTTTGCGCCGAAGGCCTTAAGCCCTTTCTTGAGATGGCCGGCTACCTCGATGTTTGCCCCGGCGGCGATGAGGTCATCGGAAATCGTCTCATCAGGCGCTACCGGTACATTAGCCCCTGTTCTGAAGTTTGCCGAAAGGAACTCCCGATATTTCCCGTATGCAGGTGTACACGTAAGGGCTATCGCAAGTGCGGTTACGGCACCGATCGAGAGAAGTGTGTTCTTTCCCATAGATCCCCCCCCTTTTAAATTTGAATCTCACTGTCTTAGTATACCCTGAACAGGACACCGGGGCAATACCTCCCTGAATTTACCCAGGGCCTTGTCATTTTAAAAGGTAACCAGCTGAATCTGCATGATTTTTTGCATAGTGCGTTCTTTCGAAAATTCGAAACTCGAAGCACGAAACTCGAAACAAATACGAATGTCCAAAATCCAAAACTCCAAACAAACCATACGATTTAACCTCCAGCTTGATATCACGCAAGTACGTAAAGGGGCCGGATCTCTGTTTGACTCTTGTTGATCCGACAGATAATTTGTCCTAGCGAATCGGGCTGGGAGGATAGGTGTAAGCGCCGCCAGAGAGAGGGTTTTGTAAGGAAACTCACAGCGGCATCCGTGTTCGGGATATATTCGAGGACTTCAAGCAGTTTTCATTCGGCCATCATATCTCCCCATAGCCCAAATCCATCGCCCTGACAATCAAGCTGAAAACGCATATGAAAAACAGGTGTCGTGCTACCAGTTGGGGGGTCGAAGCGGGTGAAATGTGGGTTTGACGCAAGGGGATTCAAACGATTAAGCATCGTTGCGAAGGAGGGCTTGAGCCGTGTTTGAGCATTGCGGAGGATGAGGACTGAGAAGGGGCTGGAGCGATTGCTGCCACGGCTCGGGCTTCAGTCAAAAAGGAAAACTGTTCCTCATTGGTGCCTTGAAGTTGCATCTTTTGAAGCAAGCACCTTCATGATCTAGGAGCAAGGAACCGGACCCCGAAACAAGAAACCCGAGGTACGAGGCCTCGGGTTTCTTCTCAGGTTAGCTGCCGAGAATTCTCAGAATGCAATCTGCCAGTAAACGCCAATGTAAGTCTCTTTTTTCTCCTCAGTCTTGACGCCAGCTTGGGTGATGTCGTCGTAATCGAGCACCATATATTCGGGGGTTATGGTGACACCCTTGGCCAAAGTGAATTCCGCGTTCACATGATATTGTTTGATTGGGTCCTCATAGGATCCAGCCCGGTCAGATTCGCTCTCAGCACTGATGTAGCCCGCGGTAACCTTAACCATATCGCTTACCTTAAAGGCAAGGTCGATCTGATAGGCCATCCAATCCGAATCCCTTATGCTGTTGCTTGCGGCATCATAGAAGGCGCTAAAGGCTTGTGCGCCCGTACCGTAATCCGCAACGTTCTGACCGGTCCAGACCGCGCCCTTAATGGTGAGCCGTCCGACGCCCACTGTGGCTGTAACACCGAGCACGTGCGAGTCGATGTCATAGCATGTCGCAGTAGAGCCTGCAACAACGCAGTCCTCGATTGACTGCCAGCCGCCGAAGAACTTGAGCCCGACCATGCCAAGGTTCAGTTTGTAGGCAGCTACCAGCTTAGGCATGCTCGTATCCCAGTCGTTTCCGCCGGCAACGATATGGGTCGTGGGGATGTTGGGCTCCACAGCGCCCAGCTCCAGATTTCCAAGCCCGAGCCACACGTAAGGAACCCGGGAGGAACAGCGAGGGTCACCGGCCTTTGCAGTCAGGGAACCGCACCCATATCTGGTGCTGGTAATACAGGAGTACTCGGGGGAATAGGTCTGACCGATGCCGAGGGTACCGGCGCCAAAGTTCCACGCGGCCCACCAGTGCCTTACATAGCTCGTAAGGTGAGGTCTGATTTCGTATCTGGCGCTAACCGGTCCCTCCTTGAAGTTGATTGTCAAACGGCTACAGGACCTGTCGAGGGTCCAGTCCAAATCCCCATCATCCGCTGTTCCGGCGGGGTTATCCACATCCACCATGTAGGTCTGGAAAGCTACAATGCCGCTCAGGTTGACATCTGCCCCGGCTGGTGCCGCAAAGGCAATCGCAACTGTTACAGCTGCAAGCAGTACAAGTATTCTTCGCATAACTCTCTCCTCCTTGAATAGATTTCAACTAAAGACTAACTATTTGAAACAACTTCGATTAGATCCCTGTATCCCCTATGGAATGGCCTGCGGTATGAACAGGGGTTGCCCGAACTTCTCCACCCCAAACTCCCTGATAATCTTCTGGCCCTCTTGAGAGGTGGCCCAGCCGATGTACGCCATGGCCAGGACATAGTTGACACTGGGAAATTTGGCCGGGTTAACAGCCATGATCCCGTATGGATTGAAGAGGTCGTTGTCACCCTCGCAGAGAATCACCAGGTCCACCTTCGTGGAGTATGCCAGATAGGTACCCCGGTCAGCGAGGGCATAGGCCTTCTTCTCATTGGCAATCTGAATGACTGCGCCCATTCCCTGCCCTGACTCCGCATACCATGTTCCCTTTGTGGCAATTCCAGCCTTTTTCCAAAGCGCCAGTTCCTTCTTATGGGTGCCTGAGTCGTCACCCCTTGAGATGAAAAGCGAAGCCTTTTCAGCGATAGCAGCGAGGGCCTTCTTGGCGTCCTTGAATCCCTTGATGCCGGCGGGATCTTCCCGTGGGCCGATAATGATGAAGTCATTGTACATCACATCTCTCCGGTTCACGCCATGGCCGCCGGCGATGAACGTATCCTCTGCAGCGCGGGCGTGGACGAACACCACATCCACATCCCCGGATTCGCCAATCTTCAGGGCCTTACCCGTGCCAACGGCGATCACGTCCACCCGGCAGTTGAACCGCTTCTCAAACGGTGGATTCAAGGCCCCAAAGAGTCCAGTGTTATCGGTGCTCGTGGTGCTCGAGATCTTCAACCGCTCCTGTGCGGATACCCCCATGGCATAGAAAACCACCATCAGGGATACCAGCACGATCAAGCATCTTTTCATGGTTCTCCTCCTTGAGTGATTATCGATAAATGGGAAATCCATAATACCGCCCGCTATAGGATCCCATAATTCTCTCGCTAAGCCGTTCCCTCCCAGTCATTTCGTTATCTTGAATGAATGGCAGGTCAAGATGGCACACACATGTGGCCATGTCAATAGTATAATTTGTTATTATTTTCCATTATTATATATTGACATCCATTTTATTCTCATTTAGATTAAGAATAATTCATTGACGGAATCTTATGGAATACATCGCCGAAGGATTAGCCAAGGCACTCGAACTCATTTTCTCCCTGGATCGGGAGATCTACGCAATCGTGGGAAGATCCGTTCGCTTCGCCCTCACGGCGACCCTGCTTGCAGCGGTCGCGGGGGTTCCACTGGGATTTGTGATCGGATCGAAGAGCTTCAAAGGAAAACCGGCCATAATAACCCTGCTAAACACCTTGATGGCCTTGCCTACCGTAGTCGTCGGCTTGCTCGGCTATGCCTTTCTCTCCCGCAGGGCACCCCTGGGCTTTCTGGACTTGATCTTCAGCCCCCATGCGGTGATCCTGGGGGAATTCTTGCTCTCCCTGCCTGTGATCACCAACCTTACGGTTTCTGCAGTGCAGGCAGTGGATAAGAGAGCTTACGTGACGGCTCAGACATTGGGAGCCAGCCGCTGGATGGTTGCCTGGACGGTGCTGATGGAGGCGCGCTTCGCCCTCCTGGCAGCCATTATCGCCGGGTTCGGCAGGGCTGTCTCCGAGGTAGGTTCGGCCATGATGTTAGGGGGCAATATTCGTTACTATACGCGGACCATGACCACTGCGATTGCCCTCGAGGTAAGCAAGGGGGAATTCGGTTTCGGCCTTGCCCTGGGGTTTTTCCTCCTGGCCGTGGCGTTTTCCATCAATATTTTCTTTCATTATTTCCAGGTGAAGGGGAGGTAGCATGGGGGAGAGGGAAAAAAGCTGCCAACTCGAGCTAAACGACATTACCCACCGCTATGACGGAAAGATTGTCTTGACCGTTGACCATCTGCCGATTGAAAGGGAAAAGATCTATGCCCTGGTGGGGCCGAATGGTGCCGGGAAGACGACGTTGCTTCATATCATGAGCCTGATCTTGAGACCAGATCGAGGTGAAATATTCTTTGAAGGGGAGCGTATCGGGCAGGATGAATCCCAAAGGACACGTGCCCGCCGCTCCATGACCGTGGTGCTCCAAAATCCGTATCTTTTCAACTCCACGGTTAGGGCCAACATCGAGTATGGCCTGAAGGCAAGGGGCGTGGAGAGAAGGAAAAGGGAGAGGCTTATAAGAGAGGCCCTGGAGCAAGTTGGTCTCAAGGGCTTTGAGAGCAGGAAGGCGCGGAAGCTCTCCGGGGGAGAAGCTCAGTTAGTTGGCCTGGCGAGAGGGCTGGTCCTCAAGCCCTCCATTCTCTTTTTAGATGAGATCACGGCTAATCTGGACGTCAAGCACGTGAGCCAATTGGAACACGTGATCATGGGGATCAACCGCGATCGGGGTACAACTATCGTTATGACCACCCACATCCTTCATCAGGCCTCTCGACTGGCACATCAGGTCTTTTCTCTTTTCGATGGGCGGATCGTGCCGTCCGGGATGTATAATCTCTTTGAAGGTGAGTTCAGGCATGATGGGCAGGAACGGTATCTCGATACGGGCAGCTCACAGATTCATGTCGCCCGGGATGTCGGGGAAATGGAGAGGGGATACATTTCCATTAATCCAGAGGATATCATCGTAGCTAAGGAGCGACTCCACTCGAGCGCCCGGAACACATTTTCGGGCAAGATCACCAAGATTATCGAGCAAGATGGATCGGTACAACTGGAGGTTCAATCTGAGGAGACCTTCCGCGTACAGATTACAAGACTTTCTTTCCATGAAATGGGGCTCACCTTAGGAAGCCAGGTGTTCGTGATCTTCAAGGCCTCATCCGTTCATGTGCTCTGAGGCCCCACCATTGTGAATCCAACAGGCAAGAAAGGGGTGGTTGACGGATGGAAAAGGAGATGCTCACCGTCAGGGAACTGGCGGAGTACCTGAACTTGAACGAGAAGATCGTCTACCGGCTTGTTCATGAGGGGAAGATCCCCGGCACGCGGGCCACGGGCAAGTGGACCTTCTCGAGGTACCTCATCCGTAACTGGATCGAATCAAATTCGTTAGATGGGTTTTCCGGATGGCGATTTCCACCGCGATCTTCTCCCTCCACCGATCTCTTCATCTCAGGAAGCAATGACCTGATCCTCGACCGGATCCTCTCTATTATCCTCAAAGAAGAGGCGCCGGATATCCTAGCCTACTTTGCCAACACCGGGAGCATGGGGGGGCTCAAGGCCCTTCGGATGGGAAAGGCCCATCTGGCAGGCATTCACCTTTATCACCCGGAATCGGGGCAGTACAACATACCCTATCTAGAAAAACACCGTTCCAACCAGAAGACCCTCCTCTATAACCTCGCCTACAGGACGCAAGGATTAATCATGAAAAAGGCCACGGGGATTACTACAATCTCCGATGTGGTGAAAAAGGGCCTTCGGCTCATAAACAGGGAGGATGGGTCAGGAACACGGCTCTTATTGGATCTCCTGTGCAAGCAGGAAGGCATCGATGGAAAGCAGATCATCGGATACGATAATGAGGTGTTTACCCATCTTGAGGTCGGGGTTGCCATCTTAAAGGGAGAGGCGGATGTGGGGCTGGGAATCCAGTCCGTAGCAGAACCCCTAGGGCTTGGCTTTGTGCCGCTTCGCAAGGAGAGGTATGATCTCGTCGTGCTAGCGGAGAACCTGTCTCTCCGTCCTGTACAGATTTTCTTCAACGTAATCCATTCGAAAAGACTCCGCCAGCTCGCCAAGGGATTGTCCGGTTATGACCTGAGGGATTCGGGCAAGCTGATCTCCTCTGGTCAGCAGGATGTAACAAGTCTATAAATACCCTCCTGATTGCTTCATTTTCGAGAGTCGAGGCTCCGTGGAATGTTTTCGCAATGGGCATCCTGCCTGCCCTCAGAAGCGCTCCTGTTAGAAAAGTCAGGAGTGGCCCTTCCCTTGGGAGCCCCTGGTGTATCTCGAAAAATATATCCTCAGACCTCTTCGTCAGGCCCTGAGAAGCCCGGGCATGAGCGCACAATGTACCACCGACGGGTAAGAAGGCTGGGGAACCCGTGCCCCCCTGCTACTTCCCAGCCCTGAGCCTTTGCTCGGCGAGCGTTTGGGCAGCGGCATCGGAGGTGATCCCCTCCTTTTCCGCAAGCTCGAAGATCCGGGCCATGTTGGCTTTGATCGTCTTGACCACCTGATTCAATGCCTTATCACGGGACCAGCCCTTTGTCTCCATACCGATCAAGCCAATTGCGCCGCCGCTGTTAGACACATAGTCAGGGGCATACAGGATGTTCCGCTCTTTCAGCCGATCTGCGTCTTCGGGCACGGCAAGCTGGTTGTTGGCGGCACCGACCACTGCCGGACACTGCAAACGGGGGATAGTCACCTCATTCAACACGGCCCCCACCGCGCAGGGGGCGAATATGTCGCAGGGGATGTCATATATGTTGTCGGGGTCAACGAACTGCAGGCCCAGCTGATCCCGAAAATGCCTTATGGTCGCCTCATTGACGTCGCTGAACTGAATCATGGCCCCGGATTTGAGTAACAGCGTAACCAGCTCCCCGCCGACACTACCCACTCCCTGCAGCACCACGCGCTTTTCCTCGAGCGACTCTGTGCCGAAGAGCCTTTCAGCTGTGGCCTGCATGGCGGTGAAAATGCCCAGGGCCGTGAAGGGTGCAGGATCGCCGCAGCCTCCTGCTTCGACCGTACAGCCGAAAATGTGACTTTTTGAGGTCTCCAGGATGATGTCCATGTCCTCTGCGGTGGTGCCCAGATCGGCCCCGGTTGAAAACAGCCCTCCGATCTGATGGATGAGGGCACCGTACCGTCGCAGCAAATCGGTCCGAGCCTCTGGGGTAATCTCAGGCGGAACAGCGATGACCGCCTTGCCCCCGCCATTGTCGATGCCTGCAGCGGCGAACTTGTAGGTCATTCCTTTGGAGAGCCTGTGTACATCCGTGAGGGCCTCCTTGAGGCCGGGGTAGGGTTTCATTCGCGTGCCGCCTGCTGCCGGCCCCAAACGGGTGGAATGGATGGCGATCAGGATCCATGCATCAGCAGTTTGGTCGTAACGGATAATGGTCTCTTCACCGTCCCATTTCTTTAGCAAGGCCTCCATGGCTTGTACCTCCCTGTAATGGTTTTGAAAGATCAACCCATAGAAGCTCGTAAAAGCCGGGGCAAATGTTGAAGCTCGAGCCATCTAGGGTGGTTACAAGTTTCGCCCAACTCTTTGGGAAACGCAAGAGGTTTTGTGCAACTGGCCGAACACAACTGCGTTTTCTCAGGGGACAGGCTGGGGCCGCCCATGCCCGTTGTACCGAAGGTTGTATCGATGGCAGGGCTGAGGGTAACGAAGCACCTTTACGGAGGGATACGTTTGTCTGTGAGTTGCCGGTCGTCCGTCCAAGACCAGGGACCGCAAGCCCTTATTTGGTTTTATGTTCTGGGTTGCCCTTCTTTATCCATGATCTCCTTTATCTTCTTTTCCTCCCACTCTTCACCAAGAAATCTGCCCTTGAGAACAAAGACTTTGGAGGCATGAAGCAGGATTGCAATTCCCCAAAAGATGGTTACCCAATAAAACCATAACTTTCCAGGGCTCGTGACAAGATTTATGATTATAAGAATAATGTTAATGACAACATATGACGCTAGGTTGCTGTAAAACTTCTTTAACTCCTCTACTCTTTTCTTTGCCTTTTCGTATTTTTCGTCATTCATGAGTACCCCCTCTGTTCGAGTTTATAGAAATAGTATCAGAACCTGACACTTTGGATTATGCTGCCTATTTGCAGCCTGCATTTGCCTCAATCCGGAGTCTTTGGTGCAATTGCCCACTTAGAAGAACATGTCGGCGAATAACGGCCCGGTAGCGAGTTAGAGGATTGTTGCACATGGGATCGTGCAATGAGCAGATAGACCGGCTCCATTGTGTGACCGCAAGAAGGCTGCTTGTTCTGGCACAAACACGTGTACGTCGAATGGAAAAAGCAGGTCAGTATTTTCCTCACTGGGCACTAGTTTAAGTCTAAAGGAGAAAAAACAGTTCTTCAATACATTTCTTGAGGCCTAGGGCCTTAGGCCCTGGAATTGATGAACGGAATGGGGCTTAGCGTTGTGAGAAACAACTAGTCCAACCCTTTATATTCGCCCTTCCCCGCCCACTCACATTCCCCGTACACAGGGCACACCTCACATCGAGGCCGCCTGGCTCTACAGATCTGCCTGCCGAATTCGATGAGGCACAGATGGGCCGCCTGCCGTTTGTCCGGGGGAATAACGGCCTCGTATGCTAATCTGATTTGCTCATAGCCGGCGTTGTCCACAACCATCTTCCACCGCCTGGCGATCCGACCGATGTGGGTGTCGACGGCAAAGCTCTCCCGCCCGCACACGATTGATAAAAAGACATCGGCCGTCTTAAAGCCTACACCGGGTATTTGCAGCAGTCTCTCCCGGGCCGCATCGAGGGGCAGGTTGGCAAGGTAGTTCAGGTCGCCGCCGTATTCCTCGAGGATGATCCGAGCCAGCTGTTTGATCCTGGGCGCCTTGATATTGTACAGACCCGATGGCTTAATACACTCCTTGATCTCCTCCGCCTTTGCTTCGGCCAAGACCTGGGGAACGACCTCGAATCGTTTCCGCAGGTTTTCAAATCCCTGTATCGTGGCCTCACGGGAGGTATTTTGGGAAAGGATGGTGGAGACCAGTCTCTCGAAGGGCGTTAATGGCACGTACCATCTTCTCTCAGGAAAGAGCTCAAGAATTTTATCTATCCTGTCTGCGATCGAATTCATGAATACAGAATCTTACCAGCAAAGGAAACCAATGCACAAGCCCGTTCTGCGCCCATCAAACGCACTGCCTCAAACAATACAGGCGAGTGCCCACCTCCTTTGGAGGCACGAAGTCAGGGTATCCTTGGACGAGGTTGATAGCACCGTGTTCCATCGACAGGCGCGGCATGTGACGCATAGCAGATTCGGTAAAGCGGCCGAGGCAATGCCTCGCAATCAGCCATGACCTCCTTTAGTATATGAGCGATTACACACTATGCTTCATGCGAACACCTTTGAACGATACCAAAAGACCAGATCAATGGCATGTGTATTGCTTGAGAAAGGGTGCCCGTATTGTGGGGAGCTAAGGCAACAAGTAATATGGGTATTTGTCATGTTTCTTGACAGGGATCGGCCACAAAACCTATTATAATTCGTTACGGAAGGACATTCGAATGAGTGGAGAAAGGTATGGCTCATAGGTTTTCATTATTGTGCGGGACATCTGTTCTGCTGGCGCTGCTGATAATCGCGTGTGAGAATTTCAACTCCGACGAAAAGATTCAGCCCCCTGCCAGCAAGGGAGATGAACTGCCCACGGTGAGGGTGGCGGCGGTGAGGCGTGGGGATATCTCCGTGCCTATTTTTGCCACGGGTACCATAGTCCCTCAACACGAATCGAAGATAGGGCCGAAGATATCGGGCACCCTTGAGGCGGTGTACGTGGACGAGGGGGACGAGGTCACAAAGGGGCAGATCCTGGCCAAGCTGGACCAGGAGAACATCCTGATCGGGAAGCGCCAGTGCGACGCATCGGTGAGGGTGGCCGAGGCCCAGCTCAAGGAGGCCCAGCTCAACGAGGAGAACCTACGGAAGGAGAAGGCGCGACTGGCCAATCTCTATGAGAAGAGGGCCATCTCGCAGCAGCGATACGACGATATCGTGACGGCCCATTCCATGGCGGTCACCAGGCTGGAGATACTAACGGCTCAGATCGTGAGTTGTAACGAAAACCTGGCCATGGCGGAACAGAAGCTCAAGGATTCGGTTATCCTCGCGCCCTTTTCCGGCATTATCGTGAAACGGCTGGTTAACCGAGGGGAATACGTTACCACGATGCCGCCCACGGTGCTCTTCGTTATCGTGAACATCGACAGGGTCAAAACCGAGGTGGCCCTGCCCGAGGTTCACCTCGCCCGCGTTGCAAAGGGCAATCGAGTGGAGATCACGGCGGATGCGTACCCGGGCGTGCAGTTTGGGGGGGAGATTTCGACTATCAATCCCCTGGTAGATCAGGCGAGCAGGGCGTTTACCGTGAAGATCGAAATCCCCAACAGGGGCCACCGGCTCAAGGCCGGGATGTTCGCCAGGGTTACGCTGTACCCCAAGGTCCACAGGGGAGCCCTCGTGGTTCCCTTTAAGTCGGTGCTGCAGCGGGACGGCAAAACCGGCGTGTTCGTGATTGATGGGGATAGGGCCCTGTTTCGGCCGGTTACCGCTGGCATCACCGATGAAAACGAGGTGGAGGTGATAGAGGGCCTCGCGCAAGGCGAGGAGGTCATCAGCGACGGGCACTATGGAATGGCCGATAAAACCAGGGTACGGGTGCTGAGGGAATAATGAACATACCGGCATTCTCCGTTCACCGAAAGATCACGGTCCTGATGTTGACCCTGATCGTGTGCCTGTTCGGCATCATATCCTTTATGAGGATCGGTATCGATATGATGCCCGAGCTTGAGTACCCCTTTGTGTCCGTAGTCACCGGGTATGAAGGCGTGGCCTCCGAGGATATTGAAAACCAAATCACCAAGCCCATAGAGGAGGCGGTAAGCACGGTAAAACGGGTGAGCAGGGTAAGATCCGTATCCAAGGAGGGCATGTCGGTGGTCATGATCGAGTTTGAATGGGGCACCCTTCTGGATTTTGCCGCCCAGGATGTCCGGGATAAGATCTCGTGGATAACGGATTACCTCCCTGAGGAGGCGGATACCCCGTTGGTGGTTAAGTTTAACATGTCGGACTCGCCGATCCTCTTCTACGGTGTCACCGGAATGGAGGACACCATGAGGCTTCGCCGATATCTCAACGACAACGTGAAGGGAAGGATCGAGCGGCTGGACGGAGTGGCAGCCTGCTGGATCACCGGGGGATTGGAGCGAGAGATCAATGTGCTGGTTGACCGGGATCGGCTGAAGGCCTACCACCTGTCCCTTGATCAGGTGATCGCCACGCTGAGAGGGGAAAACCTGAATATTTCGGCCGGGCACGTGACCCAGGGATATACCGAGTTCCTGGTGAGGACCATGGGCGAGTACAAATCCATAGAGCCGATTGCCAATACCGTTGTGGGCATGCACAATGGCACGCCCATCCACATCAAGGCTATCGCCACGGTTAAGGATACGCACAAGGAGATTCGAAGTTACTCCAGGACCAACAGAAAAGACTCCTTGGTGATGATGATCCTGAAGCAGTCGGGGGCCAATACGGTTACAGTCATCGACCGCGTAAAGGAGGCCCTCAACGGCATGAAGGATGAGTTGCCCGAGGGCATTGCCTTTCATCCGGTGATCGATTTTTCCCGTATCATCAAGAAGGTTGTCAAAAGGACGAACTCCAATGCCATCCAGGGGGGTATCCTGGCTATTCTGGTAATTCTGGTGTTCCTGGGTAGCTGGAGGCCAACCCTGATTATCTCCCTGGCCATTCCCCTGTCGGTGGTGACGACCTTTATGGGTATTTATGGCCTGGGCTATACCTTTAATATCATGACCCTGGGCGGTCTGGCCCTCGGGATCGGCATGCTCGTGGATAATGCGGTGGTGGTCATAGAGAACACCTTTCGTCATCTCGATGAACTGGGCGAGGACCGTAATGAGGCCGCCAAGGCCGGGGCAACGGAGGTGGGAATGGCCATAACCACCTCTACGCTCACCACCATGGCCGTGTTCCTTCCCATGGTGCTGACCTCGGGAATCGCGGGCAAGCTCTCCCGCCCCCTCGCCTTAACGGTGTGCCTGGCCCTGCTCGCCTCCCTGTTCGTCTCCCTTACGATCGTACCCATGATCGCCTCTGCCCTCTTGAAGGGGAGAAAGGTGCATGAATCGAGGCCGGGGAAGCGCAGGTTTGAGCTCATTAGAAACGTGTACCGAAGGGCCCTTGGCTGGACCTTGAGGCATCGAAAGACCGTGATCGGGGCCACATTGCTGCTTTTTGCCGGAAGCGTGTACATGGTGCCCCGGTTGGGGTTTGAGTTCATGCCCACCCAGGATATGCCCATTCTTTCCATGATGGCGAAGATGCCGGTAGGCACCAACCTGGAGGAGACGAACAGGGTGATCGGGAAGATCGAGGATACCCTTTTTGATCAGCCCGAAACCGAGTACGCCGCCCTCGTGATCGGGCTCACCGAAACGAGCAAGATGGACCTCGCCTGGGGCATGGGAACGGCGGATGTAAATGAGGCGCAGATCATGGCCAAGCTCGTTGATAAGGAGGAGCGGATCAGGTTGTCAGATGAGATAAGCGATGCCATCCGAAACCGGCTTCCCAGGGTTGAGGGCGCCGAATTCACCTTTGTGGACTTGGGCGAGATGATGATGGGCGCCGGGAATGAATCGCCGGTAGAGGTAAAGATCTTCGGCAAGGACCTCTCGGTGCTGAAGGAAATTGGCGAATCCATTGCCGAGGCCTGCCGGGACGTCCCGGGGCTCCGGGATGTCGAGTTGAGCCTGAAGGACACCAAACCAGAGCTGCGAATCACGGTGGATAGGGAAAAGGCGGCCCAGTTGGGGCTCTCAGTGGGGTCCATCGGCAGGACCATTAAAGAGGCAGTCCAGGGAGTGGTGGCCAGCAGATATCGCGTAGGGGGCGATGAGTACGACCTGAGGGTGCGGTTCCGGGATCTGGACCGCAACTCGGTCGGCGATGTGCGAAATATCAATATCCCGTCCCCCCTCGGCTACCAGGTTCCCCTCTATCAGGTGTCTGAAATCGGATACGGCAAGGGGCCGGTGGAGATAACCAGGGAGGACCAGGAGCGAAAAGTCACCGTGAAGGCGAACACCTTCGGGCGGGACATCGGCGGAATCGTTGAGGATATCAAGAAGAAGGTCGCGCACCTCACGATCCCCGAAGGGTACTTCGTGAAGTTCGGGGGAAGGTACGAGGATATGCAGGATGCCTTCTCCTCGCTTTCATGGGCATTAGTCATCGCCATTATGCTGGTCTACATGATTATGGCGGCCCAGTTTGAGTCGCTGCTCACGCCCTTTGTCATCATGTTTACCGTGCCTCTGGGGTTTATCGGCGTTATTGCCGGGCTGCTTGCCTTTGGAAGGACCCTGTCGGTGCCCTCGATCATGGGGATCATGATCTTGACCGGGATTGTGGTAAACAACGCCATTGTGATGATTGACTACATCAATCGACTCAGGAAGAGGGGAATGGCGTTTCAAGAGGCCATTATTGAGGGGGCGGCGGTAAGAGTGCGGCCCATACTGGTAACTGCCATCACCACTATTCTGGGCATGCTTCCCATGGCCCTGAGCCATACGGAAGGTGCGGAACTCAGATCACCCATGGCCATAGCCGTGGCATCGGGTTTGCTTTTTTCTACGTTTCTGACCCTCTTTGTAATACCCATCGCCTACAGCATCGCAAACAGGGTGTCCTACAAGAGGAGGCGGTAGGCATGCCCTGCCACGTTGGGGGCTTGTGCGGATGACATGAGCTCGGAGGTTGTGGAGGCGCTGATGTGCGGGAGAAGAACCCCGAAACGGGGAATGGAATCGGCGTCTAATCCTTCCCCGTTTCTTTTAGGGTATCCATAAACGCCTTATAGAATTTCTCGTTATCGGAGATCCCCTTTTTCAGTACCAAGGAGAGGTTGACAAGATCATCTGGGTTGATGACCAAATTGGCGCTCATTCCAAAGGCCTTCAGAAGATCCATGGTCTTGAATTTCTTGCTGAGCAAAGCCAAGAAGATCCGTCTTCTCACACTCATCGACAAGCTATTGAGGTAATTGATGACCGGGCTATCTTGGAGGGAAAGTCCGTCGAAGCCGTCGGAGAGCATAATCAGGTCAAAGTGGTGGAAAAGGAGCTTGCCCATGGTCTGTCGTGTTGAGAGCGGTACAACGGTCTTATAGGTTAATTCCTCAAGCGCCGAGGTGATCTCCTTTACGTGTTTTGCATCTCCGTCCAAGACAAGGGCGAGCTTGGTTCCCTCCTCGTAAAACTCCAGAGGGCTGACATCTTCTTCGTACTCGTATTCAAAGAGGGGCCCCTTGCTTTCTTCTTTCTCTTCCGCTACCCTGGTTTGAGTGGGCTTCTGAACGTCCTCCTTCTTCTTGGGAGCCGGCTGTGCCTGAGCCTTGACTTCCGCCTTTTTCTGAGGTGCTAGACCGCCTCCCGGCTGATCTCTATCGATTTTCAGCCTGCTTTTACATTTAGGGCAGGTGATGCCCACCATCCTCACCTGAGGAGGCGGGAGTTTTGAATCGGGTATCTTTAGTTTTGTCCCACACGATGTACAGGTAACATCCATAAAACTATCTCACTTCTCATTTAGTTGAACGATTCTTCATAGCCCTCGTCTAGGGCCAGACCATCGATGCTGGTGGTCCTTTCTCCCTTGGCCGCCCTTATGGTATCGATTGCCCGTCCCAGGGCTGCCCGTTGTGAGGCATAGGCCAAGGCGGTTTCTTTATTGATCAAACCATTCTTGTAATCCTCGGCAATACATTGATCAAAGGTCATCATCCCAAAGGCCTGACTCCCCTCAATAATGTTATAAAAGGTCTTTTCCTCGGTTTCACCATGAAGGATGAGGTCCCTGGCCCGGAGGTTTGAGCCCAATATCTCAAAGGCAGCCACTCGTCCGCCCCCAATTTGAGGAAGAAGTCTCTGGCACACGATCCATCTGAGGGTGTCGGCCAGCCTGATCCGAGTCTGCTTTTCCTCTTCTTTTTCGAACATACCGATAATTCTATTAATTGTAGAGCCAGCATCTACGGTGTGTAGACTGCTCAACACGAGATGGCCGGTCTCTGCGGCAGTGAGCGCGATATCGGCGGTCTCCCGGTCTCTCATCTCGCCCACCAGGATGATCTTCGGTGCCTGGCGCAAGGCAGCCCTCAGGCCGGAGGCAAAGTGATCGAAATCGGCACCCAGCTCCCTCTGGTTGAAGGTGGCCGCTTTTTGCGAATGCACATATTCTACCGGATCCTCGAGGGTGACCACGTGAACCGATTTCTTCTCATTAATCTCGTTGAGAAAGGCTGCCAGAGAGGTGGTTTTTCCGGTCCCGGTCGCACCGGTTACGAGGATCAATCCGTTCAGGGTCTCGGTCATCTTGTAGAACGTGGCAGGCAGTTTCATCTCCTCAATGGTAGGGACCCGGGAGGGTAATTGTCTCATTGCCACGGAAAGATATCCTTTTTGGGAAAAGATATTGACCCGCAAGCGGGCTCTCCCTGCCAGCGGGTAGGATAAGTCGCACGAGCCCTGACTCAAGAGTGATTTGGTGAGTTTTCTGTCATTTCTGAGCAGATTCAAGGCAATGATCTCGGTCTGGAAGGGAGTTAGTTGATTGCCGTGAATTTCAAATGGGACGGATTTCAACTCGCCGGCTGTCTCTACCTGAAATGGCTTGTCAACCGTGATGTTTATATCGGAGACATCTTCATGTGACTCCAGCATTACACCCAAGATATGATCAACCTGTTGTTTTCTCATTTCTCTTCCTGTTATACCTCAGTCCTTCGATTCATAAATTCGATGACGAATTCATTTAGACTTCGGCTGAGCGACTCGACGTGAGCTCGTCGACACGTCTCAGTCGAAGCCCTCAGGACTTAGTGCTGCCCTCGGCCATGAGCCATTCGGCCCCGAGCTCATGGCCGAGAGGCTCGGACCGAATGGAGTAAGCATTTCCTCCGCTTTTGTTCGTCAAAATACGTGACTGTATTAACGAATCGAAGCACTAAGACTCAGTGAAGTCTGCAGGAGGATGTTTAAGGAACTGGATAAATTTGCTCTTATCGTTACATTTCGCATAGGCCTCTTCCGGGATTATCTGCTTTTTGTTTAAGAGCTCCAAAATGGCATCATCGAGCGACAGCATTCCATATTTTTTCCCGGTTTGGATGGCGGAGGGGATCTGGAATATCTTCTGTTCCCGAATCAGGTTTCTCACTGCCGGGGTGCCAATCATAATCTCCAACGCTGCCACACGGCCCATTTCGCCTGGCCGGACGTTTATTCTCCGAAACAGGCTCTGGCACACAACCGCCCTGATCCCGTCGGCGAGCGTGCTCCTCACCTGAGCCTGTTGATCAGAGGGAAAAACCTCTATGACGCGATCGATGGTCTTAGGGGCAGAAGAGGTATGAAGGGTGCTGAAGACCAGATGGCCTGTAAGGGATGCCTCAATGGCAAGGCCGATGGTCTCAAGATCCCTCATCTCACCGACCATGATGATATCCGGGTCCTCGCGGAGCGCCCCCCTCAAAGCCGCGGAGAATGACCGGGTATGAATCCCTACCTCGCGGTGATTAATCATGGCCTTTTTGCTGACATGGACAAACTCAATGGGGTCTTCAACGGTAATGATGTGATCCTTCCTGGTCTTGTTGGCCTCATCGATTATCGCTGCCAGGGTCGTCGACTTCCCGCTGCCCGTTGGCCCTGTTACCAGGACAAGCCCCCTGGGTAGTGTGGCGAGCTGTCGTAGCACCGGGGGAAGCCCCAGGTCTTCGCAGGTAAGGATCTTTCCGGGTATCTCCCTGAATGCTGCAGCTATTCCGTTGTTTTGCTTAAAAAAGTTGGCTCGGTAACGGGCCAACCCAGGTATCTCATAGGCAAAGTCAACATCTCCCGTCTCTTCAAACACCTTTATCTTGTGCTCAGGGGTAATCTCATAAACCAAGCCCTTCAGGGTATCGTTATCAAGGGGCTTGTACTTAACCCTTTCAAGCTCCCCTCTTATTCGCAAGATAGGTTGTTTGCCGGCAGCAAGATGTAGGTCAGAGGCACCCTGGTCATTCATGAGCTTAAAGAACGCATCAATTTGGGCCATACAATCTCCCTATTATGAGACAGAACCTGCGGGGTCAAACTTTGGTACTGCCTATACCATATACCATGTGACCTTCAAATGCAATTTTCAAGCGCGTGGCCCTCTGCAATGGTTGAAGGAAAGCCATCTCTTGAGGCGGATGGTGATGTTTCATGTAGTGCTGCGACATACCGGTGATGAGTCTCTTTCGAGCAATAGCCATGCCAACTTGCACTGCTTACGACATATCGGCAGAACAGTTCAAAAAGGCAAGGTATATTAACGGGATATGGATATTCACAAAGGGCAGAAGGGACGTCTGAGCTCTTGCCGAGAAGGGACACCGTTCGGAAAACGAGGTTTGACGCCAAAACTTTGACAGGATCCGGAGATAGGAGCCGCACACAAGAGGGGAATTACTCTTAACATAGGGCCGTTCAAGGGAGGGGCCTCATCACGGAGCAACTCGCGTCGTGGGGAAGAGAGATAAGGATGTAGCAGAATGAGGAGGATCGGAAAATGTGTACTGAAGATGGCACGGAACCTTGACATGGGATGTGACCTCAAATATAAAGACCTATACCGAAAAATACCGGCCCAACACAATAGCGAGGGAGTAGTGGCAAAAGAGAGACATATCATTATCAATGGCAATGAATTCCATTTCGAACAGGGGGAAACGATTCTGCAGGTTGCCCGGAGAAATGGTATTGATATCCCGACCCTCTGTTATCTAGAGGGATCTGCACCGACTGCGGCCTGCAGGGTTTGCGTGGTTGAAGTAAAGGGGGCACGAAACCTCGTTGCATCGTGTGCCACGCCAGCGGGCCACAAT
Source organism: Desulfatiglandales bacterium (assembly GCA_035527895.1). GTDB lineage: Bacteria > Desulfobacterota > DSM-4660 > Desulfatiglandales > B25-G16 > JADFWK01. The sequence continues at coordinate 20,859 of DATKZQ010000101.1, forward strand.
ATGGTCGTTGAAACAGAATCGGAGCGGGTGGTACAATCGAGGAAGATCAATGTGGAACTCCTGCTCTCCTCCGGCCCTCATAACTGCCTTACCTGTGAGGCAAACGGCGATTGCAGGCTTCAGGAGTTGGCCTACCGATACCAGATTGAATCGGTCAGATTTCCGGAAAGCCCTATCAGATATCCAACCGAGACCGGCAACCCACTGATCATCAGGGATTTTTCGCGCTGTATCGTCTGTGGTCGTTGTGTTCAGGCCTGTAACGAGATCCAGGTAAACAATGCCATTTCGTACGGGTATCGGGGGAGTGCATCGAAGATCGTTGCAAGAGGTGATCTCCCCTATCACGAGTCCGATTGCGTGTTTTGCGGAGAGTGTATACGGGTCTGCCCGGTCGGGGCTCTGATCGAAAAACCGAGCCGTTTCCATGGAAGGCCGTGGGAGCTGCATAAGGTCAAGACCACCTGTGCCTACTGTGGGGTGGGGTGTCAGCTTGAGCTAAACATAAGGGATAACAAGATTGTCAAGGTGACAGGCAGCGAGGGTGCTTCTCCCAACTACGGTAGTCTGTGTGTCAAAGGTCGGTTTGGATATGACTTTGTCAATCACGAGGACAGGCTGAAGACCCCCCTCGTAAAAGAGAACGGGAGGCTCAGAGAGACATCCTGGGACGAAGCTTATTCTCTGGTAGTTGAGCGATTAAGCACAATAAGATCGAGCTACGGCCCTGACGCCATCGGTGTTTTCAGTTCGGCAAAGATCACCAACGAGGAGAATTACCTGGCCCAGAAGTTCGCCAGGGCAGTGATTGGAACAAACAATGTCGATCACTGTGCCAGGCTCTGACACTCTTCTACGGTGGCCGGTCTGGTCGCCTCCTTTGGAAGCGGTGCAATGACCAACCCCATAGCCGATATAGAAAAGTCGGCGCTTATCCTGGTCACCGGATCAAATACCACTGAGGCCCACCCCGTCATCTCGGCGTATATAAAACGGGCAGTAGGATTTGGCGGGGCCCAGCTTATCCTGGTTGATCCTCGGCGGATTCCGCTCACAAAATCCGCTACCCTCTGGCTCAGGCAGAATCTGGGCACCGATGTGGCCTGGATCAATGGCATGATGCATGTCATTATTGGGGAAGGCCTGCACGATAAGGGGTACGTCGACGAGAGGACCGAGGGGTTCGAGGCCCTCAAGAAAACGGTTGAGAAGTACAACCCCGAGTATGTGGCCAGGATCACCGGTATACCCGCCCGTGACCTCACAGAAGCAGCGCGTATGTATGCACAGGCTCGTCCGGCCTCCATTTTCTTCGCCATGGGAATAACACAGCACATCACCGGTACCGATAACGTGAAATCGCTCGCTAATCTGTCTATGCTTTGCGGCAATGTTGGCGTCCCCGGAGGGGGCGTAAACCCTTTGAGAGGACAGAATAATGTTCAGGGTGCCTGTGACTTAGGGGCTCTTCCCAATGTTTACAGTGGCTATCAGCCGATCGATAACCAGGCAGTCAGGGAGCGAATGGCTATAGCCTGGGGCGTAGAAGAACTTCCCGATTCCCCCGGCATGACAGTTACGGAAATGGTGGCGGAGGCCGGAGCAGGGAAGATCAAGGCCCTCTATATTATCGGGGAAAACCCCCTCGTATCGGATCCCGATCTGAATCATGCCGAGAAGGCCTTTGCGCAGCTCGATTTCTTGGTTGTTCAGGACATCTTTCTCACCGATACTGCCAGGCTCGCCGATGTAATCCTTCCGTCGGCCTCCTTTGCAGAGAAGGATGGAACGTTTACGAACACGGAGCGGAAGGTCCAGCGAGTTCGTAAGGCCATACAATCTCCGGGCACGGCCCGGCAGGACTGGCAGATCATAGCCGATCTGTCTACCCTGATGGGCCGCCCCATGGCATACCGGAACAGCCAGGAGATCATGCATGAGATTGCTCGGGTAACCCCTTCGTACGGTGGCATAACCTATTCACGGCTAGAACGGGAAGACCTCTACTGGCCCTGCCCATCATTGGACCACCCGGGAACACCCCGGCTCCACGCTGAGAGATTCACCAGGGGCCTGGGGGCTTTTCATTCGATAGAGTACCTGCCCCCGGCTGAGTTCCCCGATGGAGATTATCCGCTGTATCTTACCACCGGTCGGGTGCTGTACCACTACCATACGGGCACGATGACCATGCAATCTGAAGGTCTCAACGACCTGGCTCCCGAGTGTTTTGTGGAGATCGCACCGGAAGATGCCAGGGAATACGATGTGGGAGAGGGGGATTTGGTGAGGGTACGGTCTCGGAGAGGAGAGATTACGGTCCGGACGAGGATTTCAGATCAGGCAGTCGCAGGAACGGTGTTTATCCCCTTTCACTTTGCCAAGGCAGCTGCCAACAAGCTGACCAATGCCGCGCTGGATCCGATAGCGAAGATACCGGAATTCAAGGTCTGCGCGGTTGCCATTGAGAAAGCCTAGAAAAGCGACCGGCATTCGGTTGTGAGTTATAGGCCCGCCAAGGAAGACGCCAAGCCTGATAAGGAGCATACAAATGGGGGGTATAACCAGAGAAACACTAAAGGAGATCAAAGAGACACAGGAACACACCGTTGCCGTCCGCTCGGGCAGGATCCCAGCCACCCCTGATGGTGAAAAGCACCTCATGATCTGTGGCGGAACCGCCTCCCACGCCAGCGGCAGCCAGCGGGTCCTCCATGCCCTCAAAGGCGCTATCGACAAGCACGATCTCTCCGCACGATGCAAGCTGATCGAAACGGGAAACGACTCCTTCGCCACCCTGGCACCGGCCATGGCCGTCTACCCCGAGGGGATCTACTATGTCAGGCTTACCCCCGAGGATACGGAAGAGATCGTCACCGAACACCTGATCGACGGACACCTTGTTGAGCGGCTCTTGTACCGCGATTCCACCACCGATATCCCTATCCCCCGGATGATGGATATCCCCTATTTCGCCCTACAGAAGCTCATCACCTTGCGTAACTACACCCTCATCGACCCGGAGCAGATCGATGAGGCCATCGGCCGGGATGCCTACCAGGGGGCTGCCCAGGCCCTGCTCGATATGAGCCCCGATGAGATCATCTCCCAGCTCAAGGCCTCAGGGCTCAGGGGACGGGGAGGGGCAGGATTTCCCACCGGATTAAAGTGGGAGGTTGCCGCCCAGTCGGAAAGCGATACCAAATACGTGCTGTGTAATGCCGATGAGGGAGACCCCGGGGCGTTCATGGATCGAAGCGTGCTCGAGGCAGACCCCCATGCCGTGATCGAAGGGATGATCATAGCCTCCAGGGCCATCGGCGCCCATACGGGCTACATCTACTGTCGGGCCGAATATCCCCTGGCCATTAAACGGCTTACTATCGCCATCCAGCAGGCCCGCTCCTACGGGCTTCTGGGGGCGGATATCTTAAACAGCAACTTCTCCTTTGACCTCGAGATCTACCAGGGTGCCGGTGCCTTTGTGTGCGGAGAGGAAACAGCGCTCATGACCTCTATCGAGGGGAAGCGGGGCATGCCCCGACCGCGACCCCCCTTCCCCGCCCAGCAGGGCCTGTGGGGAGAGCCCACGGTCCTCAATAACGTCGAGACCCTGGCCAATGTAGCCCAGATTATCGTCAACGGCGGCCCGTGGTATGCCGGGATCGGCACCGAGGGCAGCAAGGGCACCAAGGTGTTCGCCCTGTCCGGAAAGGTCAACAATACCGGCCTGGTTGAGGTACCCATGGGCATTTCCATTACGGACATCGTCTATAACATCGGCGGTGGGGTGCCCGACCGCAAACGCTTCAAGGCGGTACAGCTGGGGGGACCCTCCGGGGGCTGTATTCCCGCAGGGCTCTTGGATACCGTTACCGACTATGAGGCTATATCCACAACCGGTGCCATCATGGGCTCCGGTGGTATGGTGGTGATGGATGAGAGCAACTGCATGGTGGATATTGCCCGGTTCTTCATGGAGTTTTGCCAGGAAGAGTCATGCGGTAAATGCAGCCCTTGCAGGGAAGGGACCAAGAGGATGCTGGAGCTGCTCACCAAGATAACCGAGGGGCGCGGTGAGATGGCTGATCTTGACACCCTGGAGGAAGTTGCAGAGATGGTAAAGGATTCTTCCCTCTGCGGCCTCGGCCAGACTGCACCCAACCCCGTGCTCTCAACCCTCAGGTATTTCAGGGACGAATACGAGGAACACATCCGCGAACATCGCTGCCGGGCAGGGGCCTGCCCGGAGCTGGTTGTTGCTCCCTGCATCAATGCCTGCCCCCTGGGACAGATGGTGCCCGGCTATATCTCCCTGATCGATCAGGGACGCCATGAGGAAGCCATCGCCTTGATCCGGCAGACCAACCCCCTGCCCGGTATCGTGGGCCGTGTCTGTAACCACCCCTGTATGGAGGTGTGCACGAGGGCCCAGACCGATGAGACCATCAATATCCCCACCATCAAACGCTTTGCCGCGGATACGGCCCGGGAAAAGGGGATCACCGTCACTTTCCCGAAGGCGGAAGAAAAGCACGAGCGCATCGCCATTATCGGCGGTGGCCCCAGCGGCCTCTCCGCTGCCTACCATCTGTGCCTGATGGGCTATCAGCCCGCCATCTTCGAGCACCTCCCCCACCTGGGCGGCATGCTCAGATACGGCATCCCCGCCTACCGCCTGCCCCGGGATATCCTGGATGAAGAGATTGAGGCCATCATCAAGATGGGGGTGGCCGTCAAAACAGGTGTTACCGTGGGGAAGGATATCTCCTTTGAGGAGCTTACCGAAACCTTTGATGCCGTCTTTATCGGCATCGGTGCCCACACGAGCCAGCGCCTGGGGATCCCCGGTGAGGAGCTTGAAGGGGTCTACGGGGGGGCTGAGTTCCTGCGCCAGGTCGAGCTCGGCGCCGCCCCTCCTGTCGGAGCGAGTGTGGCTGTGATCGGCGGGGGTAACGTTGCCATCGATGTGGCCAGGACCTGCAGGAGAATGGGGGCACAAGTTACCATTCTCTACCGCCGGGAGCAACAGGATATGCCGGCCTCTGTCGAGGAGATCGACGATGCACGTGCCGAGGGGATTACCCTCAAGACACTAATGATGCCCCACTCGATTAGCGCAACCAACGGAAAACTGGCCCTCACCATCCAGCACTGTGAGCCCGGCGACTACGACAACTCAGGGCGGCGATGGCCAACAGCACTACCCGGTCAAACCACCACCGAATCCTTTGATACCATCTTTGCCGCTATCGGACAAGTCACCGACACCAGCTTCGCCACCGACCTCAAGCTCGCCAAGGGCTGGATTGCGGTGGATCGATGGACCCTCACCACCAACCTCAAAAGAGTCTATGCCGGTGGTGATGTAGTTACCGGCCCTGCCATGGTGGTGGATGCCTTGGCAGCGGGAAAGCGGGCGGCTAAGGCCATTGATAGGGAGCTCGCGGCACAGAGAGGGGAGCACCCCTCAGTGCTTACCTATGAGACCATACCCCTCAGCCAGAACATACCCGGTGAGATCGTGCAACAACCCATGGCCCACACGCCCAAGCTCTCCCCTGGCGAGCGGATTGGAAGTTTCAGGGAGGTTGACTCCGGCTTTGATACCGGTACGGTCAGGGCAGAGTGCGCGCGCTGCCTGAGGTGTGATGTGACGGTTGAGGAGGGTTGAACCTCTGGGGATTGCTCGGCAAACTGATTGTAGTGGTTTGAAGGCCTAAGGGAAAGCTGGGGGCAGGGCAGTCTTTTGGGGATAGATACTGATTCAGAACGTGCAAGAGAGGAATATTTTCTCAAGGGGCGCTCTCAGCACCCGGATAGGGAGTGCCTTTTTTTGTTTAAGTATCACTTGATTTTCACCGTAACATGACAATAGTATAAGGCAGGTAACGACTTACAGGTTGCCAGCAGACAGGGGAGCGATGATATGAACGGAGCTGAACAGTTGGAAGGCATGCACTATGAGGGGATATGTATCCGGCCTCCCAGCGAGGCTTACAGCATTCTCCTTCAGGCTACTGTTGGGTGCTCCCATAACAAATGCACCTTTTGCGGTACGTACAAGGATAAACGGTTTCGTATCAAGGATGATGACGTTATCTTGAATGACATCCTGTTTGCATCACGATATATGCGGAACCAGGACCGGTTTTTCATCATGGATGGTGATGCCCTGATCATCCCTTTTCCCCGGCTGATGTGGATCTTGGAGATGATAAAGGAACATCTCTCGTGGGTAAAGAGGGTTGGCGCGTATGCCAATACCAAGGGCATAAAGATGAAGAGCGAGGAGGATTTGCTCAAACTGAAGGAGATGGGATTGGACATTCTCTATATGGGTATTGAGTCGGGCGATAACCACACGCTGGAGGCCGTGAGAAAGGGAGCCGATTCGCAAAGAATGCTGGCCATGGGTAAGAAGGTGATGGAAGCAGGTATTAAGCTTTCCGTTACGGTCCTCCTGGGAATTGCCGGAAGGGAACGATCCCTCATTCACGGGCAGGCAACAGGAGAGCTCCTTACCACCATGGACCCGGATTATGTTGGCGCCCTCACCTTGATGGTACTGCCGGGCACCCCATTGGCAGATGAGATGGCTGCCGGCAGATTTGAACTGCCCGATAATCTGGGTTTGCTCAGGGAATTGAGGGAGATGATAGCTTCCACCGATCTGAGCAGGGGCCTTTTCTTTTCCAATCATGCGTCAAACTACCTTCCGGTCAAGGTCAGGTACCCACGAGGTAAGCAACAGGCACTTGATCAGATCGATATGGCCCTTCAGGGGAGAGTGGGCCTCAGGCCAGAGTGGATGAGGGCGCTCTAGGTGGCGATGACTGAAACACACGACTATCTCTATGCGGTTATCATGGCTGGCGGGAGCGGAACCCGGTTCTGGCCCCGGAGCAGAAGAGACAGGCCCAAGCAACTCCTCAATATCACCGGAGACGAGATTCTCCTGATAAAAACGATTGAGCTCGTTAAACCCATCATACCTCCCGCCAGAATAAAGATCATAACCACTGCATCCCAGGCAGAGGCCGTTAGGAAAGCAGCCCCACAGATACCGGCGGCCAATATCATAGCAGAGCCTTTTGGAAAGAATACTGCACCGGCAATTGGGCTTGCCGCCCTTTTCATAGAGAAAGAACAGGCGAATGCCGTCCTGGTAATCCTGCCCGCGGATCATCATATCCAGGATAAAGCAAGGTTTCTTCAGCAGATCATGGCAGGTGTGTCGCAGGCCCTTGAAGGAGATCACATCGTTACCACTGGAATCGTTCCGCGGGGCCCGGAAACCGCCTATGGATATATAGAGACGGACCGCCTCGTAGACGAAAAGCGAGGTATGTATACCGTTAGGTCATTTCATGAGAAACCTGACGAGGAAACAGCCCAGCGCTTTATCGATCAGGGTAACTTCTTCTGGAACAGCGGCATCTTTATTGTGAGGGCATCACGTATGCTCGAGGAAATGGCTGAGCATCTCCCCCATAACCACCGATGGCTGATGAACATACGATCCTCCCTGGGTACGGACAAAACATCTGAAGCCATCAATGAAGCCTATCAAAACATGGAGGCAATCTCCGTGGACTACGGTGTCATGGAACGGTCAAAGCATGTCTGCATGGTAGCAGGCGACTATGGTTGGGATGACGTGGGCTCATGGCCGTCTGCGGCTCAATGCTGGCCCACAGACGAACAAGGGAATGCCTGCATCGGTGATGTTGTTAGCCTTGATTCCTCTGAATGCATTGTCTATAGCCCTCACAAAACAGTTGCCCTCCTCGGTGTTGAGGATTTGATCGTCGTGGAAGAGGATGATGTGCTCTTGATTTCGAGGAAGCAACGGTGTCAGGATGTGAAAAAGCTGGTAGAAAAGCTCCGTTCCGAAGGCCGCGACAAGCTTCTATAGATTTTGAGAGGAGATCCTGCTGTTCAGTTCCGGCGGGATTGACTGTGGCCCGGGTATCGGGGTGGGCGGGAACGCCCCCCATTGTTTTTTGGGTGATTTTTTCCGTTCTCGCCTTTGTGGAGCCCACTGCAGGCCAATTCCTTGAGGCTCAACGCCCCGATTTGGCGGAGGCATAGGCTGCAGACGACATGTAATCAGGGGGTAAAGATGAACCCGGAGATGTACCGAGAGTATGATATACGGGGTATTGTAGATGAGGATTTTGACGAGGACGACTGTATTGCCCTCGGCAAGGGATTCGGGACCTATTTCCATGGACAGGGAATAAGAAGGATTGCCTTGGGGAGGGACTGCAGGCTCAGTTCTCCTACACTTAGAGACAGGCTGAAAGAAGGCCTGCTATCGACCGGCTGTGACATGGTAGATGTGGGTATCTGCCCGACCCCAGCCCTCTATTTTGCCATACGGCACCTCAAGGTTGATGGTGGGATAATGATTACCGCAAGCCATAACCCACCTCAGTACAATGGGTTTAAGGTATGCAGGGGTTTCGAGACCATTTACGGCAAAGAGATCCAGGGCCTCAGGAGGCTTGTTGAGGCGGGAGATTTCGTAACAGGCACCGGGTCTTATTCGTCATATGAGATCATTGAGCCATATATTGAAAGGCTTCGGAAGGATATGGTCATATCCTCAAAGCTCAGGGTTGGCTTTGATGCCGGCAACGGAACGGGAGGGCCCGTAGGGCTGCGGTTGCTGGAGTCCTTCGGGTGTGAAGTTCATGGTCTTTACTGTGATATGGATGGTTCTTTTCCCAACCATGAACCAGACCCTACGGTGCTGGATAATATGAAAGATCTTATCCAGGAGGTGAAGACGCACCATCTCGACATGGGGATTGGTGTAGATGGGGATGGAGACAGGATTGGCGTGGTAGACGGTTCAGGCACTATGGTATTCGGGGACATGCTTCTGCTCATTTTCGCACGGGATGTCTTGGTTGAGCATCCCGGTGCGACGATCATCTCCGAGGTCAAATCCTCTGACAGGATGTATAGAGATCTTGAGGCTCGCGGTGGGAAGGCCGTCATGTGGAAGACAGGACATTCACTGATCAAAAGCAAGATGAAGGAGACCAAGGCCCTCTTGGCAGGAGAGATGAGTGGCCACATGTTTTTTGCCGATCGGTACTATGGCTATGACGATGCCATCTATGCATCATGCCGGCTTCTCGAAGTGGTGTCAAAGACCGGTAAATCGGTGGACCAGCTCCTTGCAGATGTTCCGAGTTCTTATACTACTCCTGAAATCAGGGTCGAGTGCCCTGATGCAAAGAAATTCGGCCTTGTGGATCGGCTTAGAGAGAAATTCAGCAAGGAATATCGCGTGATTGATGTGGATGGAGTCAGGATCGTCTTTGATGACGGGTGGGGATTGGTGAGGGCGTCCAATACTCAGCCCGCACTGGTGCTCAGGTTTGAGGCGCAATCCAAAGAAAGGCTGGATGAGATCAGGAACCTGGTGGAAGGTGCTATAGAGAGGGAGCAGTAAGGGGAGAGTATAGCCGGGAGGGATGTCGTGGATCAAGAGGTGGCAGATGCTATATGGAAGAGGGTAGCTCAGGAACCGTTTGCCAGGAAACTGGGCTTGAAGCTGGTGAAACTCGAGCCTGGATATGCGCTGGTGGAGATGACCCTTCAACCTGATACGGCGAATATCTTCGAGATGACCCACGGAGGGGCTATTTTTTCCTTGATTGATGAGGCCTTTGAGTTATCGTGTAACTCGCACGGCACGGTAGCCGTTGCCTTGAGTATGACCGTCACCTATCACAGGCCTCCTACACAGGGAGCCATACTGCGAGCCGAGTCCAGGGAGATCTATCGATCCAGAAAGACCGGAACCTACGATATAAAGGTCACCGAAAACGAAGACGTGTTAATAGCCTCGTGCCAGGCCTTAGCCTACAGGAAAAACGAAAAGCTTCCCTTTCTGTAATCATGGGTTGCCCCGTTGAAATCCAACACCGGTAACTTCAATCCTCCCCGTATCTGTGTTCGTATCGAATGCTACTGGAGCGAACTGTTCAATTACCCAGATATTTGTCTTGAGATGGTCGGTTACACCTTCGGTTATCACGGTTGAGCGCCCACTGGCCAAGGCCATATACAGGACCAATTGGTCGGCGAGATGCCGATCAACGACACCGTTGGAATCCAAGAACCGGAATAGGCCATCGCAGGCATCATCGGCTACCGCTTCTGCCCGCTTGCCCCTCGTGCCCAGCGAGGTAAAGCCTGCTCCGCTCCCTTCAAACCGGGCACCCAAGAAGAGAACCGTGCCCTGCCCGGGAGATGGCGCCTGTTCGATCTTTACAGACGGGGGGCGCTCCAGATGCCGGATTCTTTCCAGGGCCCGATCTCTTTGTCGCTCGGCGATACTCAAGGGGAGATTTGAGACCGCTGAGAGGATAGACAGATGGTCAAGCTTGCCCCGATCGGCAAGGTGAATCGCACAAAGGCCCTGCGTGTTGTCTATTGAGCACCGAACCGCACCACCTCCCTTTGGATACCAGCCCCATTTCTCGATCTCCAGGGAAACAGATCCCCCCATTGTCTTGAGTGCAGGCACAAATACAGTTTGCATATAATGAAAGGACGGGCTCCACGGAACATGGGTGCCGCCCGCCAGGTGCACCTGGGAGGGGGTTTCTGCGAAGAGCAGGACAGGAATAATGGTCTGGAGGGCCAGGGCCGTTGAACCGGCAGTGCCGATATGAAAGGAGTAATGCCCTCCTCTTACCGCTCCCGGCTCAAACAAAAGCTCGGGTGAATTGACGGCGGCACCGTTCGCTACGGCGGCGGTGATTCTTTGCAGTGCTTGCACTGCAGTTAGATGTTGCGGTCGAAGGCCCGGCCTTTTTCTATTGCCCCTGATATGATGAATGTGAAGCGGCACGGAAAAGAGCGCGGATAGGGTTAAGGCAGTTCTCAGGATCTGGCCGCCACCCTCGCCGTATCTGCCATCTATGGTGATCTTCTTTTTCATGAGGGAACCATGGTAAAGTAAGGTAATGAAATCCAGCCGTATGCAAAGGGTATTGTAATGAATATCGGCAGAAGGTCAACCTACTCTTTTCCCTTGCAATTGGAACGATAAGTACTTAGAAAAGGGCTAAACATGTATGGCCACTTTTGAAAAAGAGGAGCTGAGAGGCCGTGTATAAAGTTGCCATCGTGGGAGCTGGAATCGGGGGGTCCTATCTATCCTATCGGTTAGCGCAGCAAGGACTGGAAACCATCACCTTTGATTTCAGGGTCCCCCATGAAAAGCTCTGCGGCGGCGGGATCACCCATAAGGCCATGGAAAGATTTCCAGTCCTTTCAGACCTGACCTGTCCTCGTAATAAGGTCTGGAAAGCAGATATTATTTCAACAGACAACAGGGCGGTTACGATTGACCTTGTCAAACCGCTTACCGTATTCAATCGCAAGGATCTGGACTACTCCCTGCTCCTGAAGGCACAGGAGACAGGTGCCGAGTTCAGGAAAGAGAAGGTCAGATCCTTTGCCCAAGAGGGACGTCACTGGAGAGTCTTTACGGAGAAGGGGGAGTATAGAACTGAGAAGCTCGTCGGAGCCGACGGTGCCGTGAGCGGGACAAGGCGAAGGCTGGGATTACCGCTGAAGCTGGATGACTGCTTCCTTGCCCTCCAGTGCACCTTACGTGTGCAAGAGGATGCTGTCACATTTAAGTTCTTCCCCCATATCCAGGGCTATCTGTGGGCTTTTCCGCGGGTTGATGCGCTGGCAGTCGGCATTGTATCAAAGGAATGGACGGCAGCAGGCCGCAGGGGCATGAAAGAGGAACTACTCGCTTTTATCGGCCAGCATTACCCTGGAAACGCAGATGGTATTTCCATGCGAGGAGCCTATATCCCCTTTTTTGCCGACGCAGACTACGAAGACCAGGGGATTTGTTCCGAAAGCTGGGCCTTGATTGGTGATGCTGCTCGGTTTGTAGACCCCATTAGCGGCGAGGGCATGTACTATGCCCTCTACTCATCTGACATCCTGGCTGATTGCATCAAGGAAGACAAGATCTTGGAGTATGCGGGCCTGTGCAGAGAACACTTCGGAGGAAACTTGCTCAAGGCCTCTCGTGGTTTTCCGTATATTTATCAATCGGAATTCATTGAGGCCATGACGGTGCTTGCCGGGAAAAGCAGGCCTATACGGCAGATCATTTCGGATATGATGGTTGGCGATTTGAATTATCTGAACTGGAAGGGTAGATTCAAGAGGAACTCTCTGAGAATAGTGACTGAGTTCTTGCTCAATTCGGACTATGCTACAAAAAAAGAACTGATCGCCAGCCTCGGTTCTTTGCGAACTTCTCATTTCAGGGAGGTTCCAAGACCGAGGACTTCATGACTCTTTGGGCCGCAGTTAAAGAGCAGATCAAAGGCAGAAAGGTTATAGACGAAATCACCCCAGAGCTGTGGATAGATGGGGGGGCGGGGGGTAAAGAAGTGTAAGGATATCCCGGCGCTGGAGAAGAGTTCTTGGTTCAGATACTTCTTCGCGCTTGCCTGGGCCACGTAATCGCGGGAGCCCATTTTCCTGCAGATTTCGATGAGAAGCTGGCTCCCCTTGGCTTTAATGCCCAAATGGGATTGCAGGATGATCGGTGTGTTGATCATGAGGCGCTTTTTCAGGTACTCGATGATGCTCATGTTCAAATCTAGCAGGTACTCAAATCTACCTGAGAATACGTCACGCACGAAGTCAAAGTGTTCGGAGAGATAGGGGGCGTTGGCATATGAGGTTTTCAGGCTCGCCAGATGCTTCCTTCCCCAGTTCCCTTCCGAGCAGATTCTCACGTCTTTGATCGTTTGCAGGCCTAGCCCCCTTCTCCATACCGGAATAGAAAGCCAGAGAATCCCCTGATCGTTCTTGAAACGATTTCTGGTTAGCCACGTGGTCCTTTGAGGGAATTGAACGTCGTCCAGAATAACCATCACGCTGGACAGATGGGCTTTCATGAAGAAGAGGGGAAAAGGGGCAAAAAACGGTTGGTAGGTCGAAAGGATCATGTACGCTTTTTGTTCTGCTCTCTGAGCAGGGATTGAATTCTCGCGAATTCGTCGGGAGTGTTAATGTTGAGAAAGGCCTTTCCAGGGGCGATGAATCTGCTGATCTCATGGAGCGTAACGTATCTCACGGGTACCTGTTCGAAAAAGAGCCTGACCTGGTAACGTTGTGCGTTTATGAGGCTTCGGATGGGATCTAAACAGGATTGGGAATAGATGGCATAGAGTGGTTCGATCCCGGTTGCTCCCGAGGGAACCACTGCTGCATGATTATCTTTGATATCCACCATATACCGAACGAGCTGCTTGCTGAAAAAGGGGATATCGCAGGCCACAAAGAAACCAGCCTGATCAGAGATGGTCATGAGCCCCGTAAATATCCCTCCCAGAGGACCTAATCCTTTGATGAGATCCTCAAAAACAGGTACCTCCAGATATTTGTAATCGGCCTTTCTGTTGGTTATGACCACGACATGCCGAAAGATCGTTTTCATCTCGGCTGTTATGCGATCTATGAGGCGAGCCCCATCGAACTCTAAAAAAGCCTTATTTTTACCATATCGTTTACTCAATCCGCCGGCCAATATGACGCCCGTGATATGGTCGCACAGGTGTTTTTGTTCGGGCTTCTCTTTTTTCGTAGCTGTGGTATTTCTCATGACCTGTTCTTTATACACCAATGTCGGTTGTTCGTCAAAATATGGGAATCAACTATTGCCTTAGCTCCGAGACTATGCTGTTCTCAGGGACATGGATGCCTTTTTTTTCACTTCACTCTTTTGAATAGCTCTTTTCAATGACCTATGGAGAAAAAATAAGCTATTCGTATCGTTCATATACCAAAGGAGGTCATGGCTGTTTTCGAGAGGCGATATCTCAAAAAAGAATTCCACCGGGTCTTGCAGTAGTCACAGAGGTGGGGTTTACACCGTGGAGGCCCCGGGAGTCTCCGTCTGGCTCATCTAAACCCCACCTCTGTGACTACATCCCTTGAGGCCAATAGATATCGCCTTGAGAAAATTGGCATGACCGGATAGCGGTCAGCATGTATACGTTCTCTAATCAAGATACCATTAGCGAAACGCTTTTGAACCATACTAGGCTTTTATTCAACAGGGCGGGCTGGGCAGGTTTATGAGACTGGTCTTTCCCTTTACCCGTCAGGCGGGTTTATTCGCCTCAGGCGAAATGAGCGAGCATACCAGCATGGGCTTCTTCGGTGTCAAAAAAAGACATCCATGTTCCTTACTATTGCCACGTCAAACTGAATGAACGCCCATCATAGTGTTTGGACTTAAAGCAATAATCGATATGGGAAAAGACCATTGGTTGTTGTATCAGGTGTTAGGTGAGAGGGCGGGAAGGGTGCAATGTTTGCTGGCGAAAAGTGACATCTAGCTGTTTGACATGATAGATATTTTGTGGTAGGAAGTGTACATTCCGCAGTGCGTTAGCGAGTCAACAGAAAGAAGAGGAGGAATTGAGCAGAGAAGATCTCATACATCTAGAGGGCGTGGTCACCCGGATGCTGGGGGGCGGCACAATGGAGATCGAGTGTAGCGAGGGCGTCAAGGTTACCGGCGTGCTTTCCGGTCGAATGAAGAAGAACAAGATCAAAGTAATCGTCGGAGACCGAGTCCAGATAAGCGTCTCCCCCTACGATACCGACCATGGCCTCATTACCTACCGGCTGAAATAGACTTCCACTCCCTTGCAAAGGACCTGCATCACGCTCAGAACAGTTCCCAGCGACCCCTGAGGCATGGTCACCTGCTGGAGGGATCGTCAGGCTATTGCCTGCAAGATGAACCTCCTGCGCCGGGGCCTGTTGTCAAAATCCAGCAAGACGACCTGTTGCCAGGTGCCGGTAGCAGGCCTGTGGGCAATGAAGGGCACTGTCAGACAAGCCTTACACAGAGCCGACCTGACGTGCGAAAACCCGTTTCCATCACCCCACCTTTCGTTGTGCCTGTATTCTACGGTTTGCGGTATGAGTCTTTCGAAGGCCTCCTGCAGATCTTCGATGGCACCGGATTCAAACTCTATCGTCGTGACCCCGGCAGTTGACCCGGGTACAAATATGGTTACTGAGCCCTCGGGGAAGGGCAATTTCTTCACAAAATCAGCCACCACAGGGGTGATATCACGGACATCATGAAAGCCCCTGGTCTGTATCTCGAACTCTTGGGTAACCACAGCCATTACACAGCCTCCTTATCTAGTTTATTTCCTTTCTCACAACAACGAGATACTGTTGTCCCTCAATCTCTGGCAGGCTGTAAGGAACCACCTTGCCAATCAAGAGATGTAATTCCTTAAGCGATCCTGCGCATTCTTGAATTTCATGGCTCACCCGCGATCCCTTGTATGTTATCAAGAGACCGCCCTCCTTTATAGAGGGATAACAGAGGCCGATGGTTTTTTTCAGCGGTGCCAAGGCCCGTGCAGTAACCACATCATAGCGAGGCAAGAGCTCTGGCCGGGCAGGCCGTTCTTCTGCCCGCCCATGAGAGGCAGTAATCCCATTGAGGCCCAGCTCTCTGATTACATATTTCAAGAAGCTCACCTTTTTGGCCCTTGATTCGAGAAGGTGTACCTCAAGACCATGTCTTGCAATCTTGAGTGGTATGCCCGGAATGCCGGCCCCGGAACCAACGTCCAGCAACGTGCCGTATGTTGGGAGATAGGGGAGTGCAACGAGCGGTTCGAGAAGGAGCCTGATGATCATGGCCCGTGTCTCGGATATGCCGGTGAGATTCATACGTCGGTTCCAGGAGCATAACTCCTCCAGAAATCGGCCAAAGAGGGTCATCTGGTTTTCAGATAGCTCGACCCCGAATTCGCGAGCACCATCTTGTAAGATTTGCAGTTCTCCCATGAGCAAAGGTCTCTGGAGAGCCCTCTTAGAAGGACATATGTAAGCACAATTGTCTAGCTTAAACTGAGCTATCAAGATAGTTTGGGGAGGGGGAGTTGTCAAGAGGAGGATCGGCAGGAGTGTTCGTTTGGGGGATCTTGCTTTTTGGAAGATAATTGGTTAGATTAGCATAAAAACGAGAGACGGTTAGAGGTACATGCGCCATGAAGATATGCACCTACCCCGATCCTAGCCTGATGAAAGAGGCAGAGCCTGTGCTCAACATCGATCAGGACATTCAGGATCTCATCGATGACATGAGCACGGTTATGTATGAGGCATCAGGTATAGGTCTCGCTGCAAATCAGGTCGGAGTGCCGAAACGGGTCATCACCTTCGATGTCAATTACAAAGAAAAAGGAAAAAACCTAAACATCCTTATCAATCCAACCATTGTCTTGGCGGAAGATACGGTGGAATTTGAAGAAGGGTGTCTCAGTGTTCCAGACTTCCTGGAAAAGATTACCCGAAACAAGTATCTTAAGGTGAAGGGTCTTGACAGACATGGCAAGCCTATTGATATCGAGGCACAAGACCTACTGGCTATCTGCCTGCAACATGAAATCGACCATCTCAACGGTAAACTCGTACTTGATCATGTGAGCCATCTCAAGAGGACTCTTTATAAGAGAAAAGTAGAGAAGTTGATGAAAAAGGCTCAGTAATGGATGCAAAAACTCTTTCCTTTCCGGCAAGGCCCAGAATAATGTTCATGGGAACACCCCAGTTTGCTGTTCCGACCTTGAGGACCCTTGTGCGGGAGGGGTATGACATTGTTTCAGTGGTTACCCAACCGGACAGACCAAAGGGCAGGGGCCAAAAACTGACCCCTTCACCAGTCAAGCTTCTGGCTGAAGAGGGCGGCCTTAACATACTCCAGCCACAACGGTTAGATGATGGCTTCTTGCACATACTCTCTGCCCTTGAACCCGAGCTGCTTGTCGTTGTTGCCTTTGGACAGATAATCCCGGGAAAGGTACTCCGCTCAGTGCCCTGGGGGGGCATCAATGTCCATGCGTCGCTCTTGCCCAAATACAGGGGTTCTGCTCCGATCCAATGGGCCATCATACACGGCGAGCTGCAGACAGGGCTCACGACCATGTTCATGGACGAAGGCATGGATACCGGCCCGATCCTTTTGCAGCGGACGGTGGATATCCCTGAGGGACAGACGGCCGGTGAGTTGCATGACAGGCTCTCTGATTTGGCGCCGGGATTGCTCATTGAGACCCTAGAGGGTTTGGCCCAAGGGACTGTTAAGGCGAAAGAGCAGGATAATACCCTTGCTACCTATACCGCAAAACTCACAAAAGAGCACGGCCTCCTGGACTGGTCGTGGCCCGTGTCACGCCTCTGTGGGCTCATAAGGGGCTTGGACCCCTGGCCAGGTGCTTTTACCTTTTTTAATGGAAAGATGTTGAAGCTATATGGCTGTTCTCTTGCAGAGACCGGGCAGACAGGATCAGTGCCCGGCACGGTAAGGGATTTGACAGAAAAGGGCCTTGACATAGAAGTCGGCAATGGGGCCGTAATCGTCAGAGAGATACAGGCACCTGGAAAAAAACGGCTCCCTGCTCGGGAATTCGTAAAGGGCAGCCCGCTGAGATTGGGTAGCATTCTGGGTAACTACTAGTACGATTTAAAATAACAGTGGATATTGCCTGTCATTGCGAGGAGCCCTTCGGCTTTGCTCAGGATAAACCCCGCGACGAAGCAATCTCAACGGAATTCCAGGGTCTTAAAGATTGCTTCGCTTCGCCCCGCCTGCCGTCCGGCGGGCAGGTCGCAATGACTTCTTATATTGCGAGCATATTGAGGAATCATTCTGCTAGTGCCTTGTATCATATATTGAAGGACTGATTATCTGCAAAGGCATGGGTTGTTTCCGAAAGGCTTGCCCGCCATCGCTCTCGCTCAGGCGAGGCAGGCGGGGGATATCTATCCCAGGACATAAGGCTTAAGGCCGAAGGCTTAAGGTTATATAAATATACGTGAGATATTCCTTATGCCTTTCGCCGTGAGCCTCTCATTTATTTGTTCACCTTCACTCGAACCCCCCAGATATCCCCTTGAGGGAATAACCCATGCCTGATTATCCCGATGCCGATCCACTGATCATTGAATGCCTTGGCATCGTTCAAAAGTGTTGGCATGCATAACACCGAGAATTCCCATCCAGGCCCTCAGGAGCTCATGGCGGTTTTCGAAAGGCGATATCTCAAAGAGAATTCCACCCAGTTTTCCAGTAGGCAAATATTTGGGGTTTACTTCCAGGAAGCATTGTTAGTCTCGTTCCGGTTTACCTAAACCTCAAATATTTGCCCACCTGCACCGAAGCGGATAGATATCGCCTTGAGAATATTGGCATGAGCGAACAGGCCTTTCGATGTCCACCTTCTCTGGAGCATCTATCATTGTGCCAACACTTTTGAACGTTACCAATGCCTTAGATTGTATGTGGTGTGCTCGTTTATGATACGGGACACGAGGCATACAAGGGACTGCCCGGGCACGAAGAACCCTTGAATATGGTATCTTTATCCTCTTTTGTCAATCCATGGAAGGCGCCCTAGGTCCACGTTTCCCCCCGAAAGGATGATCCCAATCCGTTTCCCGGAGAACTGACGGGTTCTTGTCAACAGAGCCCCGAGGGGCACCGCCGCCGAGGGCTCCACGACGATTTTCATTCGCTCCCAGATGAGGCGCATTGCGGATATGATGTCATCTTCGCTCACCGTAAGTATATCTTTCACGCGTTTTCTGACGATTGGAAAGGTGAGGCTACCAAGGGAGGTCCGGAGCCGGTCCGCTATGGTCGCGGGGTTGTCCGCAGGAATAATTCTTCCAGCATGGAAAGAACGATACGCATCGTCGGCCTTCTCGGGTTCAGCTCCAATGATTTGGGTATTCGGTGAAAGGGCGGAAACTGCAAGAGCAGTTCCGCTCAATAACCCGCCTCCACCAACCGGTGTCATTACCATGTCCATGTCGGGCATGTCTTCACAGAGTTCCAAGGCAGCAGTTCCCTGGCCGCAGATGACTCGATAATCGTTATAAGGGTGAATAAAGGCAGCCCCGGTGCGGGTAACAACACCGGCTAGGGTCTCCTCACAAGCCTCAAGGGTTGGTTTACAGAAGATGATCTCAGCACCGTATTCGGTCACGGCATGTTGTTTTACCTCGGGGGCGTTTTCCGGCATTACCACGTAAGCCTTAATTCCGCGCCAGGTGGCAGCGAGGGCCAGAGCAGCCCCGTGATTGCCCGATGAGTGGGTTGCTACGCCCTGCAAAGCGTCCTTTTGTTCAAGGCAAAACACCGCATTGGTTGCCCCCCGGATCTTAAAGGCGCCGGCCTTCTGAAAGTTTTTGCACTTGAAGAAAATCTCCCCGTCGCACATTCGGTTGATGCCGGTACAGGTCAAAACAGGAGTGCGATGCGTATAAAACCTAATTCGCTCAGCAGCCTGCCTGAGCTCTTTTATGGTTGGTTCATTCATTATTCAAACCTATGTCATTGTCATTGCCGTAATCAGCGGAAGATGAATGAAGTATTCATGCAGGTTGTAAGGCGAAAACCCAGTAACGTCATCTGCTTCCGATCGGGGCTATCGGCTCCTGAGCAAGGGATAACAACGTCAGCATCTCTGCGAGCTCAAATACATGCAGATCGCACCGCAGGCAGCCACATTCAGAGATTCCGCGTTCTTCCGGTTGATGGGTATCTTCAGTTGATGGTCAGCCGTGAGAAGCAGTGATTCCGAGAGCCCGCAAGCCTCATTGCCCAGTGCGAGCAGGAGCTTTTCTCGCGAGCTCAGAATTGATGCATCTTCCGCCCCGTCAAGATCTGCCGCCACGAGGTAATACCCTTTTTTCTTCAGTGATTCTGCAAGGTCAAGGTAGCGAGCAGTTTTCCTAAGCCAAACGGACAAGACCGAACCGGCACTTGATTGAACGCATTTCGGAGACAGGGGGTCGGCGCACTTCTCGGCGAGAATGATACCGGAAAAGTCAAAGGCCGCAGCAGTGCGTATAAGGGCGCCGACGTTCCCGGGGTCCTGAATATCTTCGAGCAATAGGACCTTAGCCCCCAAAGTGCCGGGCAGTTGGTCAGAGTAGGTTTCAGGGTTGAGCCGGATGACGGCAATCGGACCTTGTGGCGTCTTGGTGAGGCAGAGAGAGCGAAACTGACTATCGCTCGCGAATCTGACGGGAAAGGCCTGAAAAGGAGGAGTTAGCTCGCTTGTGGTTATTATCTCAAGCACCTTATCAGGATTGACGGTGATGATCTGCCGGATGGCCCTCTCGCCTTCTACGAGAAAGGCCCCGGATTCAAGACGGCCTTTCTTCGTGGCCAGCTTCTTATACCATTTCAAGGGTTTTAAATGCATCGTACTTTGTTCTTGTACTGACCTTTTTAGTTCCCGCTCATGCCGGCCTCTGTGGGCTTTTCAGTGGCAACGAGCCTAGCTTTGGCCTTGTGAAGCGGTACTTTCCCTGGATATGAAAGATAAAGTTACCTGTAAAAGCAATATGTTATAATATTTCCAGGAGCAAGGCATGAGAGGCGACCGTATATCAGAGCACAGGTCCGCGCTTTGCCCTAACGGCAAAGCAAGGGGATAGAAGCTTCTCAAGGCTCAGTCCTCAGGCCTAAAGGTTTCTGGGATTTAACAGTGGCTCCAGGTATTTTTATACACAAGAATCTGTAAAATCAATAAAAATGGTGGAATAGCATAGAGCAACCAGGCGAGCCTAAAACTTACCACGAACTGATTCGAGAAACTGGAATCACAGGGGATCGGGGCAAGAGGAAAAATTTTTGACGGTATTTGGATACTATGCTATAGGAAAGGCCAGGGAGGGATGTCCGAGTGGTCGAAGGAGGCGGTCTTGAAAACCGTTGTCCCGAAAGGGACCGTGGGTTCGAATCCTACTCCCTCCGTCATAATGCGGAGAGATGGCCGAGTTGGCTTAAGGCGCTCGCCTGCTAAGTGAGTG